>PBSR01000101.1 GCA_002726335.1 Gemmatimonadaceae bacterium
CACCCACTCCGTTCGTCCCCAATTGGTCTCAACGTATTGTGACCTATCGCCCGGTCGACGCATAGTGGCGAATCGCACAATCGGCGCGGCGAAACATCTCGGCCGGAACTTTCGGACCGACGGCCCCCGCTTCGGCCGCCTCCACAGGTTCAGAACACCGATCCGCGTGCTAGAATATCGCTCGTTTGCGACCGCCATTCCACCCCTCGCCAGGACCTCTAACCGTGATCTCGACCTCCGCGCTCAAATCTCTGCATATCGCCAACGAAGGCAAGCTGATCCTGCTCGTTCTGGACGGGCTTGGTGGCCTGCCGCACCCTGACACCGGGCTTACCGAGTTGGAGTCCGCCCGCACGCCCAATCTTGATCTCCTGGCCCGTGAAGGCATCGTCGGCCTCAGCGAGCCGGTCGGTCCCGGCATCACGCCCGGCAGCGGACCCGGTCACCTGGCCCTCTTTGGCTATGACCCGATCGCCGGTAACATCGGGCGCGGCGCCCTGTCCGCCCTGGGCATCGGGCTCGACCTGGCCCCCGAGGATATCGGCGTCCGCCTTAATTTCTGCACCATCGATGGCGACGGTAACGTCGCCGACCGCCGCGCCGGGCGGATTTCCACCGATCTGAACCGCGGGCTCGTTGCCGACCTTTCGGCCATTGAGATCGATGGAGTGGAAATCGAACTCGCCACCGAGAGCCAGCACCGCGCCGTGCTGGTGCTGCGCGGCGCGGGCCTGCATCCGGCCGTGCGCGAGACCGACCCGCAACTCACCGGGGTGCCGCCGCTGGCCCCCGACGCCCTGGCCCCCGAAGCCGCCGCCACCGAGGCGATCCTGCGGCGGTTCCTGGACGGCGTCCGCGAAGTCATCGGCGATCGCTCGCCGGCCAACTTCGTCCTCATGCGCGGCTACGCCGGCCTGCCGGCGCTGGAATCATTGGAAGAAATCTACGGCGTCAGGTCCGCCTGCGTGGCCGCCTATCCGATGTACAAAGGCTTGGCCACCATCGCCGGCATGGCGGTCCTGGACACCGGCGACACCTTCCCCGGCGAGGTCGCCGCCCTGCAGCGCCACTGGGACGACTACGACTTCTTCTTCTTCCACTTCAAGGCCACCGACTCGCTTGGCGAGGACGGCAACTTCGATGGCAAGGTGGCCGCCATCGAAGAGGTCGATGCCGCGATCCCCGAAATAGTCCGGCTCGGACCCGCGGCGCTGGCCGTCACCGGCGACCATTCCACCCCGGCCCGCCTGCGCCAGCACTCGTGGCACCCGGTGCCCTTCCTGTTACATGCCGAGCATGTCGTCCCCGATGCCGCCACCGTGTTCGGTGAGCGAGCCTGCGGCAGCGGCAGCCTCGGAATCTTTCCGGCCCGCAACACCATGAGCCTGCTCGCCGGATATGCCGGCCGGCTCAAGAAATTCGGTGCCTGAGCAACCCGACGGCGCCGGAGCGTCGGTAGATCCGCGTCGATCGCTGCCGGCCGTCGATGTCCTGGCCGCCCGGGTGTGCGAAGTTGCTCCCGAGATTCCAGCGTCGGTCGCCAACAGCCGGGCACGGGCCAAGTTGGACCGCCTCCGCCGCCACCTGGAGCGCGACGGCCGTCACCCGGGAATCGAGGCGCTGGTCGAGTCTGTGATCCAGAACGCCCGCCTCCTGCTCGCCCCGGCTCCACATCCAGTCATCAACGCCACCGGGGTCATAGTCCACACCAACCTCGGGCGCGCCCCGCTCTCCGATCGCGCCATCGCGGCGCTCGCCGGCGCGGCCGGCGCCTACTCCGACCTCGAATACGATGTCGCCGGCGGGCGGCGCGGTTCGCGCCGGGCCCACGTCGAGGACCTCCTCTGCGAACTTACCGGCGCCGAAGCCGCCCTGGTCGTCAACAACAACGCCGGCGCGGTCTACCTCTGCCTGGCCGCCCTGGCCGGTGGACGCGAAGTCCCCGTCAGCCGCGGGGAAGCCGTCGAGATCGGCGGCGGCTTCCGCATTCCCGACATCCTCGGCCAGAGCGGCGCCATCCTCCGTGATGTTGGCACCACCAACCGCACCCGCCTGGCCGACTACGAGTCCGCCATCGGTCCCGAAACCGCCCTGCTGCTCCGGGTCCACACCAGCAACTTCCTGGTTGTCGGTTTCACCGAAAGCTTACTCCTGGAAGATCTCTGCGCGCTTGGTGACGAGCACGCGGTTCCGGTGATGAACGACCTCGGCAGTGGCACCCTGTTGCCGACCGCCGACTACGGACTCGACCCCGAGCCGACCGTGCCGGAAAGTGTCGCCGCCGGCGCTGCGCTCACCACCTTCTCCGGCGACAAACTACTTGGCGGCCCGCAGTCCGGCATCATCGTCGGCCGGCGCGACCTGGTGGACGCCGTCGCCGCCTATCCACTCACCCGCGCCCTGCGCTCCGACAAGCTCTGCCTGGCCGCCCTGCACGCCACGTTGCTGGCCTACGTCGAGGGCGTCGCCGAGGCCGAGATCCCGGTCTGGCGGATGATCGCCGCACCGATCGCCGACCTCGAACGCCGCGCCGGGGCCTGGGCGTCCGCGCTCGGGGGCGGCTTCACGGCCGAAGTCATCACTGCCGACGCCACCGTCGGTGGCGGGTCGCTGCCCGGCCAGGTGATCCCCTCGGTGGCGTTGCGCATCGTCTCCCCCGAACACCCTTCCGACGACCTCGCGGCCGCTCTACGCGGAGCCACACCACCGATCATCGGCCGGATCGAATCCGACGCTTTCCAGCTATCCCCGCGCACCGTGCTGGAGCGCGAAGACGCCGCCGTGCTCGCCGCCCTGCGGGGGCTCTGACCCATGTCCGCGCCGGCTTCCCGGGGTCAGCGCATCGGCACCGCCGGCTGGAGCTATGCCGACTGGTACGGGACTTTCTACCCGGCTGCCGCCAAAACCCGCGGCTTCGACGAATTGGAGTTCTACTGCCAGCACTTCGACACCGTCGAACTCAACAGCAGCTACTACCGCATCCCCTCGCCGTTCCTGATCGAAAGCTGGATTCGCCGCACGCCCGACGACTTTATCTTCTCGGTCAAGGCGTTCAGCGCCCTGACCCACCACTTCGAGGCCGCCGCCACGCAGACCTTTTGCGAGTTTGCCGAAGCCGTCGCCCCGCTACAGGAGGCCGGCAAACTCGGCGCCGTGCTGATGCAGTTCCCGCCGCGCTTCGAGCGCGACGAAACCGGCCTCGCCTGCCTCCGACTGCTCCCCGATCTCCTCGCTGAGCTACCGGTCGTGGTCGAATTCCGCCACGCCAGCTGGGTCGACGGCGCGGCCGGGAGCGAAACCGTGCAACTACTGCGCGAACTCGGCCTCGGGTTTTGCTGCGTCGACGAGCCGCAACTTAAGGGCAATATGCCACCCTTCACCGCCGCCACCGGGCCGGTGGGCTACGTCCGCTTCCACGGGCGCAACGCCAACGACTGGTGGCCCGCCATCAACCAGCGTCGCGCGCAGCAACTGCGCCGCGAAATCCGGCGCGATTCGGGATTCCATTGCGAGCGTCGCGCCCGTGAAAAGGAACTCGAAGCCCGCCTCGAAGGCCAGAAGGCGCAGCGCTACAACTACCTCTATTCCCAGGCCGAGTTGATGCCTTGGAAGGACCGCATCGCGTCCGTCGATCGTGAAGCCGCCACCACCTTTGTCATTACCAACAATCACTTCGTCGGCCAGGCGGTCGCCAACGCCAAGATGCTGCAAACCCTCTTCGATCAACTGCCCCGTGGCGAAGAGACCGAACACCTGCGACAACTGGTCTTGGTCGCTTCCGCAGCCGAGCAGGGCTCTTCCTGGGTCCAGGCTGAAGACGACTCATCCGACCACACACCCGCGGATAACGAACATTTTCAACCCCGGCTGACTAATATCTGAGGCGGCACGTTTCAACCGGCGATAGGGAAGTGGACCAGGTCGACCTCGCGAAACAGATCCTCATCGGCACCAGCGGCTGGCATTGGCTGGGGGGTTTCTCCCCGCCCCGCACCCGCCAGCCGGACATGCTGTCCTTTTACGCCGAGCAGTTCCCGGTGGTCGAAGTCGCCACCACCTTCCAGGGGATTCCCGGCGAGGACCGGGTCCGCGAGTGGGCCGAAGCGGTCCCCGACGGGTTCGTCTTTGATGTCCTGGCGTTCGGCGGGCTCACCCTGCACCAGCGCCGCCCCGGCGAGGCCGCCCCGTTGCCCGGGATGCCCTGGTCGGAAGTCGCCGTCGAGCCCCCGGATGTCATTTTCGAGGAGTTCGTCACCGCCATCGCGCCCCTCAGCGCGGCCGGCAAGTTAGGCCTGCTGATGCTGCAATTCCCCCCGTGGTTCAACTGGGGACCGGACAGCTTCAGGTACCTGGAGCGCTGCCGTGCCCGGCTGCCCGGCCTGCCGCTCGGCGTCGAGTTTCGCCACCTCTCCTGGTTCCTGCCCGACGCGCGCCTCGAAGAGACGCTGGATCACCTGATCGATCTGGAAATCGCCCTCTCAGCTTCCGACTTCCCGCCCGCCCGCGAGGCCCCGCTGTTGCAATCCCAGGTGAGTCTTTCCGAGGTAGCGCCGGTCCGTCTGCACGGGCGCAAAGAGGGCGAGTGGGACCGGATCGCCGACACCGCCGCCACCCTCGCGGAATATCCGTACAGCGAATCCGATCTCGCGGCGCTAGCCAGCCTGGCCCTGAAACTCAGTGGTGAGGCCGATCGCGTCCACGTCATCTTCAACGTTCTGCCCTCCGAAAGCGCTGTCGCGGGCGCGCGCACGCTGGGCGAATTGCTGTCTGCCGATCCAAAGGGCGAGTACACGGCCTACGATTAATCGCGCGATAAGCATTGACTATTCGGGTAGACAGTTAGCAATGGGAATGCGCTTGATTCCATGGAGTCGAGTGCGCATCGCCAGTCGAACTTCCGGGAATCGCTGTCGCGTGAGTCCGCAAAGCGCGTCGACTGTAGAGGGGATATGAGCCGAAGAGACGGATCGGTCTACCTGCCGCTGTCCCTGGCCGACGGTCAGGGAAGTCCGGTGGCGGAATCGACCCTCTTCCTCAAATCCCGCGACAGCCACGTCGTCTTCCGGGAAGCCGGATCGTGGGTTGATCGCTAGGCCATAACCCAACTCAAATCGAGCGGGATCGACACGCTGTTCGTGCTCTTCACCGATGGCGACTCGATCGACCACTACGTCAGCCAGCATCTCACCCAGGCTCTCCACGACCCGAATGTTGAGCCCATCTAATAGGCCCGCCTGCTCACGGCGTCATCGATGGTGATCGCCCGGGAGATCATGGATCACCCCAACGTCATCGAGATCAGCCGCGCCCGTCCCATCATCGACGCCACCGCCGGGCAGGCCCTGTCCTCGCCCGACACTCTTCTCGAATTGATCCGCTCCAGCGGAGCCGACGACTCCCTGCAGACCAACATGGTCAACTCCGGAATCTGCGTCCTGGCGCTGTGTGGCCCGCTCGGCATCACCGACCCCAACGAGATGGAGGTCATGGCCCTCGCCGGGTTCCTGCACGACATCGGCAAGACCCAGATTCCCCGCGACGTCCTCTACAAGCAGGGGCCGTTTTCCAAGTCCGAGTGGACCCTCATGCGCCAGCACGTCCTGCTGGGCCACAATCTCTTGCGCCAGATTCGCAACCTGACGGACCCGGTCCTGCAGGCCACTCGCAGCCACCACGAACGCATGGATGGCCAGGGCTATCCCGACGGCCTCGGCGGGCAGGACACCCCCTTCATCGCCCGGGTCATCGCGGTCGTTGACGTGCTGAACGCGTTGACCGTCTAGGCCCCTTACCGCCGCCGCCTATCCGTCTACGAAGACATCATGCCGATGCGCGATCGTATGGAGGGGCAGTTCGACCTGGAGATCCTGCGCGCCCTGATCCACGCCCTTGGTCCCCGCGACGAGGCTACCCCCGGGGGCACCCGCTTCCGGGGCCGACCCCGGTGGGATACAATCGGCGGCTGGCTCAAACTAGCCGCCCGGTACGCCCGGAAGGCAAGGAGACGCCCATCTTGACCGCAACTCGATCGCGATTCATCGCTCCCGTCGCCGCCGCCCTGATCGGTCTGCTGCTCGGCTTGGCGTTCCTGCTGCCGGGCCTCTCCGCCGCCACCGCGCAGTACAGCCTGGCCACCCAATGGGGCCGCACTGGCTCCGGCGACGACCAGTTCCTGCGCATCGGTGGTATCGACGTTGATGCCGGCGGCAACGTCTACGCCGTCGATACGGTCAGCGGCCGGATTCAAAAGTTCACCGCCGCCGGCGCCTTCGTGGCCGCCTGGGGTGCGCAGGGAACCGGCGATGGCCAGTTCGTCGGCCTCCAGGATGTCGCGGTTGATTTTGCCGGGAACATCTACGGCCTCGACCTGGCCGGCAATCAAGTCCAGCGGTTCGCCCCGGACGGCTCCTTCGTCACTTCCTGGGAAGTCATCGGCGCCACCGAGGTTATTTCTCACTCGATCCCGTTCGGCGGGGTCGCCACCGATTCCAGCGGCGATGTCTACGTCGCCAGCAGCGCCCATGGGGGAGTGCTGGTCTTCGACGGCGCCGGGAACCGCAAGCGCACCATGGATGTCGCCAGCGGGGCATCGCTCAACATCCCCACCGGGGTGGACGTCAACGCCGATGGCGTCACCTACGTCTTCGACACCTTCAATCGCCGCGTCCAGCTTTACGACGCCGCCGGCCTCGCCCTGGCCCCGATCTACGGCGCCGACACCCCGGACACCGTGTTCCGCTCGCTCGCCCGCGGCGATGTCGAAGTCGATGCCGCCGGCAAGTTGTACGTCGCGGACTTCGCCACTGGTCGCATCCACCGTTTCGCGGCTGACGGTACGTTTGAGTACTCGTTCGTGGTCCGCGACTCGGCCGGGCGGATGGTCCTGCCCGGCGGTATCGCCATCGACGCCGCCGGAGCCATCTACATCGCCGGCTACTACGCCAACGTCGTCCTAAAGTTCACCCCGATCGGCTAGCACAGCAGGCTCTTCGGCAGCTTCGCCACCACGGTGTAAAGCGGGTCCACCACGTTGCCCACCCGCACCAGTCCCGCCTGGGACTGCAGCTGGAAGGCCTCCCAGCGGTCGAAGCCGTACTCGGCCTCCAGCCAGTTCACCATCGCCACCTTGGCGATCCGCACCGCGTCCACCAGCGGCCGGGTGTTCGCCACCGTCATGATGTAGTCGTCGTTCTCCAGGCGTGGCCAGTCGATCGCCTTGTCCTTCACCAGGTCGATCGTCAGCGTCGTGCGGGTAGGCGTCTCCAGCGCCGAGCCACAGTCTTCCCCGTCGCCCTGCGCCCCGTGACCGTCGCCGAACATCAGCAGCGCTCCCCGGCGAAACACCGGCAGGTAGACCGTCGTCCCGGCCGCCGTCTCCACGCAGTCCATGTTGCCGCCGTGGTGATATGGCGTCATCGTGCTGACTACTTCGCCGTTGCGCGGGCACACCCCGATGCAGCCCAGGAACGGATGCGTCGGGATCGTCACCCGCTTTCCGCTCGCCGGCAGATCCAGCGTCGCCGTGCTGAAGTCGGCGCTGTATTCCCAGCGAAACTCCCGGTATGGCAGCGGCTCGCTTAGCCCCGTCGGGCCGTGCACCCGGCTCTCGATTCCCAGGATGCCCATCCCCGGGTTGTGGCGCGACCAGCCCCACTCGCGGGTCAGTTCAATCTCGTCGATCCTTACCGCCAGCATGTCACCCGGCTCGGCGCCGTTCACGTACACCGGCCCGGTCTGCGGGTTGGACAGCTTCAAATCGGTCTCCGGGTCCTGCTGGAACATTTCCGGCGGCGGCTTATCGCCCCGTTCGTCCAGCCCCCCGGCATCCAGCGTCCGGGCCCGGACCGAGTCGCCCGGATCCACCCGAATCGCCGGCTCGTGGGGGCCGTAGTTCACGTAGTAGGTGGACGACTCGAATTCGTGTAGCGTGCCGCTCATTGCCGATCTCGCTTTCATATCACCGGGTCGCTCCCCGGATCGCTGCTTTGCCGGGCCGCCGCTTCGGCGGCTCCAGCTAGTTTTCCCGGCTCTCCGCCGTCTTCGGCTCCAGAACATCGACCAGCCCCTCTGCCTCCAACCCGAAGCGGCGCTCGCCGACCGTCACGTCCAGGCAATAGGGGACGCGTCGCGCCGGCTCCTGCCCCTCAGGGACCCGCACCTTCAGCATGCTCATCACCGCCGCCCGCGCCGCCACCTCGATCTCAATCGCGTCCGGGTCGGCCGTCCAGCTGTCGGGTAGATCCGGCCTCAGCACAAAGGTCCGCGCCTCGTCGGCGTGATTCCGCAACGTTATCTCCAGGTCCACCGTTTCGCCGGCGACCACCCGGGTCCAGTACGGCCGGATGCCCACGAAGCGGGGATCGATCGCGAAGCCGGTCGAATCCTCATCTTCGACCAGCACCTCGAACGCCATGGTCAATTCACGGGCACGATTCAGCGGCTGTTCGAGCGCTTCCGGGCTCACCGAAATCGCCGCCGAGTGGCCCGTCAACAGCATCTGTGGCTCGTACTCGCGCAGCCGCTTGATCGCCCGCTGAAAGCCGTCCAGTTCGTAGCGGTTGCGGTACACCGGCCCGCCGATCCGCGGCCCGGTCATCGAGGTCAGAATATTGTCGCCGGTCAACGCCAGTTTCAGGCCGTCCACCCGCACGAACGTGTGCGCCGCGAAATAGGTGTGGCCCGGGGCGTGTTCGGTCTGGAAGCGAAATCCGCCCCAGTCGAACTCCTCGCCGTTGCTCAGCACCCGATCCACCCGCATCGATTCCATCGGAAGACAGGCCAGGTGATAGGCACCCGGGTTCTCCAGTATGTCGCTGAATACCTCGTGCGCCCACAGTTGGGCGCCGTACTCGCGCTGCAACCACGGGATTCCCGACACATGGTCATCGTGATAGTGACTGGGGATCACCACCTCGATCGACTTTACCCCGGCGACTTCCTTCAGCTCCTCGATGGAATGCTCCACGAACCGCCGCAGATCGCCGGCGTGATCGTGGCTGGCGTAGCCGTAGTCCAGCAGCATCGCCGCCCCATCGTCGTTCACGATCGCATAGAAGTTCGCGTCCGCCAGGGCGCTCAGCCACAAGTGTTTCGAAACCTGGCGAAAGCGCTGGTTGATCGCTAGTTCCGGCACCGAGACCGGGTCCGGCGTGTAGCTGGCCACCTGGAACAGGCGCGACAGATTTGTCACCAGCTGATCGATGGCCGCCCCCGGGCGGCCCATCGGCGCCCCGTGCGACGGCAACAGCCGGTCGGTCCCGACCCGGCGCAGCGCATCCAGCGAGGCGATCGCTGCGTTGATGCCGTCCGTCGCCATATACGACCACTGCAAATCGTGGACCCGCCAGATCTTCCCCGGCGCGCTGATAAGGTCACCGCTAAAGGCCACCTTCTCCCCGTCGAGGTCGCCGATCAACGTGATCGAGCCCTTCGTGTGGCCCGGTGTGGGCAGCGCCGTGAGCCCCAACCCGCGCCAGTGAAACACCTCGTAGTCGGACAGTTGCCTCTCGATCTGGACCGACTCGCGCAGGGTGTAAAAGTCCGACTGCAGGTCATAGTTCGCCAGCAGTTGCCGCTGTCGCCAGAACGTCTCGACGTCCTCGAAATAGCCGGCTTCCCTTGCCGGTACGACTATCGGGATACCGCGTTCATTCAGGATGCGGTCGCCCTGGCACTGATCCCGGTGGTGATGGGTGTGCAGCACCGCGTCCACCGTTTCGATGCCAACCTCGTTGAGGGCGTCCAGTACCGCCCCGGTCCCGAAATCGACCAGGATCGCCCGCTCCCCATCCCGCACCACGTACACGTTGCAGGTGTCCTCAAAGAGGAACAGGTTTTCGGACAGTCGCCGTAGGCCAGTCAGGGGGTGCTCCTTCCATCTCGGTCTCGGCCGGTGACCAGCATAACTCCAGTCAGCCCGCCGGAGCCGCTGAATCCAGACCGGAACGACCCTCTGCGAACCCCCACCGCCTCGGTTCGGTCGGCCGCGCTCACTCCAACGGCAATTCCACCACCGCGACCGTCGCATAGGTGGCCGCGTCCAGTACCTGAAGGGTTGCTTCGCGACGGTTCTCGCGGTAGCCCACCACTAGGAAAGGTCCGTCCGGATCGGACCACACAAAGCCGCCCGGCGTCTGCAGCGGCACCACCTCCAGCGACTCTCCCGTTGCGGGATCGGCGATCACCAGATCGGTTCCATTCGGTCCGAACAACAGCA
>PBSR01000102.1 GCA_002726335.1 Gemmatimonadaceae bacterium
GCCTCTGTCGGCATGCCTTTCATGGTGACTGGAACTACACCATCCGGCCGACGGCAGACCCATGAAACGCACCCCTTATTCATCCGTGAGCCCTAAGGTCGACCTCCTCACCGAGATGAGCGGTGCTCACGCCGGTGTCATCGGCCAGCGAGAAACTGTGCACATCGAGGGCGGCAGTCAGACCCGGGCGCAATGTCTTCTTGGCCTTCAGCGCCACGTCCTGCAGACCGCCCCCGGCGGTATGCACGGGGATGTTGAGGAAGAAATCCGCGTAGCCGTAGAACTTGTGATTTGTGGCAAACAGCGTGTCGAAGACCTTCGTCTCGTCGTCGCCGGACAGATAGTCGTACCACAGGGTCAAATCCACACCACTGATACTGCGGCCAACACGGGCGCCGGCGAAGAAGGCGGCCACATCGAGATCTGCCCGGTCACCGGTCTGGTAGGCTCCCTCCACACGATAGTCGAAACCGGCGGCCTGGCCCTTCTTGCGGGCCCCCGCCGTGAACTGCTCTGTGGCAGGGTCGAGAGAGTTGTACAGCAGGAACAGCTCGGCTCCCGACAACGGCGCCACAGACGCGTAGACACCGGCAAAGGTCCCGTTTGCAGCCGCCGGCGGCGATGAGGTATCCCCCAGTCTCGAGGCCACGACGTCGACCGTGGAACCTCCGGGACGCCACGTCCCGCGGACCGCGTCGAAGGACCGGCCCTGGTGTGTCCAGCCGACAGCACCCACGAGCCGTTGGCCACCGAAGGCGATCTCCTGACGCCCGATACGCAGATCGACGCCTTTGTCGGCGAAGTCTTTGAACTGCACCCAGCCCTGGTGCAGGTCGATGCGGTCAGCGCTGAAGTCACCGAGGGTGTTGCCCTCTTCGCCCCAGATGCGCACGTCCTGCCATTGCATGAAGGCACTGACGCCACCTTCGAGAGTGGCCGACAGACCGGCGCGGGTGCGTGTGGCGGTATGGCCGTCGCTGGCGACGCCATCCGTGTCACGCAGCTCCCAACGGGAGCGCACCTGACCACCTGCCGTGACGTCGGCAACGGCAGCGACCGCCCCCAATAGCAGAGCCGCGACAATCAATCTGCAGACTGCAAAACCCATGGTTCCCCCTCCTCCTTTAGTCCTGCTTGAGTGAAGCCCCCGGATGACGCACGCGACCGGTTTCCACCGCGAGCGCGACACGAACGAGGGTTGTGAAAATGAAGAGCCCGAGTGCCCAGATTCCGACGGTTACCGACAGTTCCACCCAGGTCGGCATGTACTCGACGATCTCACCGAGAGGTGATGGGACGAAGCCGGGAATGATCAGGCCCAGGCCCTTCTCCATCCACACGGCGACAAACAGCAGCAGGCAAGCCGGATACAGCAGCCGCTGGTCGCGCCGCAACGGGTGCAGGGTCAGCACGACGGTGGCTACCACGTTCAGCGAGATCGCTGTCCAGATCCATGGTACGAGCGCGTTGTGGCCATGCAGACCGAAAAACAGGTAACGGGCACTCTCGGTATGGTGTGTGGGAAAGTAGAACTCCTTGAAAATCTCGGAGCCGAGCATGATCAGGTTCACCTGCGCCGCCACCGTGGCGATCATCGCCAGTTTTGACAGTGTGTCGTCGACGATGCGATACGCTGTCGTGGTGCGGATGAAATGTAGTGTGACAACGATGAACGCGGGGCCTGCGGCAAAGGCCGAGGCGAGAAACCGGGGGCCCATCAGCGCTGTGTTCCAGAAAGGTCTGGCCGGCAATCCCGCCAGCAGAAAAGCGGTCACCATGTGGATGCTGACAGCCCAGAATACAGACAGGTAGACGAAAGGCAGGTACTTCTTCTTCTGTGGCTCCCGGCCGCAGTAGTGCTCGTAGAGAATGTACAGCGGGATCAGCAGGTTCAGTGCCAGGTAGCCGTTGAGTACAAGTACGTCCCACGCCAGCAGCGACCGTGGCCAGTTGAAATACCCGAGGACGGGCACCAGATGCCACATGTTGTCGGGTCCACCCAGGTCGACGACGACGAAACAGAGGCACATGATCAGGGCGGCCACGGCCACGCCCTCACCGATCAGGACAGCGCGGGAGAAATCGACGTCATGAAGTACGTATGCCGGCAGCACCAGCATGACCGCCGCTGCCGCCAGGCCCACGAGGAACGTGAAATTGGAGATGTAGAGCCCCCAACTGACGTGATCGCTCATGCCGGTGACGATGAGACCGTCGCGCACCTGCACCGAATAGGCATACGCCCCCAGTAGAATGAAGAACGTCAGCGTCCCCATCCAGACGTGATACCTGGGCCCACCGGTAGTGGCCGCCGAAAGGGCGCTGCGCAGGAATCTCAGAAAGTCCATCCTACCCCGGTACCCGTCCTCGCGCAGGAGTGCTCGTCGTGTAGTTCTTGCTCATGCCGACCGAGTCTCGCGTAGCGATGGCTGGCCATCGCGACTTGGTCGGCGTGAGACCAGCGTAATGATCGGAGTACCGATCACGCCGACATGCATCGCGGCCTGCAGGTGTTGGATTCCCGCTGATTCTTGAATCACCATTCACGCCGTCTCAGTCGGACTTTGCGCAGCGATGCTTGCATCGCGGCCTGCAGGCGTTGGATTCCCGCTGATTCTTGAATCACCATTCACGCCGTCAGTCCATGTAATACCAGAACTTCGGTTCGGTACCCAGGTCTTCCTTCAGACGGAAGACACGCTTGTGCTCGAGGACGTAGCGGATCTCGCTGTTGGGATCGAGCAGATTCCCAAAGACTCGCGCCCCTGTGGGACAGGCTTCGGCGCACGCCGGCAACTGCCCCTGGCGGGAGCGCTGGACACAGTACGTACACTTCTCCACCGCCCCCTTCGGCCGCAGGCGGTTGCCCAGGTAGTGCTGGTTGGGGTTGATCTCGTCCGCCGGGATCTCCGGCTCGCCCCAGTTGAAGCGTCGTGCCCAGTAGGGACAGGCCGCTTCGCAGTACCGGCAGCCGATACACCAATCGTAGTCGACGACAGTGATGCCGTCCGGCTCCTGCCAGGTAGCGCCTACGGGGCAGACGTCGACACAGGGCGGGTTGGCACACTGGAAACACTGCGTTCCCATATAGAAATGACCCTCCGCCGGGACCTGGTGGAAGTACTCGGCATCGCCGTCTTCGAAGGTTACCTGCCCCGCCTCCATCTCGAAGATACGGATGTACTGTGTGCTGGTACGACGATCGAGATTGTTCTCCTTGACGCAGGCTTCGACGCAATTCCGGTAGCCCTTGCAGCGGGCGATGTTGAAGGCGTATCCGTAGAGCACACCGGGTATCGCCTCGGTGTCCCTGATGTGAACGTTGACCCCCTGGCGGATACGGGTCAGGTCCTCGAGGCGTTCGATGGTTTCGGCCTTCTCGCTGTCCGTCATCAACCGGAAGTTGCCTTTCAGCTGCTCCTCCCAGGCTAGCAACCTCTCATCCTTGTGCTCTTCGGCCTGCGTCACACTCGCTGCTGCTGCCGTGGCCGACGCCGTCGCCGTGGCACCCGTGAACAGCATGCCCAGAGCCCGCCGTCGATCTACGGTCTTGTCGAGCACAGAGTGGCCGCCGGTCGACTCGTCGGTACAGCCGCTACCGGATCCGGCAGTGCCGCGGGCCATCAGGGCGAACAGGTCGCGCAGCCTGAACTTGCGTCCGGTGCCACCCATCATCGATCCGTTCCGGTGCGCGGCACCTGCGGATACATCCGGGGCATACGCCTCGGGAAGGCCGGAGCGTGCGGGTCGTGGCAGCCGGTACAGGTCTCGACGACGCGATCACCGCGCCAGCCGCCGAGACGTTTGCCGTGAGCACCACCAGCCCAGTCGCGGGCCTGCGGAGCATGGCATTGGGCGCAGAGCTGGTAGCTCTGGTCGAAGTCGACCGGATCACCGTGAATCAGGTGCAGCTGGTTCAGGTCGTCGTAGTCATGGCAGGTGCCGCAGCGCAGCGCCTCGGCGTGTTCGAGGCGGATGTCGAGGTGCGACCAGCGCCCGGATACATCGGATGTCGTCGGTTCCACGACGGCGTGGTCATGACACGAGTGGCAGGGAAACTGAGCGATCCTGCCCGTGCGTCTGGTGCTCTGAAACGGAGCGCCACCGGCCCCCGTCCGGCCCTGAACGACGACGGCATCAAGGACCTCCAGTTGACGTGGTCGCTGGACATTCGTCTCCAGTGACTGCGGGGACTGATGTGGCGCCGTGGGCTCGCCGCCAATACAGGCGACCAGGCACAGGGGCAGCGCCAGGGGAAGACGAGAACCGACGTTCACCCCGCCCCTCCGCCACGCTGGAAGACTTCCTGCGTGTTGCGTGGCACGTGGCATTGCTGGCAGTTCACCCGTTCAGGATGGCTCGTTCGCACGTCTGGGACCGCCGCGGGCCCGGCGTGGCAGGACAGACAACTCTGGCGCAGCTGCAACCCGTGTGGCATGGGTGGCGGGTTGCCGGGCAGGGCCGGGCGGTGCAACGATGGAATTCTGACGCTGAGCCAGTCGTTGTCGGCGAGAGATTCCATCCCCTCGCTCACCGCCATGCTCTGCGCGTGGCACTGCAAACAGTTGCGGTACTGCGGATGGGGCGTAACCGGGACATAGGCGTTGTACTTTGGCGTGAAGCCGCCCTTCTCGTGGCACACGTTGCAGGCTTGCGTGCGATTGATATTGGCATCCACTGCGTGGGGCACGACAGGTGGCGCCCCCGGGTACGCCCGGCGCGCATAGAACGTGGCCAGGTTGCGCAGCGGCACGCCCGACGCCGGTTGCATCAGCGGCGCCAGACTGGCCGCCTTCGGATCGGCGCGCAGGGCCGCTCCATCGGCGAGGACCACGGCGAGGATGCCGCCGTCGTATGCCGGCGCCCGATGGTCCGGCGCACGCAGGCCGCCATCATCGCCAGCGCGCAGGACCTCGCCGACAACGACGATCAGTGCCGCCATCAACATGACGGTACCGAGGATCTTCCAGCCCCGGTGACTAGCCATCGCGGGCCTCGGCAGCGTTCAGACGCTCGACGCGGACAGCGCACTTCTTGTAGTCGGGCTGCTTCGAGATCGGACAGAAGGCGTCCAGCGTCAGTTCGTTGATCAGCAGTGACTCGTCGAAGAAGGGGACAAAAACCTGACCGGTCGGGGGCTGACCGCGGCCGTCCAACCGGGCCGGCAGGTCCAGGCGCCCCCGCCGCGACACCAGGCGCACGCTGTCCCCATCGAGGATGCCGAGACGACGCGCGTCGTCCGGGTGCATCTCCACGTAGGCGTGTGGCACGGCGCGGTGCAGCGTCGGTACACGCCGCGTCATGGAGCCCGTGTGCCAGTGTTCGAGAACCCGGCCCGTGTTCAACCAGAAGGGATACTCGGTGTCTGGAGACTCGGCCGGTGGCTCGTACGGCCGCTGCCAGAGCCAGGCGCGGTGATCCGGCTTGCCGTAGAAATCAAACTGTCCCAGGCTGGCGTCAGCGGCGGGATCGAGATCGGTGTTGTATCGCCATTGAGTGGAGCGCCCGTTGACATACGGCCAGATCACGCCCGGCTGGCGCCGCAGCACGTCGTACGGCGCCATGCCGTGCCTAGCGCCGTCGTGAAAGCGGCGGTATTCCTCCCAGATGTCACGGATGTGGGTCTCGTAGCTCCACGGAAACTGCTTCTCGAAGCCCAGCCGACGCGCCACCTCGATCAGTTGCCAGGTGTCCGACATGGCCTCTCCCGGCGGTTCGAGAAGCTGGTCGAACTGCTGCGTGCGCCGCTCGGAATTCCCGTACAGGCCTTCCCGTTCGATCCACATGGCCGACGGTAGAATGACATCGGCAATATCCGTCGTCGGTGTCGGATACACGTCCGAGACAACGACGAAGCGTCCCTCCTTCTGCGCCCCGTCTCGATAGCGCTTCAGCTTGGGCATGGTGACCATGGGGTTGGTCACCTGAATCCACATGAAGCGCACGTCGCCGCGATCGAGAGCCCGGAACATCTCCACCGTGTGGTAGGTCGGCTTGGCCGGGATGTTGTCCACCGGCACGTCCCAGATCCTGGCCGCCAGTTCGCGGTGCTTCGGGTTCATGACCACACCCTTGGGCAGCTTGTGGGTCAGCGTCCCCACCTCACGCACCGTGCCACAGGCGCTCGGTTGCCCGGTCAAAGAAAACGGGCCGTTGCCCGGCTGCGAGATCTTGCCGGTAAGCAGGTGGATGTTGTAGACCAGGTTGTTGATCCATGTACCGCGCGTGTGCTGGTTCATGCCCATACACCAGAAGGACACGACCTTGCGCGCGGGATCACCGTAGAGCGCGGCCAGGTAGCGGATGTCATCGGCGGCAACACCCGAGATTCTCTCGACCTTCTCCGGCGTGTAGTCCTGCAGGAACTCACGGAAGTCAGCAAGATCGAGGTCCCGCGCCGCATCTTTGAAGGCGAAGCCGTCTTCCGTGCCGTAGCCGATGTCCGTCTTGCCTGCCTTGAAAGCGACGTGACGGTCGACAAAGTCGCGGTTCACCCAGCCATTGTTGATGATCTCGTGACAGATGGCATTGGCCACGGCCAGGTCGGTCTGCGGCCGGAACAGGATCGACCTGTCTGCCGCGTGGCTCGTACGAGTCGTGCGCGTGGCAATGTCGACGATGAGGGTATCGGGATGGCGCAGTCTCCGGTCGAGAACACGCGAGAACAGGACCGGATGCATCTCGGCCATGTTGTTCCCCCACATAACGAAGGTGTTGGCGTGGTCGATGTCCTCATAGCAGCCCATGGGCTCATCGAGACCGAAGCTTGTGAGGAACCCGGTCACCGCCGAGGCCATGCACAGACGGGCGTTGGCTTCGACATTATTGGTGCCGATGGCGCCCTTGAACAGCTTGCTGGCCACGTACCCGTCAGGAATCGTCCACTGCCCCGAGCCGTAGATTGAGACCGCATCCTTTCCGTGCGTCTCGATCGTCTCCTGCATCTTCGCTGCGACGATATCCAACGCCTCCTGGATCGGCACCTCCACCATCTTGCCGTTGCGGCGGACCATGGCTTTCGTCAGCCGGTCACTGCCGTACAGGGCCTGCACCGAGTGGTAGCCCTTGACGCAGGCCAGCCCGCGGTTGACGGGTGACGCCGGATCCCCTTTCACGGCGACGGCACGGCCGCCGGCGAGGCCGACCAGCAGTCCGCAGCCGACGCCGCAGAAGCGACACGGGGTCTTGCGCCAGTCGATGTCGCTGGTGTCGGCGTCGAGGGCTTCCCAGGCACCGAAGGAAACTCCAGGTATCATGCTCATCGCCGCAGTCGCCGCCGCGCCGCGCGCCATGCGGCGCATGAAGTCTCTGCGTGTCACACTCGCCGTCATCACTTCCTCCTGCGCTCCATGGCGTCTTCGAGCTGCTCGTGGCCCTGCTCGGTCTCATCAATGTCACCGAAGGTGAGAACCATACACTGGATCCCCGGCACATTCTGCAGTTTGTCCTGCAACTCCTCTTCAGCCTCAGGATCGGGCGTGTCCGTCACCAGGATCAGCAGGTCGGCATTGTCAGCCGGCATGGTCTCACATCCCGGCAGGGCCGCCAGACGTGCTGCGAGGCCTTCGGCATCGGGTTGGGGAAAGACGAGGTAGCTGCAGACGGGCATCGTTGTCTCTATCCATCCGGGGGGTGGAACAGGACCTGGGGCTGGCGTCGAGGGATAAGTATTCTGTATTCGGATCTGGTTGTCCAGATCACAGTCCGACAAGTGCCGCTGCGAGCCAGAGACTGAACCACGAGGCAAAGACGACCTCGAGGACACCGATACGTTGCAGCGACGGCATGGTGCCGTCCAGGCGCAGCCACGCGAAGAGAGCCCGGAGGATGGCCGGTCCCGTTGCCACGCCGGCCAGGGCGCCGAAGTGAGACCCAGGCCAGCAGGTCAACGCCAGGCCGGCGGTCGTGATGCCCAGGCCACCGTGAAACAGGGCACAGGCGAGGCCGTGACGCCACCTCGCCTGGGTGTCTCCGCCAGACCGCGCATCCCGCACGCGCATCTTGACATAGAGTACGCTGCCGCCGAAGTAGAGGGCGAAGGCCACCCAGGGAACGGCTGCGGCGGCGGTCCACGGATGGCCGGCGGCGAGATGGGCGGCGCTGGCGCCCAGGGCCATCACCGCCGCCGTGACCAGCTCGTTGGCTGTGGAGTGATCGATCTGGCGTCGTGTTTGCCGCCGCTGCCAGGCCTGCCAGGCGAACAGCAATGCCGCCGGTGCAGCGAGGGGCAGCAGGCGCCACAGGCCATAGCCGAACAGCAGCCCGGCGCCCGCGGCACTGCCGACGATGACGAATCCGGTCAACCAGCGGGTGTTGTCGGGGCCGGCGCGCCCGCGCAGCTGCAATCCCAGGGCGTTCTGGGCAAAGAAGAGGGCGGTGGCGACGGTGGCCAGGAGGGCCGCCGGCAACGGCGTCACTCGATATGCGAGCAGGCCGGTGAGCAGAGGCGCATAGAGCATCATCCAGGCCCCGTGCTCCCGGGGCAGTGGCCAGCCCCCCCGTCGGGTCTGATTCCCGGCCAAGCTGGCTAATGCACCAAGGGACTGGCTCTCGGCAGATCCGACAGATTCGTATTCTCCAGCATGCCGAGGATCTCGCCCTTCAGCTCCTTCCAGGCACCGTGCAGAGCACAGGGAGCCTCGTCCGAACAGTCGGGCAGGCCGAGAGCGCAGCCTTCGCCGAAGCGCTCGCCGTCGATGGCGCGCACGACACGCAACAGCACGATCTGGTCGGCCGGTTGGGCCAGACGGAAACCGCCGCCCCGCCCCTTGGCGGAGATCAGCAGACCGTGGCGCGCGAGATCCTGCAGAATCTTGGCCAGGTACTGAGCGGGCACGTCGAGGGCTTCGGCTATCTCGCGACTCAGGTGCGGACCTTCGCCATGGTCGGCCAGGTAAATCGTGGCGCGCAGAGCGTACTTGGCAGACTGTGACAGTATCACCTGATCACTCCGATGTCTCGGTCACGTCCTGCACCCAATCAAAACAAGCCACGGCGCTCGGCATACCGATGGTTCCTGCCGACAGCGCCACAACCTGTTGGATTTCGTCGACCGTGATGCCCAGGGCCAGCGCCTTGCGTACGCCTGCGTGGACCGAGCCGGAACGCAGGGCGCCCATGGCGATTCCCAGCTTTATCAGCCGCTGGGTACGCTCGTCGATGGGACCCGCTGCACCCGCTGCGGAAATCATCTCCCAGGCATCCCCCAGCTTCGGGTGACGGTCGATGAACTGGCGGTACGTTTTCGGGGGGCCCTGGTTGGTTTCTGTCATCGGTCCTCTCTTCCTGTGCGCATCTGCTGCGAGAGTACTTCTCGCTGGGTGTCCATGGTCTGGTGGAAGCCTTCGTACTCGGACTGTGTGGTAGCTACGGTGATCGGTCCGAAGCCATCGTCGAGTTTCTGCCAGTGTGCCGCCAGGGGTCCATCATGGCCCGACTCGAGGAGCGGCCGGAAACCACGGCGCGTCTGGCCTTCGGCGGAGGCACTGACTTCAGCCACCCCGCCGCCGGCAGCGGTGACGGCGGCGCCCAAGGCGCTGCGGGCCGGTTCGAGATGCCCTGCCCGCCAGTGGAGGTATCCGCTGAGGTAGTGCGCGGCAACACTGCGCTGATTCGTCTGACGGGCCCCATCCAGATAGTCGGCGGCGGCGGCCCAGTCGCCCTGCAACAGAGCGATCTCCCCGAGGCGGACCTGGGGTCCGGTCTCGGCCCGGTTGAGGGCCAGTGCCAGTTCCAGTTCGCGGCGCGCCAACGGCAGATCGACGGGTGCGCCCGGCAGTCCGCAGGAGTACAGAACTCCCAGCAGGCTATGGGCGCGGGCGTTGCTGCTATCGAGCTTCAGCAACCGCCGCCAACGGGTGTCCGCATCGGTAAAGAAGCCCAACTCGAAGGCGGCGCTGCCAGAGTAATACAGAGCATCACCGTGATCCGGATTCAAAGCAAGTGCCGAATCGTAGCGTGTCAGAGCCGCTGCGACATCGCCGTCAACCCGCATCTGTGTGGCGTCCCGATAGATGCGCCAGAAGTCGAGGACGCGCTGACGTGACGGATCCACCTCGATGGCGGGCCCGTCCGCGGGCGGCGGCCCATCCGGTTCAGCGCAGGCGATAACTGCACCCAGGACGAACCAGACAGCAGCTGGGGATCTCACGGTGTACGCTCCGTCTTTTCGCCCGTCCTCGACAGACTCAGGCGCCGGTCGAGGCCCAGGTCCAGCCAGCGTTGGCTGACACCATCGGGCCAGAGGATCTCCACCGTATCGACGCGACTGGCGCCACCCAGGCCGAAGTGCTCCTCGCCGAGGGCATTCTGCGCCAGATACGAGGAGCCGGTGCCGGCCTGGCGCGTCCATTGCCCGGTGTCCGTGACGACACGAATCCGTGCCGCCTGCCAGCGGTCGCGCTCGGCGGTATCGGCGGCGACAGTCAACCAATGCTGCTCGTGGCCATCGTGGCGCAACAGCAGACCCCGGCCCCCGTTGACGTTGACAAAGGCGTCCACGTCGCCATCGGCGTCGTAGTCGGCCACCGCCAGCCCGCGACCGACGACGGGGCTCTGCAGGACCTCACCAGAGATCTCTCCCACCTCGAAGAACCCGTCAGCAGGCCCTGAGTTCCAGAACAAGAGCATCCGCATCGGCACGAGTTGATCAGGGGTATCGGCGATCTCGAAGGTGCTGCCGTTGGCCACCAGCAGATCGAGCCGTCCGTCGGCGTCGTAGTCAAGGAAACTGGTGCCCCAACCGACGTAGTCCAGGGCGATCTGTCCCAGTCCGAACTGGTCCGCCGTGTCCATGAAACGCAGGGAGCCGGCAACCCCGGCCTGCTGGAAATCACCCGTCATGTTGCTGAACAGGGCGTTCTCCTGGGCGATCCAGTGGGTGATGAACAAGTCTTCGTCACCATCGTTGTCCCAGTCGCCGGTAGCCAATCCCATAGCCCCGCGATAGTCGGCCACCCAGGCGGCGTGGCTGACATCTGCAAAGACGCCATCACCCCCGTTGTGGAACAGCACGTTATCCGACAGATCGTTGGCCACATAGAGGTCAGCCCGCCCGTCCTCGTCGAAATCGGCGAAGGTCGCCGACAGACTGCGTCCCGCGGCATTGTCGACCCCGGCCTCGACGGCAACTTCGGAAAACTGCAGGTCACCGTCGTTGCGCCAGAGGGCATTGGCCTGGGGCTGGAAGGTGGACGGATTCAGCGATGCCGGAATGGCAGTGTTGTACTGATGGCTGGTGGAGCTGCGCAACGAGGGATCGTCGCGGTAGTCGACGTAGGCACAGGCGTACAGATCCAGATCACCGTCACCATCCACATCGGACCAGGTCAGGCCGGTCCAGAAACGCTCCTCGTCGATGCCGGCGACGGTGTGGACATCGACGAACTGGCCGTCTCCTTGATTGGCGTAGAGCCACAGGGGACCATACTCGCTGACGGCGAGATCGGCGTCGCCATCGCCGTCGGCATCAGCGAAGGCAGCCCCCTGTCCGAGGCCACGCCGATCGAGGCCGGCGATGGCCGCCGCTTCCTGGAAACTTCCGTCGCCACCATTAACAAACAGGGAGTTGTGGGCGGGTGAATCGGCCCAGTCACCGCGCGCCGTCAGTGGACCGGCCTCATTGACGGCGAACAGATCGAGATCACCGTCCCCGTCGATGTCGGCCCAGGCCGCGCCCGAACCCATATCTTCGGGCAGCTGGTGAGAGCGGGTGCCGTGAAAGTGCCTGAACTCGACGCCTGCAGATGCCGATGCTTCGGTGTAGTGCAGAGCCGGCGCCCCGGAGGGTAGATGACGCGCAAGATCGGTCGTCAGTCCCTCCACCGGGCCGCCAGGTACGTACTGCTCTGCCGTCGGCCGCAGGACTACGATCCCGGCGGCCACGACACAGACGACGACGGCTCCCGCCCCGACGCGCAGCAACAGACGATGACGTCGACGCTCCGGGCGGAGTTTCGCCATCCTCTCCTAGCCTGTCGCAGAGATACGTTGATGGAATTCGGGCGTCGAGACGCCCGGCTCGCAAGGCGCGCGAACGATGCGTATCAGTGGGATACACAGAGCGAGCGCAACGCCGCAAGCCGGGATGGCTCGGCGGCCGAATATCGCCGGATTTCTGCGACAGGACACTAGCCCTGCCCGTCGTCGCCGGACACCAGACCGACGCCGGCGTCGATGACGGGGATCGTGCCCTGCGCCTCTGACAAGGTCGTCACGGGCGCGGTCACTGTGTTGCCCTCGCCGAAGAGGAAGTTGAGCAAGGTCTGATCGATCTTTCGATACTGCAGGCGGGCGCTCACGTGCAGCTCCCCGGCCTGCTGGGGTGACACGCTCAACTCGTGCGTTTCTTCCGGGGCCAGCGGCGATGCGTCGTTGGCGAAGGTGCCGGCGCAGGAGAAGGTGTAGGTCGCCTGATCAGCGAACCCGGGGAACAGCGAGCGCTTGAAGCGCACGCCCACCATCTCCCACAGGTTGTGCCGGTCGATGAGACTGCCGTACTGGTCGACCGCCTCCGCCTTGAAGATGAAACTGCCCGCATCGATGAAGCGTTCATCGTCGAGACGTCCGGACTCATAGACGACATCGCCGTTATCATCGGTGACGATGAGCTCCACCCAGGCCTGGATGATATCGAGGGGGCCGGTGGGAAAATCGTGCCCCGCCTTGTTGTTCGTCATGCGCACGCCGATCTCCACCCGATCTCCGGGGGCGACGTGATCGGGCAGGACCAGCTCCACCGGTACCGCCGGACCTTCCGTCCACTTGTCGGCGATCTCGGGAATGTCGACCTCACCGCGCAGCCAGCGTTCGGTGAGCTCCACGTGCTCCGCGGCGCCGGGCAGATCCATCAATGTCGGGATGAACTGGTTGGCCCCGAGAAACCGATGGCTCCTGTGGCTGCCGTCGCTGGTAGTGCGGTTGTAGTCTGCGGCGTCGCCGCTGGCCGGCTCCGATGACTGGCTCACGAGCGGCATGTGACACTCGCGGCACTCGATCGTCTTCTCCGCCTCGCCGGGATGGTTCCAGCGGCTCTTGCGCCAGTTGTCGTACTGGTTCTGCAGCTGCACCCAGCCCACCTGGTTGATCTCGGCATCGATGAACTGCTTGTGGCAGGCGGCACAGAACTCGGGGCTCTTGAACAACGTGTGACTGAGGCTCTCTACGTGCTGCGCCGGATAGGCACGGATGAGGAAATCGCGCAGGAATCGGGCCGTCGTGGCCGACGAATCCTCTTGTACAGCCAGCTCCCAGGCGTACCGTTGGGGCTGCAGCAGGGTGTAATCGGCATTGCCCTTGACGTCGGTCTCGACGATGGAGTGGCAGGCGATGCAGGAAATGCCCTCCTGGTAGCCATCGAGGTCGGTCAGATTCTCGGCGAAGATGTTCTTGGTGCCGGAGAACAGCGAGATCGGGTCGTGACAGCCGCCGCAGTAGCGCGTCGACACCGGCCCGTTCTGCTCCGCCATCACGCCCTGCACCGTCTGAAACGCCGCATCCATGGAGGCATAGCGGTGGGCGCTGACCTGCCACTCGGCTGTGATTTCCTCGTGACAGCCGCTGGTGCCGCATGATTGCGAACCGGCCATCGAGCGGCCGTCGTAGGCCCCACCCGAGGCGGTCTTGGCCAGACTGGGGGCGAAGGGTCGGTCGGCGCCGTAGCTCAGGTCATAGTCGGCGGGAAAGGCATTGACCAGCGTGACCGGCTCGTGGGCGAGGCTCCACACGCCGATCAGTACCCCGCCGGCCGCGGTCAGTGCCAGGCTCCCGCGGAGCCAGATTCGACGCGCTCCCGGTGCCACCCCCGCTTGTCGCGCCCGCAGCCAGAGCACGACCACATGGGGCAGCACGGCGGCGATGAGACCGATGGTGCTGACGATGTGCACCAGGTCCCAGTTGTAGGAGATCTGGCGGCCGAACAGCGATTGCCATGTGAGTACGAGGCCTGACACGCTGCAGACCAGCATCACCACCAGGCTCAGATAGCCGGTGAGCTTGACGTGAGTCCAGGCGGCACCGCTGTAGTCGCGCCAATGGCGCCATTGATAGACCAGGTAGATGAGCGCCAGGGCCAGACCACCAGCGGTATGTACGATTACGGTCAGCTGCACCGGCAGACTGAACGGCAACAGCCAGATCGCCAGTCCACTGAGAGTCAACAGCAGCAGCAGTCCAGCGGTGGCTACGGCAAGCGTGGATCGCCAGCCGCTGTCCGCTGAGGTTCTCCAGGTGTTCGTCATAATAAGACCTCCTCATCCGAATATACGTCGTGGACGGCCTCCCGTACAGGGGGACCATCGATGCGGGGCCCTACACTGTGCGGGAGAAGGTGGGTCCCGAGCGCTGCTTGTCGCGCAGGTAGGTGTCGAAGGGCATACATACGTTGCGCACGAACAGCTGCCCGAGGGGGGTCACTTCGATGGCGTCGTCGTGCAGCACGGCCAGGCCGTCGGCCACCGGGCCATTCTGCAGTTCGGTGAGTTCGCCGTCAAAAGTGGCTGCGAAATCGATCCCGAAGGCGGCCGCCACCGCCTCTTTGTCGAGCCACAGGTTGCACATCAGCTCGGTGATGACATGCCGCCGCGCCCTGTCGTCGGCACTCAGAGAGCAGCCTCGCTCCACCGGCAGGCGACCGGCGTCGAGATCCGCGTAGTACGTACTCAGCTTCTTCTGGTTCTGGGCGTAGGCTGCAGACACGTCGCCGATGGCCGAGATCCCCATGCCGATCATAGCCGGGGCTCGTGACACGGTGTAGCCCATAAAGTTGCGGTGCAGGCGCCGGCGGCCGAGCGCCTGGGCCAGCTCGTCTTCGGGCAGAGCGAAGTGATCCATGCCGATCTGGTCATAGCCGCCATCGCGAAAGGTCCGGATCGCCTGTGCCAGCAGCGCGAACTTGGCGTCTCGATCAGGCAGGGTCGCCTCGTCGATGCGCTTCTGATTGCTGCGTACCCAGGGAACATGGGCGTAGGAATAGACGGCGAGACGGTCAGGGCGCAGTTCCAGCACGGAATCCAGGGTGGCGCCGAAGCTCTCCGGCGTCTGTTTGGGCAGGCCGTAGATCAGATCCAGGTTGATCGAGGTGAAGCCCTTGTCCCGGCAGTACTGGTAAAGGTCGCGAGTCTGTGCTTCGGTCTGGCCGCGGCCTATGGCCTGCTGCACGTCGTCGTCGAAATCCTGGACACCCATGCTGATGCGATTGAACCCCAGCTCGCCCAGAGTATCGATCTGCTCCGTCGTTGTTACCCGTGGATCGACTTCGATAGCGACTTCGGCGCCGTCCGTGAGATCGAAGTGATCCAGCACCATCCCCTGCAATCGTCGCATCTGATCGGCCGAATAATAGGTGGGCGTGCCCCCACCCCAGTGATACTGACTGACTTTGGGGCGCCGGCCCAGCACACGGGCCACGGCCTCGATCTCGCGCTGCAGGTATCCCAGATAGATCTCGGCCACATCGAGGTGTCGGGTGGCTACCACGTGACAGCCGCAGAAATCACAGCGATAGTCGCAGAACGGCAGGTGCAGGTAGAGAGAGACCTCGTCGTCAGCCGGCAGGTCCGCCAGGTGCCTGGAGTATTGTTCGGGACCGAAGTCCTGATGAAACTCGACAGCCGTTGGGTAGGACGTATACCGCGGGCCCGGGCGGTCGTAGCGCTCGAGCAACGCGGCATCGATGTGCAGTCCGCCGGGCAGGATTGTCGTTGTTGAACTCGTCATGGTCATGTCGTCTCAGAGAATCAGGTTTTCGGGGCAACACGCGTGCCAAGGGCCCTACCCCCTATGAGAATCGGGGAACTGTGGTGTCCGCGCCCCTAGTGGGGCAAGATCGCCTCTCCCGGTGGGGAGTGTAGTGGCCGCTTCTTCTGCTCGGCGCGAGCCGACTGTCCGGCATCCGGGGCCGGCAGGCCTTTTGCTCCCCTAGGCATCGGGAGATAAGAGAATGAGGAGGAACCCATGATCCGCATCCGTAATATCCTGGTTCCGCTCGACTTGAGCGAGTATGCTGCTCATTCGTTACCCTATGCAGTCGAGCTGGCTACAACCTTTGGGGCCAACCTGCACCTGCTGCACGTGGTCGACTCCCAGTGGGTGGCCAGTGCCGGCGGGGCCGCCTTCCCCGAGTACGGAGACAACATGCTGCGACGTTTCGAGGAGGATGGCAACAAGGCGCTGACCCAGGTGGGTGAGTCGATCCCGGAAGCGGTGGAAATGACGACGGCCGTGCGCACGGGACCGCCTCATGTTCAGATCGTGCAGCACGCCCGCGAGCTCGATGTCGATCTGATCGTCATCGCCACCCACGGCCGCAGCGGGCTGCAGCACGTCCTCATTGGCAGTGTCGCCGAGAAAGTCGTGCAGATGGCGCCCTGTCCCGTTCTCAGCATCAAGAACCCGGAGCACGAGTTCATCATGCCCTGACTGGACCCGTCGCGGACTCGGTGCCAGGCGACTGTGACAGATCTGCCCCACTGAGACACGGTCGCTCCGTACACTGTTCAACCCGGGCTTCCGTGCCCCTGTCACATCCCGAGGTCGCCGTCGGGTCCTCGACATCGGGAAGTGGCATGCCTCTTGCGTTCGATTTGTGCTGCCAACGACATTGCCCATCCACCTTCTGGAGCCAGCAAGAAACCATGTCGGTCATCCTTACTGCGGTACTCACCCTCGGCGGCATGTCCGTCGCGCTGGCGGTGATCCTGGTGCTCGTCAACAGGAAGCTCTACGTGCATCAGGACCCGCGAATCGACGTTGTCGAGGAGATGCTGCCAGGCAGCAACTGCGGCGCCTGCGGCGTCCCGGGCTGCCGTGCCCTGGCCGAAGCCCTCGTCGTCGGCGATGCTCTACCGGGAAAATGCACGGTGAGCAGTGACGAAGGCCGGCAGGTGATCGCCTCGTATCTGGGCGTCGATGTCGGCACCCAGGAGAAGGTAGTTGCCCGGCTGGCCTGCGCCGGTGGCATCAACGTGTCCAGAAAACGTGCCAGCTACCAGGGGCAGGACACCTGCCGTGCCGCAGCCCTTGTCGGTGGTGGCGGCAAGAGCTGCTCCTGGGGGTGCCTGGGCCTCAGCGATTGTGCCGACGTCTGTGACTTCGACGCCATCACGATGAACGAGTTCAGTCTGCCCATCGTCGACGTCGACAGGTGTACGGCCTGCGGCGATTGTGTCGAGGTCTGCCCGAAGGACCTCTTCGAGTTGCACCCCGTGAGCCACCAGGTATGGGTCGCCTGCCGCAGCCTGGTGGCTGGCGACGAGGTTCTGGAAGACTGCGAGGTCGCCTGCACCGCCTGCGGCCGCTGTGCCATGGATGCGCCCGGAGAGGTCATCCAGATCGTCAACAACCTGCCCGTCGTCGACTACGACGATCGACATGCCGAGGCTCGCGGCGCCATCGAGCGCTGCCCTACGGGTGCCATCGTCTGGCTTGACGGAGGCGACGTCGAGAAGGGGCACGACGCCAGGAAAGTCCTGCGCCGACGACCGCTGCCGGCGGCCGCTACCTGAGTTTGAGAGTCGCATCACACCCGGTTGGAGAGAGTCACGGTCATGTCCAAGAGTGAGAGCACCATCAGATTCCCCGGCACACGCGACGCCATGGACGGCTGCACCGTCGCCATCGCCTGCGAACGTGAGTCCACCGATGCGGCCGGCGCCTATCCGATCACGCCGTCGACACAGATGGGTGAATTCTGGGCCGAGGCTGCGGCAGCTGGGCACATCAACATCTCCGACCGGCCCCTGATCTTTGTCGAGCCCGAGGGCGAACACGCCGCTGCCGCCGTCACCGCAGGCATGTCGATGACCGGCCTGCGGGCGGCCAACTTCTCGTCGGGCCAGGGCATCGCCTACATGCACGAGTCGCTCTATGCCGCCGTCGGCAAGCGCCTGACGTACGTGCTCAACATCGGCGCCCGGGCCATGACCAAGGCCAGTCTCAACGTGCACGCCGGTCACGACGACTACCACTGCATCGAGGACACCGGCTTCTTCCAGCTGTTTGCCAAGAATGCCCAGGAGGTGGCCGACCTCAACATCATCTCCCACCGAATCGCCGAGTTGTCCCTCAACCCGGGGGCCATCGCCCAGGACGGCTTCCTCACCACCCACCTCATCGAATCTCTGCTGACGCCGGAACGGGACCTGATCGCCGAGTACCTCGGGCGCCCCGACGACATCATCGAGTGCCCGACACCGGCACAGAAGATGATCTACGGCGACACCCGTCGGCGCGTGCCGGAGGTCTGGGATGTGGACAACCCGGTCATGGCCGGTGTCGTACAGAACCAGGACAGCTACATGCAGTCGGTCGCCGCCCAGCGTCCCTTCTTCTTCGATCATATACGGGCGCTGGCCGACCAGGCCTTCGGGGAATTCTTCCAGCTCACGGGCCGTCAGTACGGTCGGGTTGGATCGTACAGGATGGAGGACGCCGACTACGTGATCGTCGGCCAGGGCAGCATGGTATCCAGTGCCGAGGTCGTCGCCGACTACCTGCGCGACACGCGCGGTCTGAAGATCGGCGTCGTCAACATGACCATGTGGCGGCCCTTCCCCGGTGACCTGATCGGTGGCCTGCTGCGGGGCCGCAAGGGTGTCGCTGTGCTCGAGCGCCTCGACCAGCCACTCGCCGTCGATCTGCCCATGATGCGTGAGATCCGCGCCACCATCGCCAAGTGCGTCGAGAATGGCGCCTCGGGGGCCGCCGGTAATTCCCTCCCCCACGCCGATCACGCCGTCTACAGCAAGATCACCGACACGTCACCCCTCTACTCCGGTTCCTTTGGCATGGGCAGCCGCGACCTGCAGCCCGAGGGCCTGATCGCCACCATCGAGAACATGCTCGAGGACGGCAGGCGGCAGAAGCTCTTCTACCTGTCCATCGACTTCGTCCGCGACGATCCCGGCACGCCGAAAGAGCGCACCCACCAGGAGCAGATCATCGATGCGTACCCGCATGTGAAGGACCTGTCCCTGCACGGCAGTGAGAATCCCAATCTCATGCCGGAAGGGGCCATCACCGTGCGCTTCCACTCCGTCGGTGGCTGGGGGGCGATCACGACCGGCAAGAACCTGGCCATGACCCTCTTCGACCTGTTGGGGTATCACATCAAGGCCAACCCCAAGTACGGTTCAGAGAAGAAGGGTCAGCCCACGACCTACTACCTGTCCGCTGCACCGGAGCCCATCCGCGTCAACTGCGAATACATCTACGTCGACGTCGTGCTGTCCCCCGACCCCAAGGTGCTCAAGCACACCAACGCCCTGGCGGGCTTGAAGGAAGGCGGCGTCTTCGTCATCCAGTCCGACCATGAGAGCGCCGCCGGCGCCTGGGCCGACATACCGAAGCACTACCAGGACACGATCCGCGACGGGAAGATCCGCGTGTTTTACATCGACGGCTTCAAGATCGCTCGCGAAGAGGCCTCCGATCCGGAGCTGCAGCTGCGGATGCAGGGCATCGCCTTCCAGGGAGCCTTCTTCAAGGCCTCACCGGTAATGGGGCAGGCAGGCTTCACCGAGGAGAAGCTCTTCGTCGCCATCGAGGACCAGCTGCAGTACAAGTTTGGCTCCAAGGGAGCGCGCGTCGTCGAGGACAACCTGCGCGTCGTACGTCGCGGCTACGACGAGATCTACGAGATTCCCACCGAGGTCATCGAAGCCCGGGACACCGACTCCCAGATTGTCCAGATCGAGCCCCTTCCCGACTCTCTCAAGCGCCTGCCTCAGGGCAGCGCCCCGACGACGGACATACACCGTTTCTGGGAACAGACCGGGCACCTCTACGCCAAAGGCCTGGGCAACGACGTGCTCGCCGACCCCTTCACCAGCCTCAGCTGGATGCCGGCGGTGAGTGCCACCTTCCGCAACATGACTGGCATCCGATATCAGCACCCGGCATGGATCGCCGAAAACTGCACCGCCTGCGGCAACTGCTATACGGTCTGCCCCGATACGGCGATTCCGGGTCTGGTCAACGACATCGGGGACATCTTCGAGACCGCCATCAACCGCGTGCGCCGCTCGGGCACTGAGGTCAAACACCTGCCGCGCGCCGTACGACAGATGGAGGGCAAGCTGCGCGACAAGATTACCCTCGGCACCAACGGCAAGAGCGCCGATGTCACCGCCGCTCTCGACGAGGTAATCGCCGAGACCGTGGGTGCTGCTGACGAGGCAACGAGGGCCGAGATGCAGCAGGAATTCAAGGCCCTCAAAGCCGAGATCGGTGATTTTCAGTTCTCCGCCACCCGCCCCTACTACACCGTTCACGAAAACAAGGCCAAGGGCACCGGCGGCCTCTTCAGCATTACGGTCAATCCCTACACCTGTAAGGGCTGCATGGAGTGCGTCGAAGTCTGCGACGACGACGCCCTGCGACCGGTACCGCAGACGGAGGACTCGATCCAGACCCTGGAGAAAACCTGGGACTTCTGGATGGACCTGCCGACGACGAAGGAGAAGTTCATCCGCGTCGACGATCTCGAGGAAGGGATCGGCGCCCTCGAGACGATCCTGCTGGACAAAGCCAACTACGGCTCGCTCGCCTCGGGCGACGGGGCTTGCATGGGCTGCTCCGAGAAGACCGTCATGCACCTGTTCACGGCCACCGTCGAGGCCCTCATGCAGCCGCGCATCAAGAAGCACGTGGCCTACCTGGGTGAGTTGGTCGACAAGCTTGAGAAGCACATCCGGCTGCGTCTCGTCGAGAAGATGGATGTCAGCGACACCGCCGCTATCGATCGTGTGATGGCGGAGTTGAAGGACTCCGAGCTGACGCTGGCGGGTGTCGCCAGTCAGATGGAAAGCATGAAGGGCACCGACCCGATCGATCCGGACTGGTTCAAGAAAGCCACGGGCCTGCTCAAGCGGTTGAAGGATCTGCGGTGGAAGTACACCGATGGGATCACCGGCCAGGGACGCTCGCGCATGGGTATGCTCAACTCCACCGGCTGCACCTCCGTGTGGGGCAGCACCTACCCGTTCAATCCGTACCCCTTTCCCTGGGCCAATCACCTGTTCCAGGATTCACCGTCTGTCGCCATGGGCGTCTTCGAAGGCCACATGAGCAAGATGGCTGACGGCTTCCGCACCATCCGCATGGCCGAACTCGAACTCGAGGGCAAACTGCAGCCCGAGTTAGAGGATGAATTCCGTCGCTTCGACTGGAAC
>PBSR01000103.1 GCA_002726335.1 Gemmatimonadaceae bacterium
AGTAGGTGGGGGCCAGTCCTACCGGTCTGGCTTAGTGATGCTCATCGCTCCGTGATGGAAAAGCCTCTATCACGTCCGCCTGGCAGCTGGTATCCCGTCACGAAAGCCCCACAACACCCGACCGTCCTAGGAAGGACTTCAGTCGATCCTTCGGATTCCCGACGGACATCGACGGTAGCTAGAATGTAGCATGCTGGGCTCGTCGTCACGGTCACGTCAACAACCTCGAGATCTCCGCCAGGTCGTCGCGTACGCGTCAATTGCCGGCGCTGCCATCGTCACCGCGGTTCTGCTGTGGACGCTTTCGTGGAATGCCCCGTTGAGCCACTCCGGTCCCGAACCCATTTTTGCCATCGGACCGTTGCCTGCGGGTGGTTCGGTTGAGCAAGAACTCGACGCCGAGAGCTCCTATCTCACCGGGCTTGAGGTATTCGTCCGCGCTGATTCCGGCGACGATGTGCCGGTGACGCTCGTCATGCGGCTTCGCCAGGGAAGAACCCTTCTCCGAGAAGGGCGTTTAGCCGCCCGGGTCGGTTCCGTAATCACCTCCGTACGATGGGATTTCACTCCCATCATCCCTCAGATTGATGGCAAGCGGCTCAGCCTACAGATCGTCGTCGCCGAATCGGCACAAGCGCCGATCTACGTCATGGCCTCGCTGACCGACATGCTGCCGGGAAGCGCCATCACAAACGGCATCCCCACCGGAGACCACATTGACGTGACTATCCGCCCCTGGCGGGCGATCCAGCGGCTGGATATCCTGCGCGTCGCCGCATCCGAACTACCGGGCGGTTGGCTGGGTCTGGTCGCGTCGGCCTCGATACTGACCGTCGTCGTAGCCTACTCCATCACATGGCTGATCCCCGCGAATCAGCGCCGCAGCCTATCACGTGGCGCACGCTTCATTGCCGCCCTCATTGTTGCCGTCCTTGTCATGGTGCTGGCACTTCACGACCTCGAATCCAGCATTCTGCCCGAGCTGGACGCGGCCTACTGGGAGGCGTGGATCAAGTTCGTGGGACTGTTGGGAGCAGTGTTGCTGCTACTCAAAGCGGGGGTGCTGATATTTAACCTGAGCAAGATCGGCTGGGGACGCCTTGGTCGCTACTGGCTCCGCCAATACCAGTTTCTTCAAACCGTGGCTTCGCTCGCATTACGTATCGGACTGGCCGGCCGCCTTCTCGGAAGAACCGCCAAGAATATTGTGCTCATCGCGATGCACGACGTCTACGACAGCTACATAACGATTCGCCAATCGTTCGGCGGGAACCGCGAACTCTTGCTGGCCTCTGCAACCTTTGTCGCGTTCGGACTCTCCCTCATCGCGATTGTCGCCAATATCATGGAAGGTCCATCCGCAACATACGTCAGCATTGCGGTCCTAGAGGACTTAACCTCGTTCGAAGGCAATCTCGATATTCTGCACCGCGGGCAGACCCTGCCGTTTCCAAAATATGCCGGGATCGCGTGGCTTCTGGTGGCCGTCGGCTCACTCTGGCTTCGCCTGACCAGACCAAACTTCCCCCCATCACCTTGACTATGAGTCTATCGACATCCCGCGCTGCCAGGATCGGTATCGCTCTGAAGTCTCCACTAGGCCTCGTGCTGCTCAGCCTCTTCCTCGCTACATTCTTGCTCCGCACCGCCCCATTTGTACGTCTGGACTACGCCGCCTGGTGGGACGGGGCAGGATGGGGTTATGCCGATCCAGTCTGGATATTCAAGGCCTTGCGTCTGGCCGAGGGCGAATTCGATCAACTGCACTTCCGCTCCGAGGGTCTGATGTTCGTCCCCATGCAAGCCGTCTTCTTCAAGCTCTTCGGGATTGAACTCGGATTTCGCGTCTGGGCCTGGTTTCTCGTCGCTACCAGCGCCCTGGTAGTCCCCATCGCCGCCCACACGGTCTACCTGGCAACCGGTCGTCTACTCGGTGCCATACTGACTGGCTCGCTGGTCATCTTCGACCCGGTAGCGGCCTGGTTCGGTCTGAACGGCTGGTCTGATGGGCAGACCGTACTGGCGGTGGCACTTGCTGGCTGGACCTTTATGCTTTGCGCCCGGCAATCCACTCTTTCCCGTCAGGCGCTTCTGGCCGTCGCCCTGAGCATCCTGGCGCTGGGCCACGCCACCTGGACCTACCCCGCCTTTGCCTGGGCTCTCTTGGCCTGGCCGATGTTGGCGCTGCGGGAACGTTGGTTCCCCCGGGCTCAGCCCCATGGCACCCGGCCTTCATCATTCGGTTGGGCACGTACATTGCCAATCCCAACCTTGTTTCTCCTGATCGTCCTGCTATCTATCCTCGGAATCTCTACCCTCGACAACGAGGCCGACCAGGCAGGGGGCTTGGGCACCTTGTTCGGCGACACGAACAATCAGCGTGCTCTCGTTGTCACCTACGATAGCTCGATCACCTGGGACGAATGGGAAACAAGTGACTCGCTTCGGGTGATCCTGACCATCTTTCCCCCTCAGATCCCGAACATGTTGAAGACGCTTGTGCTGGGGCATCTCGGCAATGTCATACCGCTGTATCGTTGGCTGCTCCTGGTTATCACACTCGCCGTTTTCGTGATTGCCCTCAGCCGTTGGCGAAGTCCGCTCCCGTCGCCGATCGGACTCCTCGCCGTCCCGGTTGTCGCCATCCTGTTCTTGAGCCAGCAGGCGCTGGACGAACCTACTCTCGCAATGACATATCTGGTCCTAGCCTTGGCCTTCATGTACATCCCCATTGTCCGAGTGCTCACCCTCCTGTTCCTTCCGTTCATCGGCCTGATGCTCCTCTTTATCCCGCTCCTGACGCAGCCCCGGCACACCGATGCCATCGTGTACTACGTCTTCCTTGTCGCCGGAATATCCGTGAGTCTCGCATTCGACTCCGTCGCAAACTTCCGCAACTGGTCCTTAACGGGGGAGACGAAGGCGTTCCAGTTGTTCCCTGTGTTCGCCGCCCTGGCCTTGCTTGTCGCAATGGGAGTCACCCAGACCGTCGACGCCGTTGAGGACAGACGTTCCGAGGCGCAGTATCTCGGGTGGCTATCGACTCAACTTGACGACAAATCAATACTGCTCACCGACCCCGATGTGGATCCATGGGAAGTTCGTGCCATCACCGGCGCCACAGTCGTCTACGACGCCCAGGGGGGAGGTAGAGTGGTGCTGAGCGACGACACGCCAGCGTGGGGGGTTACCGCCAGTATGTACTTCGGAACCCCGGATTCCTCAACCGCCCTATTCGAGGAACTCCGGTCACGCGGCCACACACTCTGGTACTACTCCCCTTGGGATGGGGCAGACCCCGACTCGATCCTCCCCAATATCATTGCTGAGGATCCGCGGCTCGAGTTTCGGCTGGTGCCGTCCGCGGGGTATCTGGAACAACCCGGGCGAAGCGCTCTACAAGTGGGACCGCCTGTAACCAAGACCTCCAACTAGACCGCCGACGCCCCATTCCACATCGCAGCCATCTTTCCGGAACAATCGTCTCCCCGGGGTCGCCCTGTCCGTTGACTCCAGACACCATTCACGAATCCGCTCTTCCCAGAAGGGGTCACCGGTACCCCCGACCCCGGCCGAGGTGACCGGTGGATTCGCAGAGGGTCCCGGTGACGCCCCACCTGGGACACCTCTCTCAAACCGACCCTCGTCCTACGTTTCGCGACTATGGCAAAATCGGTCGCACCCAATCCATGATTGCCCAGCCAGACCGTTGGAGATCGGACCGATATGCCGTTTGGAGCACAACCCAACATCGGGGTCGGAGCGCTCCACATCTCAGACCACGCCCGGGACTTGGTGATGCAGGTTCTCGATTCCGGTCGGCTCTCCTATGGACGCTTCGCTCGCGAGCTTGAAGATCGCGTCGCCCAGTTGCACGGTTGTCGCTTCGGCATCTTCAGCAACAGCGGCACCAGCGCCCTCCACGTCGCCGTGGGCGCCTTGAAGGAGATTCATGGCTGGGCCGATGGAGACGAGGTCATCGTTCCGGCTGTAACCTTCGTCGCCACCGTCAACGTCGTCATCCACAACAACCTCACTCCGGTTGTGGTGGATGTCGATCCCGTCCACTACGATCTGGACCCGGCAGGCGTAGAGGCCGCCATCACCAATCGAACCAGGGCGATGATCCCGGTCCACCTATTCGGCCAGCCCTGTGACATGGATCCCCTGATGGACATCGCGCGGCGCCATGATCTTCGCGTGATTGAGGATTCGTGCGAGACCATGGTCGCCAAATACGAGGGTCGCCCGGTTGGGTCGTTCGGCGACATTGCCTGCTTCTCTACCTACGTGGCCCATCTGCTTAGCACTGGCGTAGGCGGCCTCAACACTACGAACTCACCCGAGTACGCCGTAAAGCTCAGATCGCTCATCAACCACGGTCGGGACTCGATCTACATGAGCATCGACGACGATGACAATCTCGGACCCGAGCGTCTGCGCACTGTCGTCGAACGCCGGTTCAGATTCGTCAGCGCCGGACACAGCTTCCGCTCAACCGAACTCGAGGCAGCTCTCGGAGTCGCGCAACTTGACGAGGATTTTGAGGATTCTATCCGCGCCCGCCGCGCCAACGCCGCATTCCTGAACCAAGCCCTGACCCACCTCGAGTCCAAAATCCAGCTGCCTTCGGTACGGCCCGGGTCGGAACACTCCTTCATGATGTACCCGATCCTGTTGCGCGAAGATCCCAAGAACGACTTCGTCATGCACCTGGAGCGTCGCGGGATCGAGACTCGCGACATGATGCCTCTGACAAACCAGCCGGTATACACGGACCTGCTGGAGCTCGACGAAAGCCATTTCCCCGTCGCCCGGCGAATCAACGCCAGCGGCTTCTACCTCGGCTGCCATCAACATCTGACCAGCAGCGATCTTGACTACATTGTCTCGGTAATTGATGAGTACTGGAGTCCCACGAGCAAACCCGGAGACCGCCAGTCAGTCCTCGTTATCGATGCCTTCAACATCCCTGCTGATCCAGACAACGCGGCGATCGAGCGCCTACCTACACAACTCTTCGACCGGATTCTTATCGCCGCTGCCGACTTGCCGGGCACTACCGCGGATCGGCTTCGCTCCATCGGCCCCGAAGTCGAGTTCCTTGCCACCACGGACCTGGAAGCCAGCCTCGTCGAGCAGGACGGTTGCGCCCGCGACATCGTCATCTTTCCACTGGATGGCAGCTATAACCCTGACGACGTCGGCCGGCTACTCCTGAACCTGCAACGCGGCAACGATCTCGTTATCGGATCCCGGTTTACCGTCGGATCGGGATCACGTCCCGGCCCGCTTTCCCAACCCAGGCGAGTTGGCAATCGCTTCTTCACCCTTATCGCCAACCTCATCTTCGGGGGCAATCTAACTGACAGTCTCTCCCAATTCAAAGCCTTGCGCACCGAGACCGTCGCCGGTCTACACCTATCTTCAGACCGCGTCGTCGCCTCGTATGAAATTTCACTAAACGCGCTCTGCCGGAGACTACGGATAGCCGAGGTGTCAACGGCCGAAGTCGAAGGCGGCGGCGGGAGTGGCAACCGTACCGTTCGCGCGCTTACCAGCATTCCGTCGCTCCTTCGTGTCCTCGCCTCCAACATGCTGCGTGGTCGAGATGCGCGGTCGTGACCATTTGTAGACCGAGTGCCGGTTCATCCATTCACCGCGACAAGACCAGCGGATGACCATGAGCTTCTGGTCGCAGAAACACGTTGTTGTCACCGGCGGTACCGGCTTCATCGGGTCGCACTGCGTGGAGCGTCTGCTCGAACTCGGCGCCAATGTTCGCGCCGTCGGTCGCGCTAGGGGAAATGAGCGACGCCTTCTCAGCCACCGAATCGGTGAATTCGAGTACTTCCCGGCTAATCTCGAGCACGCTGAGGATGCCAACAAGGCCCTCGCCGGACAGGACATTGTTATTCATCTCGCGGCTTCCGTGGCTGGGGTTGAATTCAACTCATCTCACCCCGCCACTATGTTCAGCCGCAACATCGCTGTCGGTCTTCCCATTCTCACCGCCGCCGCCGAGCTCGGTCTAGAGCGCACGGTTGTTGTAAGCTCGGCCTGCGTCTACGCTCGACACTGCTCGGTCCCGACCCCGGAATCCGAAGGATTTCTCAACGACCCCGAACCGACCAACTTCGGCTACGGTTGGGCCAAGCGCGCTCTCGAAATCCACGCCCGTGCCCTTCACGAGGAATTCGGCACGCCGGTGTCCATTGTCCGCCCCTACAATGGCTACGGTCCTCGGGACAATTTTGATCATGCCACTAGCCACGTAATCCCCGCCTTGATCCGCCGCGCGGCCGGAGCCGTCGATCACCTGACGATCTGGGGGGACGGTCTGCAGACCCGCTCGTTTCTCTACGTCACCGACTTCGTCGAAGGCATTCTCAAAGTCGCCGAGTCCACCAGCAATGCGGAGCCCGTGAACATCGGCACCGAAGAAGAAATCTCTATCGCCGACCTCTCCCGGATCATCATCGCCGTGGTGAATCCTAACCTGCAACTGCGCCACGACCTCAGCAAACCGTCCGGCCAGCCTCGGCGCGGCGGCGACCTGCGCAAAGCCCGTGCTCTCGGGTTCAGCGCCGCCGTTCCAATCCAGGAGGGCATCGCCCGGACGGTGGCCTGGTACAAGGAGAATCCTCCGGCGTGAAGCGAACCGTCATTCTCCTGACGCTCAACGAAGTCGACGGCCTGAGCGCTCTGCTCCAGAGCATTCAGACCATCGAGACCGAAGAGCTATTTGCCGTCGACGGCGGATCTACTGATGGCACCCGCCAGATACTCGAGGACAACGGCATCCGCATAGTCGAGCAGACCGTCCGTGGGCGCGGCGCTGCGATATGCGAGGGTGTCCTTGCTGCCACCGGAGATCACATCGTTCTGTTCAGCCCCGATGGCAACGAGGATCCCGCCGACATCCCGTGCCTCTTTGAACTGCTCGCCGGTGGGTGCGACATGGCAATCGCCTCCCGTTTCCTGCCTGAATCGGAAAACGAAGAGGACGACGACCTGCTCCCGCTACGGAAGTGGGCCAACATCTTCTTCGGGCAAGCCCTAAACATCGGCTGGGGCCGGAATCGCCCCTTCGTCTCTGACACCATCAATGGATTTCGCGGCTTCTCCCGCGAAGCCTTCCTTGCCATGAGCCCCCAGTCCAATGGATTCACCATCGAGTATGAGATGACCGCGCGGGCGCTCCGTCTCGGCCTCGACATTGGTGAAATTCCTACCCGTGAAGGCCCCCGACTTGGCGGCGGCAGCAAAGCCCTGTCGATCCCCACCGGCATCGCCTTTCTCCGCTTTCTGATCGGCCACTGGATCCGCGGAATCTGAGCCCTGCCGGGCTCCGGCCTGTGGGCGCCCCCTCCAATTCGCCGGGTCCATTCGCGCAGTTCGATCGATATCACACTGATACGGAGACCGCTTGTACCATCCACCCCTCCGACCCACGCACCGAGGTGCGGTTTTCGCGAGGTGGTCTCAAGCTATCCTGCGCAGTCCGCGTCCTCCGACTGTTCTTCCAGAACCACAGTCTGGAATCTCACCTCCCAGAATTCCGCGGGCCTTTCCATCCACATGACTCCCGCCCGGCCGCGTGTCGCCGCCGCCGCGGCCAGCCACGGGCTTCCCATGTCCCGCAAGTGTGGAATCCGGGTGACGCACCGCACCTGCCCGAATGCCGTTTCGCCCTTCTTCAGTACCCTGAATTTGATCTCCGCTCTGATCCCGTAGAACACCCATACGTTGCCTTCACTGTCCAGTGTCATCGCCGTGGCATGGGTCTGGGCAACCCCTACATCCAACCGTTCCGACCACGAACTATCCGGAGTCCAGAATCGATAGGACATCATTTGACCCTCGGCTGCCGGGCGGTGGTAGGCGAGATGGGCCCGCTTCCCGTCCGATATCAGCGCGTAATCGTGGGTGCCGTAGAACTGTCCGGCGTTCGCGGTCGCCAGATTCTCAACATCCCGATAGTCCCCCGCATATCCGGCCATCTCGCCGTGATACTGACCGTCATCTTGATATCCGGCCACCTTGCTGTCGGTGCCGATCTTGGCGTCGATGTCGAACACGATCACTAAACCTTCGTCCACGAATGCCAGCGACCCGCTCGTCCCCGCCCCCCCTCGCAAGGCCTGTTCGTCCGACGAAATCCTTACCGGTTGCGTCCACTCCCGCATCGACGCGTCCGTCGCGTGCGTCACCCATATGTCCACCACTGCACCTGTGGGCAAGCTCTCATAGCTCCGTACCACTACCCAGGGCCTACCCACTGGATCAATCGCCATGTTCGGAATCCCCGCCGCGAAAGACACGTCCCTGTCCATTACCAGGAGTGGTTCTGCCATCCGCACCTCCCCCCCCGAAACCTGCGCTCGCCTCAGGAACACCCGCATAAAATTGCGATCTGCGTACAGGAAGTACAACTCCCCACCAATTTCATACATCGCCAACCCGGCTGCGACCGGAATATGCGTGACAGACTCTGGAGAACTGAAATCAGCCCCATCCCGCGAGTACGCCAGCAGGCCATCGTCAAGATCAAGGAAGAATGCATACCAGCCATCGTCCTCCCGGTAAAGCAGATGGGGCTGCGGATGATATGAGAGGGCGTAAGGGTGCCGGACCCTTCCAACAAGGACGCCTCCGGCCCCCTGATCTTCTCGAACTTCCGCGGCGAAATAGTCCACATATGCCTCCGGATATGACTCCCCTATCCCCAACGGAGCTGTGCGCAAGAACACCGTCAGATTCTCCCACTCCCCGTCTGGATAAATCTGCGCCCTCAGCTCTTCGCCCAGTCGCCGGAACGTTGGAGCCTGGGTTGCATCGCCATAACCCTCCAGCACCGCCGACTGAAAATACTGCCGGATCACATCGGTGCGCGGACCTTCAATAGACAACCTGGCATCCGGGTGCATATCGCTACGGGCGGCTGATTTCGGATATCCAAACGTACCCTCGCCACCCAGGCGCTCGTATACGTCCCGGAAGCCGACTTCCACTCCCTCCACCGAGACGTTCGAGACCACTTTTTCCCCAGGTCCGACGACCGCACCATCGTTCGCATTGGTTGGCATATCTTCGACCCCCCCCCTACCCGCACCCTCCTCCAACAATTCCCATACCGGCCGCCACTCCATCCCCCAACTTGGTCGATAACTCAACACCCCGTTGGAGAAATACTGAACCAGCGTCCCCGGCCATTCTTCGAACAATTCCGAAATTGGCCCGCCCCAGCGCTCGCTGCCTCCAGTCGCGTTGAAATATCCCAGGAAATCAGCCTCGAACGGTCGCCCCCCCGTGTAGGTTCCGCGGAGCTTGACGACATTGTGATCGTCCCCGGGGAAGTACAGGGCCGTCTCCACTATCAACCCTTCGAACCTCGCTCCGCCGCTCAAATCCGCCCGCCCCCCGTCCGGGTCACAGCCGCCGATCACCACCGACAGTCCTGCCACCAGCAGAATCACCAACCCCAGTCTTCCAAGTCTGCGCGACGGACTGATCCTCATACCCATTCTGTGTGCTAGCTCTCCCTCGATCCGGGCCCTCTTACCAGGCTGTTCCGCTACCTATCGATCTTGACCGCTAACAGTAGCATGTCAGCCCG
>PBSR01000104.1 GCA_002726335.1 Gemmatimonadaceae bacterium
TCTGTCTTGGGTGTTGTAATCTCGATGGCCCAAGTTAATCCGCGAAACTTCGAGATCGGAGGAGGTCCGCTGTCTAACCGGTCAATACATAAGGTCTAGACAGGATGTGTAACCCGTTGAGTAGTATAACGGGAAAAGGTCGGTCTCACCGGCTGCCCCGCAGCAGGAGGAGGAGAAGAGCACAACCGAGGAAGCAGCCGAGGGTGGGAATCAGGAAGATGGCGCTCCAGTCGTGGCCCCCTGCGGCCCGTTCGTGGTAATCGTAGGCCATACCGGTGAGCCAGTGGCCGGCCAGGGCCCCGAGCCCGGAGTTGACGAACACGAGCAGGGACTGGGCACTGGCCCGTCGCTGACGCGGCGCCAGGGCCTCGATGGCGACAACACTCCCCATGCTGAAGAAGGTGAAACCGATGCCATGGAGGGTCTGGGCAGTGACGACGAACCAGACCGGTTCGCCAAGGGAGAAGACGCCGAAGCGCACGCCGAGGGCGGCGGCGCCGAGACAGATCGTCCATCTCGAGCCGAGGACGCGCAGGCTGGCTGCCAGAATCAGCATGGCGCCGATCTCGACGACCTGGCCGAGGCTCATCGCCGCCGTCGACAGGCTCGATGTCAGGCCGATGCCGTAGGGGTCAGAGAAGAACAGGAATCCCAGGTTGTAGAAGAAGGGGCGCATCACGGAGACAAGCAGGGACACGGAAAAAAGTATCAGGAAGGGGCGGGACTCCAGCAGCAGACGGAAACCGTCGAGCCAGGCCAGCGGTCTTCGCGTGGTCTGTCCCGGTGGCGTGCGTGATTGCGTCCCGCCTGCCACGTATCCCAGAAATGCAGGTGCAGGCTGAGAGCCCAGCTGATGGCAACCCAGCCCACGGTGCCCCAGGCCCGCACAAAACCGATCCGTCGCGAGTCCGGTTGGTGATAGAGGGCGACGACATTGCTCAACCCCATGGTTGGTACGTGGACGATCTGGAACAGCAGCATGGTCAGCCACAGCGATTCAAAAGAGGCCTGCTGATATCCCCACCACAGAAGTGGCGCACAGCTCAGGTAGCACAGTCCCATGATGCGCTGCGTCGGCAGGAAGTGGTCGGCCAGCCAGCCGGCGATGACGGGGGAGACCAGGGCAGCCAAGGCACCGGTGCCGTAGACCCATGAGATCTGCGTGCCGCTGAATCCCAACTCCCGCATGTGTCCACCCAGCAGGATCGTCTGGGCACCGAACACCGAAAACTGCAGGAAATACATGGCCGACAGGCGCACGGCCACCGAGCGTGGGCTCAAGGACTGTCCTCGATAGCTCCGGACAGGGGTCGTCTGCCGCGGGCGTGCAGCAGGACCATCAGGGCGGAGATATCCGCCGGGGAGACGCCCGAGATGCGTGAAGCCTGGCCCAGGGTGCGGGGGGTCAGACGCGCCAACTTATGCCGAGCTTCCATCGACAGGGGCGTTGCCTCTGTCGAGTAGTCGAAGTCCACCGGAATGAGGTGAGACTCCATGCGCTTGAGTCGCTCCACCTCGACGGACTGGCGGTCGATGTAGCCAGCGTACTTGGTTTCGGCTTCGACCCGCTCGGCAGCGTGTGCCGTCAGCGGCTCGGCCGGTGGCGCCAGGGCGACGATGTCGGCGTAATCGATCTCCGGCCGTCGCAGCAGATCGAGCAGCGGTGCCGGCTCTCGGAGGGGTGTCGTGCCTCGCTCCGCCAACAGGTCATTCACACGATCTGACACGGCCAGACGCTGGACACCCAGTCGTTCCAGTTCGGCAGCCACCTGTGCTTTCTTGGCGGCGAACTTCGCCCAGATGTCATCTGCCACCATGCCGAAGCTCCGACCGAAGTCCATAAGCCGTTCATCGGCGTTGTCCTCGCGCAGCAGCAAGCGGTACTCGGCGCGAGACGTGAAGATGCGGTAGGGCTCACTCGTCCCCTTGGTGACCAGGTCGTCGATCAGGACGCCGATGTAGGCCTGCGAACGGTCGAGGACAAAGGGCTCCTCGCCGCGGGATTTAAGGACCGCATTCACCCCTGCCATCAGTCCCTGAGCTCCGGCCTCCTCGTATCCTGTGGTGCCGTTGATCTGGCCGGCAAAAAACAACCCGCCCACACGCTTTGTCTCCAGCCAGGCGTGCAGCTGCGTCGGGTCGGCATAGTCGTATTCGACAGCGTAGGCAGGGCGCATGATCTCAGCGCGTTCCAGACCGGGGAGCGTGCGCAGGATGGGCAGCTGCACGTCCTCCGGCAGGCTCATCGACAGACCGTTGATGTAGTATTCCCGGGTCCGCAGCCCTTCGGGTTCGATGAAGATCTGGTGCCGCTCCTTGTCGGCGAAGCGCACGATCTTGTCTTCGATCGAGGGGCAGTAGCGGGGCCCCACCCCCTCGATGCGGCCGGAGTACATGGCCGACCGTTCGAGATTGTCGCGGATCAGGGCGTGGGTGTCGTGGTTGGTATAGGTGATGTGGCAGGGCCGCTGCGGCAGGGGAGGACGATCGCAGGCATAGGAGAAGGTGCGCGGCGGGTCATCTCCAGGCTGCTGCTCCAGAGCCTCGAAGTCGATACTGCGACCGTTGACGCGTGGCGGCGTACCCGTCTTCAGGCGCCCCATGGTGAAGCCCATTGCCACCAGATCTTGTGCGGCGCGATCGGCTGAGGATTCTCCCGACCTGCCCGCGGCACAGCTGAAGTCGCCCACGTGAATCTTGCCACGCAGAAAGGTGCCGGCTGTCAGCACGACGGTGCGCCCTTCGTAGAGCATACCGCCCTGCACGCCGATGCCCCGCACCCTGTCGCCATCGACGATGAGGCTCTCCATCACACCCTGACGGACGTCGAGCCCGGCCTGGTTTTCGCAGGTGTATTTCAGTTCGAACTGGTAGACCTTCTTGTCGCACTGGGCGCGGCAGGCGCGCACCGCCGGGCCCCGCTTCATGTTGAGTCGACGAAACTGGATCCCGGCGTGGTCGGTGTTGAGTGCCATCTCACCGCCGAGAGCGTCGATCTCCTTCACCAGGTGGCCCTTGCCGATGCCGCCGATGGCGGGATTACACGACATCTGGCCGATCGTGTCCAGGTTCATCGTCAGCAGCAGGACATGGGAGCCCATGCGGGCCGCGGCGAGGGCCGCCTCGGTGCCCGCATGCCCGCCACCCACGACGATGACGTCGTAGGATTTCGGCTGGGTCGTGGACATCGGGGGGTGTGTGATCAGGACTGCAGGTGGGACAGCTGCGTCCGGAAGGAGCGGATATGATCCGGACTCGTGCCGCAACAGCCACCGATGAGCCAGGCGCCGGCGCCGTTCAGATCCTCCAGGCCGGCAGCCATCTCCTCCGGATCCTGCAGGTAGTAGGTCTGCTGCGTCTCGCGGTCCATCTTCGGCAGGCCGGCATTCGGGAAGGCCGTCAGACGGAGTCCGGCGTACCCTCGTGCCTCGAGCACCGCCTTCATCTGCCGCGTGCCTTCGATGGCGTAGGCCATGCCGGAGTGATCCTCACGCGACGATTCGGCGCCGCAGTTGAGGCCGATCATCTGCACGAAAGGCAGCAGGTCGACGCCCTCGGAGTGCTGTCCCGAGGCCAGAATGTCGACGGCATCGGCGGGGGAGTGACCCCAGTCGGTCCGGTAAACAACGTCACCCGTCTTGCGATCCTGGGTGAACTTGTAGGTCAGACTGACGCCGATGGGCAGACCGAACTGGCGGGCCACGTCGACGGCAATGGCCGCCTCGCGGGCGGAGAACATGGTCTCGGCAAGGAACAGGTCGACACCCGTCTCAGCCAAGGCCTCCGCCACCCGCAGGTGAGCCTCCCGGACGCGGCTGTCGGCGATGCCGAATTCGGTGTCGCCGGCGTCGGCCTCGATGGCCCCCGGTGAGGGGCCCAGAGAGCCGGCAACGAAAACGTCGCGCTCGCTCTCGTCGGCCGCCCGGCGAGCCAATTGACCGCCCAGTCGGGCCAGTTCGGCCGAGGTGGTATCCCCGGCGTTGGCCATCTCCAGATGCAGATCGGAGGCGACGAAGGTGTTCGTCTCGATCATCTCCGAGCCGGCGGCGATGTAGGCGCTGTGCACGTCGACGACAGCGGCGCCGTGTGACTTGTTCGCCATGGCACTGTTGGGTAGTTCGACGCCACGCTCAAAGAGCTGTGTGCCGAAGCCACCGTCGAAGAGGACGGGCGTCGGGTCGCTGAGTCTGGCGGAAAAGGTCTGCACAGGGGGGCCTTTCAGGTGGTGAAGCGGTCGGGCATGGGATTGTACATGCAGCCGTCGACGAAGGCGTTGAAGAACTCCGGATTCGTCTCCAGTTCGACGTGCTCGACCTGCTGACAGACGCGCTCGAGCTCGGCCCGTCGTGTGCGATCCAGCAGGGCCTCGCGAGCGCCCTGCATGGCGGCGTTGCCCACCTTGACGATACGTTCGGCCGGTACCGGCGCCAGGAACCCGATGGCCACGGCGCTGGCGACGTCGATGTAATTGGCGAAGCCGCCGGCCAGGTAGAGCGTCGAGACATCCGCCGGGTCGATACCAAACTCCTTCATCAGCAGGTACTGGCCGCAGTAGTTGGCCGCTTTCGCTTGGGCCAGGTGACTGGCGTCCTCGCCGGAGAAAGTGATGCCCTGATCCGGCGCTACGCTGATGTGTGCGGTCCGAGCCGCGTCTTCACCTGCTTCCTGCAGAGTGCCCCGTTCCGACATCATACCGGTGCGACGCAGTTCGGCGAGCAGATCGATGAGTCCGGAGCCGCAGATGCCTACCGGATCCGCATCGCCGATGGTCGAATTCTGGAAGACGCCGTCGGCATCGATCCGTACGGTTTCGATGGCCCCCTCATATCCGGGGATTCCGTAGCGTACGAGACCCCCCTCGAAGGCCGGTCCCGCAGGTGAGGAGGCGGTGAGCATACGGCCGCGACCGGCGATGACGACCTCCGTATTGGTGCCGACGTCGACGAGCATGACAACATCGTCGCGATCGCCACTCATCATGTCGCAGGCGACCAGGTCGGCGGCGGTATCGGCGCCCACATGGCTGGCGATGAGAGGCAGCCCGTACACGCGAGTGTTGATGTTGCAGCGAATCCCGAGACGTCGGGATCTGTCGGTGTGGGCGGTGTGCTCACGCTCGCCGTCGAGAAAGGCCTGCTCGATCGTCGACTTGTAGGGTCGGGTGCCGATGGGCTGGACGTCGAGTCGGAACAGCAGATCACGCATCGTCGAGTTGCCGGCGATGGTGATCTCGTAGATCTCCTGGCGGGCAAAGCCGAAGCGCTCCCCGAGAGAGGCGATGTGCCGGTTCAGGGCGGTGACCACCGACTTCTGCAGCTCCCCCTGGTGGGGGCCGCCGTCGTAGGAGATGCGGTTCATCACATCGGACCCGCCAAAGCGCTGCGGGTTCTCGAAGGCAGAGACGGAGAGGCTCTCACCGGACTCCAGGTCGACAAGATCCATAGCCACCGTCGTCGTGCCGAGATCGATGGCAAGTCCCAGGACATGGCCGCGAAAACGGTCGACCACCTCACCATCGTAGAGGATGTCATCGCCTTGCCGGGTGACAACAGGATCCAGCTTGACGCTGCGCTCGCGCCCTTCTGAAAGGATTTTGGGTGAGCGCCTCAGGGGTTCGAATTCGATGTCTTCGTCGGTGCGCTCCACAAGAGCCTGGCAGGCCAGACGATAGGGATCGCGCAGGAAGGCCTCCGCGTCGGTGCGCGCATTCAGTGAACTCATGCCGGATGATACATCGACGACACATTCATGGCAGTAGGCGTTGCGCAGGCAGGAAGTGGGGACCGGCAAGCGTTCGTCGTCGGCGTAGTCGAACAGTGAGCGACCCACTTCGAGAGGTCGAGGCGTGCCGCTGGAGGACTTGATGAAGGCCATGTGTTGGGATGTAACTCTCAGTGGAGGTGGGCGTGGATCAGGTCTGACGGTTCTGACGCTCGAGACGCTCTCGAGCTGCGTTCAAGGTGCGAGGATCGGATTCCCAGGCGCTACGATAATCGAAGACACCGTCGTGGCCACACATGGAGTCTTTGTGGTCCTCACAGTCTGACTGGTTCCGGCAGCGAAACTTCGCCGTACAGTGATCGTGCCGATCGCGGTAGGGACACCGCGTTGAAGCCTGCGCATCGGCTTGCGTGACGATCCCGGAGAGGATTTCCGTGAGACGATCGAAGCGCTCCTGTACCTCTTGCGGTGTTGTCTCTCTCACCGGGCAGGACTGCCGATCAGCCGCTGCGCCAGAGAGACACACTCGAGGGCGTCCTTGCCGTAGCCGTCGGCTCCCATGTCATCGGCAAACTCCTGTGTCACCGGGGCGCCACCGACGATGATCTGGACGTCTTCGCGCAGATCCGCATCGATGAATGCCTCGATCGTCCGGCCCATACTGGGCATCGTCGTCGTCAACAGGGCGGACATGCCCATCAGTTTCGCCCCCGACTCCTCCACCGCGTCGATGAACTCGTCCGCCGACGTGTCCACACCCAGATCGACGACATCGAAACCGGCGCCATTGAGCATCATGATACAAAGGTTCTTGCCGATGTCGTGCAGATCGCCTTTGACGGTGCCCATGACTACGGTGCCGGCCTTCTCGATGCCGGATGCCGACAGGACAGGCTCGATGTGTGCCATACCCGCCTTCATGGCCCGGGCACAGGCGAGCACCTCGGGGACAAAGATGAAGTTCTCGCGGAACTTGATACCGACGATACCCATGGCGGCGATGAGGCCCTCATCCATCACCTCCAGAGCCTCGGTCCCGGCAGCGATGGCCTGCGCCGCAAGCTCATCCACCCTGTGGTGCTCCCCTTCGATGAGGGCGGCGGCCATGTCCTGGTGCAGGGGTTTCGCCGCTGCGAAGATGCCGATGAGACGTTCGATCTCGGTCTCCTGTTCGACATACTCCTCGATCTCTCGGCGAATGCTCTCGTTCTGGATGTCGGACAGCTCAGCCACTGATCTCTCTCGTCTTGTGCCAATCCCGAACGGCCTGGGGTATGGCTTTGAGGTTTTCGATCGATGTCTGCAGGGGGATGGCGCACTCGGGACCGATGAGCTGCACTCCCGCATCGAGGTTCTGCATGACCTCGGAGGCCACCACTTCTTCGCCTTTGGCGAACAGAGTCTCGGGATTGTTGATATTGCCCACCAGACTGATGCGCTCGCCGACAATGTCCATCGACTCTCCCGGGTCGTTCTTCGAGTCGAAGTGGAAGGCGGCCATTCCGGTCTGGGCGATGTATTCCATGCGGTCCACGGTGCGGCCACAGATATGCAGGATGATCGGGCAGGTGATGCGCTCGGCGAACTCGATGTGCAGATCCCGCAGGTACCTCTGGTAGTATTCGCCGCTCACCAGGTCGCCGGTGGCATGATCGGGCAAGGTCACGGCATCGGCGCCGGCCTCGATCTGGGCCAGACCGAAGTCGACGGTGACCGACTTGAGCTTGTCGAGGATCCGTTTCGTCTGATCGGGATCGTCGAGAGACATCAGCAGGAAGGCCTCCACGCCAAAGCAGTGATAGGCCAGCGACCAGGGGCCCATCGTCTTGCCGATGATGGCCACCTCGTCACCATACTCCCGCCGCAGGATGCTGATCGCCTCCAAAACGCAGCTCGTATCCTGATGGGTGAGCAGATCGGCGGGGATGACGATGTCATCGAAGGACTGCCAGATGGGCTGTGCCATCTTCACCGTAGGCCAGTTGTCCTTCTGTTCCCACTGCATGCGACAGCCGAGGGCGGACGACTCCTGGATGATGGAGAAGACCGGCATGATGCTGTCGAAGCCCAGTTCGGTGTAGCCCGTCGCCGCCAGACGGGCCATCAGTTCCGGATCACGGTTGGCCTGAGGGAATGGTGCGTCCACCAGATCCATCAATTCCACTGTGGCGACAGATGTCGGGTTGCACACCGGCGTGCGGTCCACAGGCTGGCGGCGGAGTGCGGCCAGTACACGTTCGCGGGAGGTCATCACTTTCATCGGTCTGGCCTCAGTCCGCTTGGGCGCTCGGGGCCGACAGGGTTCCACGAGCCGACATGGCCTCCTGCTCCCGCACGATGGCGCGGACATTCGGCGCCCGCACAAGGAGCAGGCCCACGAGCGCATCATGGCTGCAGCCGCACTCGAAGGCAACGCAGTCCTCCGTGTCTTCATCAGACACAACACGGCGCATGTCCCCGAGCTTCAGCAGGCCGTTGACGATCACACCCACGCGACGAGGGCCTTGAGAGTCCGGATCATCGCCGGCGCTCCGTACGCGATACTGGCCATCGCCGAGAGGGTCGACCTCGATCGTCAGGCCTGACTTGCGGTCGACAGTGGTCAGGGGATGCGCGCTGCGAGGGGCTGACAGGTCGAGTTTGACCGCCTCCAGGAAGGTCCTGCGTACCGCCAGAGCATGCTCGGACCCGCAGGGAAAGCGCAAACGGTTCCCGGGGCGGCGCTCGAGGCCACCAAGAGTGACCATGGTCTCGGCGATGCTGTCGATCCGCTCGCCGGCGCCGTCGCGCGCGCTGTAGGTGTGTACGAGCAGGGCGGCTCCATCGGTGTCAGCCTGCCGGTACAGAGCGACGCTGATGTTGTGAAAATGCCCGTCCATGGGCACCAGTTCGACGCGTGTTCCGATATTGGAAATGATGGCCATGTCGGAGTTGAAATATGCCCGTTGCCCCGCATGAGGGCAACGCGACGATCACAGGTGTCGCACCTGTGGCGTGCTCTCGTTGCCCATGCGGTCGACGGCTGTGACGGCCACCGCCGTCAGGGGAAGCGGGCCCTCTTCATCTCCCGAGCCAAGGACGATCCGCTGACCCAGGCGCGTCGCGGGCAGCACTCGATGGCTCCAGCCCGTCCCGGCGCGTTCCGTGTAGACCACGTAGAGAAAGGGGGCCTCGTCCCCGGTAACTCGCCAGGATACCAGGGCGCTGTCGACACCGGTCTGCACCGTGATGGCGGGAGCCGCTGGCGGTTCATCGTCAAGCCACGGCGTCGCCGGCGTCAGGGCCCGGCGGCGGTAGGGGCCGCGCGCCAGCGTCGCCATGAGTGAATCGCCATCTCGGCCTACAGCGGTTGAGTCGAGCAGAACCCGGGCGCTGAAGTGGATGTGTCCGGGGGCGTCGGGGGTCATGGCACGGGCCACCATGATCTGGTCTGTCACCTCCTCTGCGGGCCACCCCGTATCTCGCCGCACGCGGGACGTGTACAACCCCGGCCAGAGGTGCCTCTCGTGCGGGTTGTTCCGCGACCACCAGCCCAGCAACACGGGAAAGCTCTGGGGCACCTGAGAGATGGGCCAATAGAGCTGGGGGGAGAAATAGTCCACCCAGCCCTCGCGGAGCCAGCGGCGAGCATCGGCGTAGAGCATGCCATACTGGTCGAGGCCGGCCTCGATGGATGGTGGATGGCGGGGTTGCCAGATACCGAAGGGGCTGATGCCGAATTTTACCTGGCGTGGCTGACGGCGCAGACGGTCGTGCAGGGCCTCGACGAAACGATCGACGTTGTCCCGCCGCCAGTCCGACCGGGTCAGCTTGCCACCACCGTCCTGGTAGGTCTGCCAGGTCGCCCCATCAGGGAAATCGGCGCCGTCATTATATGACGGGTACGGGTAGAAGTAGTCGTCCATGTGGACACCGTCTATTTCGTAGCGGGCGACGACGTCGAGGATGACGGACAGGGTCAGGTCGCGGACCTCGGGGTGGCCCGGATCCAGCCAGAGAAAACCGCCGGTCCCGAGGGCGCGCACCAGATCGGGGCGCTGCCGGGCGATCGAAGAGGCCGCCATGGGGCCCAGCTGCCTGGGATGTTTGACCCGGTAGGGGTTGAACCAGGCGTGTAGCTCGAGTCCCCGGCTGTGTGCTTCGTCAACCCAGAACTCCAGGGGATCATACAACGGGTTGGGTGCCCGCCCCTGCTCTCCCGTCAGGTAGTAGGACCAGGGTTCGATGTCGGACGCGTAGAGGGCGTCACACTGCGGGCGCACCTGGAGAACCACAGCGTTGAGACCCAGAGCCGCACTGCGATCGAGGATGGTGAGGGCCTCGACGCGCTGGCTGTCTGCGGGCAGGCCAGGGCGCGACGGCCAGTCGATGTTGTCGACTGTAGCCACCCAGACGGCGCGGAATTCCCGGTCCGGCGCCGGAACCCCGGCCCTGGGATCAGGGCTGTCGAGGTCCCGGGGAGCACAGCCGATGGCGGAAAAACCCACCGCCAGGGCGATGGCCGCAACGGCGGTCCTAGAGCCGCGCGGCACAAGTCCGGCGGAATATGGGCGCCGATGCATCCCGGCTCGCGGCGTTGCGCTCGCCCTGTGTATCCCACCGATACGCATCACTCGCGCGCCTTGCGACCCGGGCGCCTCGCCGCCCATCTTGGTCCGCCGTACTTACACCGCGCAGCTCTGGTCATCCATCGATCAGAGTTCGATTGATGAACTCGGTGATGTCCTCGATCTTCTCCAGTTCCGTGAACAGCAGGCTCTGGGCGACGCGGTAGGTCAGATCGCGGAATTCCTCATCGGCTTCGTAGACAGGCATACGTCCGGCCACCTGAGCCAGCAGCAGGCAGCCGAAGTCGCGCACTGCAGACCTTTCGACCTCGGCCGTCCTGGCGTATTCAGCGATGCGGAAGTAAGCCAGCCAGAAGACGTTGATAGCCTCCAGGTAGGCGGCTTTCTGGGGATGGTTGAGCATCGCCTTGAGGCACATGTCGGCGGCGTAGAAGGCCAGATCGAAGGAGGGTTGTCCGAAGTGGGCGGCGGCGAAGTCGACCAGGTAGAGTTGACCGCTGTTGATGTAGACGTTGCGCGGGCGCAAGTCGGCCAGTACCAGGCAGCGACCCGGTCTGAGCAGTTCCTTGGCCTGATGCTGGACGGCCTTCTGGATTTCGGGGAAGGCGGCGGCGACGTATTCATAGAGCGGCTGCAACCGGAGCTGCTCGAAAGGCTTGACGTCCTTGAACATCGCCTTGAGCTCGCGCACGTTGTGCGTCTGGTTGTGCACCGCGGCCAGAAGCTCTCCGGCCTGTGCGGCAATCTGCAGATCGATCCGTCCCATGGACAGATCATTCTCCCACAACACGGCCTCGCGGGCCGGCGCTGTCGTGACGAGGATGAAGTCGGTGCGATCCTCGAGCAGGGCATCGGGAATGACGTCCGGGGGGAGTATGTTGGCCAGGATCTCAATGCAGTTCTTTTCGGCGAAAATGCGCTTGCGATCGAGCCACCAGCGCTCCTTGATCTGCGTCTTGGCGTGGGCCTGCTTTACGAGCAGGCGCTGCTGTGCGGTAGTGGCAAGATAGATCTGGTTCTTCAGGCTGTCGCCGATCTGACGCATGTCGAGCACGACCTCATTCTTGCCGATGATCTTCTTGCGCCGCAGGTATCCGACCAGGGAGTTCTTGTTGAGGTTCATTCGGTTTCCGTTGTGAAGCGATGGAGGGGAGGGCCGGCAGCGATCATGTCGTCCACCTGGCGGTCCGCGTGGTAGGAACTGCGCACCAGGGGGCCGGATTCTACGTGGTGCAAACCCAGGCCAAGGGCGTAATCGCGCAGTTCGACGAATTCATCGGGATGGACGAAGCGGTCCACCGGTACGTGCTCTGCCGAAGGTGACAGGTACTGCCCAAGGGTCAGGATGCTGCAGCCCACATCAGCCAGGTCACGGATGGACTGTTCCGTCTCCGGCCGGGTTTCGCCGGCGCCGAGCATCATGCCCGACTTGGTCGGAGCCGGTCCGATAATCCGCGCCCTTTCAAGCAGTTCAAGGGAACGCGCATAGCGCGCCTGAGGCCGCATGATGCCATAGAGTCGAGGCACCGTTTCCAGGTTGTGGTTGAGGATTTCAGGTCCAGCGGCCACCACCTGTTCGAGGGCTGTCCAGTTTCCCTGGAAGTCGGGTATGAGGACTTCGACGGTCGTTTCGCGGCAACGGGAGTGGATCGCCCGGATCGTGCGGGCGAAGACGTCAGCACCGCCGTCCGGCAGTTCGTCACGATTGACGGAAGTGATGACCGCATGGCGCAGGTTGAGCTTCGAGATCGCCTCGGCGACACGCTCTGGCTCCCCTTCATCCAGCCATGTGGGACGCCCCGTCCTGATGGCACAGAAGCCGCAACTACGGGTGCACACATCGCCGAGGATCATGAAGGTCGCGGTGCCACTCGACCAGCATTCACCGATGTTGGGGCAGTGGGCGCTCTCACACACCGAATTGAGCTCGAGCCCCTTGACGAGTCGCTTCAACTCGAGATACTCGGGACTGCCCGGGGCTTGGGCTTTCAACCAGCGCGGCAGACGTCTGAGAGTGGGTGAATCACTCATAAATGACAGAAGAACAACGGGTTAACAGAGCCTCGGTCGCAGTCAGGGACAACCTATAGAATATACGCTGCCCGATCGGCATGACAAATCCGGACCGCGAGAAGCAGGGCAAGTTGTTGATTCTACGCCGGTTATGCTCGTTTCTTGCTGTCGCAAAAAAGAGACGGGCGCGCGACTTATCGTCGGCCCCCCGCATCTGGCGTGTGTTCGCCGAGCGGCTATTACTCTTCCGTGTCCGGCCCGCCCTCGTCGGCTTCTACTCTTACAATGCCTTCCACCTCCACCGCAACGGTGTCCCCGGCCGACGCCATGGGTTGGCCGGGATCACCGATTTCGGATCGCTGGAACCACGTCAGGTATTCGGATTCATCGCGCAGGATCTCTCGAGCTCGCAGGACCTGCGGGTTGACGGTGACATCGTAGGCGTAGGCCTGCACGATCCCGAAGGCCTTCTCGCGGATGTCGAAGGTCAGTTTCCAGGCGATCAGTTCGTCGTTGTCCAGCCAGTGGTCCTCCTCGATCTCTTCGATCTCGTCGGCTACGTGTTCGAGAGATGTGGCCAGAACGCCGGCCCGGGCGTCATCGTCGTGCGCTTTGACAACGATCTCGTCGAGCTCCCCCTCCTGCTCCTCTTCGAACTCGCTGCGCAGCTGACCCAGGCGTACATCGAGATCACTGGTATACTCGAACTCATCCTTGTCGACGAAGCGGCGAAACTCGTCCAGTGTTTCCTGGTCGGCGATAAAGTCTGGCTGTACGTCAGGATGGTTGACGGCGTATTCACGGGCGAAGCGGAAGAAGCGGCTGTTGTAGGTGCGCCAGCCCTCCAGTTGTCGGTAGAGGGAGGTCGACCGGCGACGCTCCATGTCGACGTCGGGAGTGATGCCGCCGGCACCGCGCACGAGGCGTCCCAGCACCTGGGTGTGGAACTCCTTCTCAGCCATGGCAACCAGAGTCGAGTCTTTGCGCATGCGCTTGTCGATCGATCTGCCGCTGGGGATGAAATAGGCGGCCATCGTCAACTTGAGCTCGGCGCGATCGCCGATGCTGACCGTCTGTTGCACGGAGCCCTTGCCCACGGTGGGTGTGCCGAGGACGAGACCACGATCCCAGTCCTGAATGGCGCCGGAGACGATTTCGGAGGCGCTCGCGGAGCCACCATCGACGAGAATCACCAGGGGACCGTCACCGAACATCGGATCTTCCTGGGTCGTGTACTTGGTCGTGTCGGCGAAAGCTCGACCCGCGGTGTAGACGACGAGGCGATTCTTCGGCAGGAACAGATCGGCGATCTGCACGGCTTCGGTCAGGTATCCGCCGCCATTTCCACGCAGGTCGAAGATCAGGCGCTTCATCCCTTGATCGAGGAGCTCGGCCAGGGCCTGACGCACCTCCTGACTGGACTTGTGCTGAAAGCCCTGCAGTTTGATGTAGCCTGTGGAGTCGGCGAACATCACGTGATAGGGCACTGAGTTGATGTGCACCACCTGGCGAGTGACCTTGATGTCGATGGGCTCGTCGACCCCGGGGCGGTCGAGAGTGAGAACGACATCGGTGCCGGCCTCGCCCCGCATCAGCGAAGCGGCATCGGCGGCATTCATGTTTTTTGTGGTGGAATCGTCGATGGCGAGTATCAGATCACCGGACCTGACTCCCGCCAGGGCGGCCGGCGTGGCATCGTGCAGCAGAGACCAGACAGCGATGGCGCTGTCTGGACGCACCACCTGGATGCGGAAACCGAGACCGCCGTACTCACCGCGAGTATTGATGCGGAAGTTGTCGAGGTTCAGCTTCTCCATGAACACGGTGTCCGGGTCGAGGACCGACATCATACCGTGGATGCCATAGCGGATGAGGGTGTCGGAACCGACGGCGTAGAATGCCTTCTTGTCGATCGTACGGGCCACCCGTTCGAAGATGCTGAAGTGTCCGTTCCAGCGACACGCGTCGTCTTCAGGGGCGCAGTCGATGGGATCGTCGGTGATGGTGAAGTCGGAGGCCGGATCGAGGCCGTGGAAGATGCCTCGCAGACCGGCACGCATCAGTGTGTCGGGGGACACCTCATACATATAATACTGGCGTACATAAGTGACGATGGGGATGAGAGAGGACTTGATCTCTTCCGTCATCGTCATTCCCCGGGCGGCTGTGGTGCCCAGGGGGCCGGTAGCCAGAAGCAGCGCCAGAAAGAAGAGGCGATGCCGTGTGCCGAGCCTGTGGATCATGGACGATCTCCGGGGTCGGAGGGGGGTTGTTGATGGCTGGTAGGTCTGGGAAAACGTTCGATGTACAGGCGATAGACAGCGGTTCGTCAAGATACTCAGCGCCCTGGCCAGTGGCAACCTCAGCCAGGGGCTGTCATCGTCGCCGTGGCAGAGCTGGAGAAAATCGCTTCTCTGCCGATGAACTGGATGGTTGGCCAGACCAATTGGTCTGCGCGAAGTGTCAGTGATTATTGACATTTAACAAAGGCCGTCCTATACTACCCGGACCTATGCAGGCAGCGACCTTGAGGCCCTGCTGGCGTGATTGTCTACCGGGCTCGACGCGCCGGGGACCGCTGTGGTTCCTGCACCATCTGAAGACCGGACGCTGACCACCCAGACCAGTCCGACCGTCGTTTCCACGGACCCCTACCAAGTCGACGATCGCCGGATCTATGCCCAGAAAACGCATCACCTTTATCATCATCCCGCCGAACGACGGGCAGGTGCAGGAATACAAGTTTGCCTCGCATCTGCCATGGCTCGTCGGCCTGATGGCACTGGCCTTTGTCAGCGCTCTCGGCTACTACTCCCTTCAGTTTCACACCCGCATCGACCAGACTCGCGAAATCGTCGATCTGTCAGAGCAGAACGACCAGCTCTTGCGCAGTTTTGACGGAGCTCGTCACGATCTTGAGCAACTCGAAAAGCAAATGGACGAGTTGGCGTTGCAAGATCAGCGCCTGCGTGATTTTCATGAGATGGCCCCGGTACGGGGGGTAGACGGGGATCTCGGCGTCGGGGGTCCGGCAGATCCGGGTGACCTTCCCGAGGACTACACCAATCTGCCGGCGCACAAACAAGAACTGTTGTCCGACCTGTCGATGCGGATCGATGCACTGCGGCGCGAGACGCTCTACCAGCGCTCCAGTTTCGCTGCTCTGGAGGATACCTTCCGCAACAACGAGTCCAATCTGCGCTTCATTCCCGCCATCTGGCCAGTGGATATCAACAAGACCTTTCCATCATCCAAGTTCGGCAAACGAACCGACCCCTTCACTGGCCGCGTCACGCACCATGCAGGTGTCGACATCGCGGGCCGCACGGGGCTGAAGGTGTGGGCCACGGCCGATGGCGTCGTCGCCTTTGCCTATGAGGACAAACATCTCGGGAACGTGGTGGTCATCAATCACAATCCCGAGATCACTGACGAAGATGGCAACGTCACGAATCGTCCCGGAATTCTGCGCACGGAGTACGGCCATCTGGACAAGATCCTTGTCAAGAAGGGCGATCTCGTGCGGCGCAACCAGGCCGTCGGGTTGATGGGCAGCACCGGACGGTCCACAGGTCCGCATCTGCACTACGCCGTACGCTACCAGGATCGTCGTCGCGGTGGCGTGCGAGGCTACATCGATCCCAAAGGCTTCCTGCTCGACAAGAACAATGGAGACCGGGCCTCGGCGTGGGTGGCATCCGCCGACGAGTAGTCCCCGGGCGTACCGTCCTATCGGCATTCGAGCCGGCCTGCTACGAGCGGGCCGGCTCTTTACATTTCCGGTGACACCGAAGGGGAGATCACGACATGGGAACTCCGGATCCGATCACGGGCAAAGTAGCAGCCATCATCGACGACACGACTCTCGTACTCAACGTGGGCAGTCTGGATGGTGTGCGCGAGGCGCAGCTGTTCGCCATCATCTCCGTCCAGGGCGAGGTCTCCGACCCGGATACCGGGGACAGCCTGGGCCAATGGGAGGCGGTGAAGGGACGGGTCGTGGTGACACACGTACAGGAACGTATGGCCACCGTCCGTTCCCCTCTGCTCGAGGATTCCGGGCAGAGCACCGGAACCTTGAGCGCCATGATGGTGCGCCATTCCTTCGGTCTGTACGGGGAGCGGGAACGGGAGCGGGAGCGGCTGGAGGTGCATCCCGCCGTGGTCAGCGGACGCCCGAGGATGCAGCCGATCGAAGTAGGGGACGCGGTACGGTCGATTTCGCTCGAGGCGCTGGCCGAGGCGGCGGACGCGCAGGGGGGCACGCCTGACCTGCCGTCGGAGAGCTATGCCACCAGCCCGCCCCCTGCGGAGACGGACGATGCCGGGTAGCCTGCGACAGGTCATCGTCGGCCTGGCGACCGTACTGGCCCTGACAGGTTGCGCTCGTTATTCGACGAGTGCCGGACTCGTGGGCGGGATTAAAACGGTGGCCATCCCTACCGCCGAGAACGAGACCTCGGAGGTGGACGTGGGCCAACGGCTGGCGGATCGCGCCACGGACGCATTTCTCGCCGACGGCCGGCTGCGCGTCGTCGACGAAGAATCCGCCGATGCCCTGCTCCTGCTGCGTGTCGAGCGTCTGGAAGACGAACCGTTCACCTTCACCGCCGACGAAGTCACGGAGCAGTACCGATTCCGTCTGTTCGCCAGCGCCATGCTCGAGCGCACCGGAGATGGCAGCGAACTGCTGGAGCTAGAGCGTCTCGTCGGCTGGGGGACCTACGACGCGGCGCTGCCCGAGGAAGATGGGCGGGAGCCGGCGGTGGCAGCAGCCATGGACATGATGATCGAAGAGATGGTGGATCGCACCACAGCTTCCTGGTAGCGCCGCAAACCGAACTCTACGATCTGCCGGGCGGATAGCCGCCGAATTCGCCGTAGGCCTCGAGCAGGGCCAGAGCGTTCTCGATCGCCGAACTCGGCCTTGAGCGTTGCCGGCGCCATATCGGCAGCCTCGGGCTGCAGTGACTGGAGCACGTCGAGACCGCCTTCGACCATGAGCGGGATGAGGGGGCGCACCGAACCGCACGTGTGATGCATGACACGGCAACCAGAGCTTCTGGCAAGGCCGGTGTAGGCCGAGAACCCCTCCTGCAGGTACTCGATCCACATGGCTGGCGACAGAAGGGGGCCATTCTGTGATCCGAAGTCGTCGCCCGTCAGGACGATGTCGAGTTTGCCCGCCGCGGCTTCGAAGATACGCCGAGCGTATTCCAGGTAGAAGGACCGGATGCGGCGGAAGATGGCGTGGACGATTTCGGGGCTGTCGACCATGTCGACGAAGATCTGCTCCACGCCCCGCATATACATGGCCGGTTTGAGCTGGGCCAGTCGGTTCAGCCGGTCCCCCATGAACACGACGACGCGGCCATCGTCGCGGATCGCGTCGCACTGCGACTCGATGTCCGAGTAGTCGAACCAGTCGGCACACGGCCAGTGGTCGTAGGCCTCGATGGCGTCGACGCTTGTGGCCCCGGCCAGCGGCGAGCAAGCCACCTCGCGGTAGTCTTCGGAGCCGCCACCCGTCTCGATGTGAACCGGTTGTCGGCGAACACCCCAGATATCCTCATCGTCGCCATCGGCAAAGGTCGCCAGCGGGGGGCCGATGAAGGTGGGACCGGGGATATAGCGCAGATCGATGTCGTAGCGGTCGAGAAGCTGCTGCTTGGTCAGACGAAGTTCGGCGGCCAGCTTGCGTTCGAAACCCGACGACGTCCACAGGTCGCTGGGGACGCGGTCTGGCTCTTCGAAGTTGAGGGCGAGGAATGTCCTTTCTCGGGAGTCCATGCCAGGGTCAGTCCTGGCGGTCGGGATCGCTGCCGAACAACCACAGCATGGCACAGATGACGGCAGCGCCCAGAAGCAGTCCGACCCAGGCCGGCCAGATCATCGCCGTGCCCACATAGCCGATCAGCGCAGCTACCGCCATGGTCGCCAGGGCGTAGGGCGACTGGGTCTTGACGTGGTCGAGGTGGTCACAGCCGGAGGCGACGCTCGACAACACGGTGGTGTCGCTGATGGGAGAGCAGTGGTCGCCGAAGATGGCGCCGTCGAGGACGGCGGCGGCGACAAGGACGGCGATGGGCATGCCGCCGAGGCTGTGGGCAAGGGGAATCGTCGTCGGCAGCAGGATGGCCATCGTCGTCCACGAGGTGCCGATGGAGAAGGCGACGGCGGAAGCGAGGAGGAACACGAGAACGGGAAGCAACCCGGCGGGCAGGCTGTCGCCGAGGAGGGCGACGAGGTAGGCGCTCGTGCCAACGGCACCGCAGGCTTCCTTGATGGCCCAGGCGAGCACCAGGATGAGGAGGGCCCGGCTGAAGCCGGTGACGCCGCCGGCCCAGGCGCGGCCGGCACGGGCGGGGCTGATGGGGAAGTGGCCTGCCCCATCGCGACGACTGATGGCCAGACCGAAGGCGAGTACAGAGCCGGCGATGGCCGCCTGGAACATGACGCGGGCACCGTCGGCGTTGGAGAAGACCGTCGTCCAGTACCCCTGGCTGAAAAAGCCGTTCCGCCCTCTCGATTCGATCACATCGGCCACACTCCAGGCGTCCAGCTGCATTCCCGCCAGCACCCCGAAGATGACAAGTGCCACGGGGCCAGCAGCAACACGCCAGTCCGCGTCGATACCTTCCGGTACGTCGAGACCCCGATCCTCGTTGCCGGCCATGGCCTGGGCCCCGGGGCGCTGGACCTGCCCCGTGGCGGTGGCCCGTCGCTCGGCACCCAGCATGGGGCCGAAGTCCCGACGCAGGAAGATACTGGCGCCGACGAAGAAGAGGGCCAGGAGGCAGTAGAACCGGCTCGGCAGGGCGCGGAAGAACAGCTCGTATCCGGAGATGCCCGTACCCACCGACTCCATGGCGTCCTCGAAGAGCCCGACTTCATAGCCGATCCAGGTGCTGATCAGCGCGATCCCGGCCACCGGCGCGGCGGTGGAGTCCACCACGTAGGCGAGTTTTTCGCGGGATATGCGGAAGCGGTCAAAGACGGGGCGCATCGTCGTACCGACGACGAGGGTATTGGCGTAGTCATCGAAGAAGATGGCCATGCCGAGCAACCAGGTGGACAGCCGCGCCGCCCGTTTGCCCTCGGCACTGCGGGCCAGTCTTTCGGCTATGCCCCGCGTGCCCCCGGCGACGGAGACGATGCGCACCATGCCGATGAGGGAGACGGTGAAGGCGAGGATGTAGAGTTGGAAGGAGTCACTCAGGGGTGTCCACACGAATCCGAGGGTGGTGGCCCGAAGGACTTCGAGGACGCTGCCTATGAACCCGAGGTCTGCAGGCAGGGCGATGATGGCGGCGCCCACCAGGGCTGTGCAGAGGCCGAGGATGAGCCGGCCGGTGAGGATCGCTACCGAGATGGCGCAGACGGGGGGAAACAGGCTCCAACCGCTGTGGTCACCGAAGGTCGGCAGCAGGGCGCCACTGACTGCGGCGCTGAGCAGGAGAGCGACGGCGTAGCGGGCAGGGGTGTTCAACGATGTCGTCAGTCCGTGTCGACGAGGGCCTTGACCTCAGATCGGGGTACTGTGGACATCTCGAGCTTGAAGGCGAGCAGGTACATCATGATGACGCCGATCACCCACCACACGATCTGCCAGACCCACAGGGTCGGAATGCCGAAGGACCAGGCAGCCGGGTCGGATTCGTTGCCGAGTACGGCAAAGGGCCCGATGGCGCAGAGGAACCAGATGATGACGAAGGCCCAGACCGGTTTCTTCCAGCGTTCTGCCGCCGGCTCGAGGCGTGTGTGCTCCCGCAGGAAATCGTGCGACTCGTGGCGATGGCGGGCTTTCTCATCGTCCCGCGTCTGGGTGAAGGCGCTGACGAGGACGCAGGTGCCGAGGTTGAACAGGATGCCCCAGCCGGCACTGTGGATGGTCAGCGGGTAGCGGCCGATACCGATCAGGCCGCCCAGCTGGGTGACGTAGGTGAAGGTGACTGCGAGAATGCCGGCGATCAGCCCGGCGACGACACCCTGTGGCGTGAACCAGCGGAAGAAACAGATGCCGAGCAGGGCCGGCCACATCTGAAAGCCGTAGGATACGGCGGCGCCACCGAGCAGCACGAGCA
>PBSR01000105.1 GCA_002726335.1 Gemmatimonadaceae bacterium
AGGCCTTGGCGGTTGCTGACCACGGCGCGCACCCGAGCGTCGAGATCACCGCTGTGGCAACGCAACAGCAGATCGCCGAGGCAGTGTTCTTCCGACGTCGCTAGGAGGACGAGATCCCGGCGTCCGCTGCGCCATATCTCCAACTGGTCGGCGTCGGGCACCTCGCCGCGCAGATCATCGATTAACCCCGCCGAGTCTGGCATATCTGAGCCCGGCGCGCGAAACTCTGTCCGCATAAAGAAACGGTCTTGGTGGAGATCGACGAACTCGCCGTTGGCGACGATGTTGAGCCCGGCGCGATGCAACACGCCGGTGATCCGGTGAATGAGTCCGGTAGCGTCGGGACAGGCGATCCGCAGTATGTGGGTCAGTTGGCCTCGGCGGCGTGCTTGAAGGTTGAAGTCTTGAGGTCGGTCTGTGTTTCGTAGATGGACCCGCCCTTCAGGGCGGTGGGCATAGCCAGCTGAACCGGCACGTCGGTGACCCGGGGACGGTTGCAGGGATCACCCCGCAGATACCCGTTGCAGTAGCTGTCCCAGTCGCTGCCGAGCAGCGGCCAGGAGTCCTCGCAGCAGTACTGGAACAGCAACAGGCGACGGGGCGTCGGCGAGCGATTCGGCAGCGAACCGTGCAGGACGCGCACATGGTGGATGGATATGCTTCCGGCGGGCAGTTCTACCTTCTCGGCAGTGCTGTCGTCGAACTCTGGATCGGTGACGGCGCCGATGAAGTGGCCATCCTGATGATGATCGAGAATGGGCCCCCTGTGCGAACCCGGAATAACGAGGAGGCAACCGTTGGCTTCCGTCATCTCGTCGATACAGACACCGACGGCGAGCAGGTCGTCATTGGTGTGCGGGTAGAAGGCCCAGTCCTGGTGCCACTCCACCGGACTGCCGGACTCAGCGCCCTTGATGTTGAGCTTGTTGCCGTTATATCGGATGCCCTGGGAGCCGACAAGCTCTGCGACGATGTCGAGCACCCTATCGTTGTGCAGGGCCCGCTTGTAAACTTCGTGCGATTGTACCGGGCTTTTCAGTCGGCGCAACTTGGGAAATTCAGGCGTGTGATCGGGTTCGAGGTCGAACACATCCGTGTGCTCGGTGACCTGGCGGGACTGCTCGACGAACTCGTCCGTCACACTCCCTAACTCAGCCACCTCGGTGGCACTGAAGACCCCTTCCACACCCAGGTAGCCCTTCACGCGATAGTGCTCGACCTGGTCCTTCGTCAGCATGTCTGTTCCTTCGGTTCTCTTAGCTGGGTGTCCGGTTGCCGCTGAATTGGAATATAACCCCGCCTTCTGACGCCCGGAAGGTGGGGCTCTATCAACGGGCAGCTTGGTCAGCGTGCCCAGGGGTAGTCGACGGGTGGATGCTTGAGCAGTTCCGCCTCTATCAGATCAGAACCCAACCCCGGCCGATCGGGCAGCCGCAGATGACCGTCGGTGATCTCGAAAGGATGGGTCATCAGGTCGTCGCGCCAGGGCGCATCGTCCACATCGAATTCCTGGATGTAGAAGTTGGGAATGGTGGCACAGACATTGGCCGACACGAGCGTGTTCATGGGACTGTGGCAGTTGTGCGGCGCGATCAGCGTGTCGTAGGCATGGGCGAAATCGCAGATCTTCTTGCCCATGGTGATGCCGTTCCAGGCCAGGTCCGGCATGATCACATCCTGGGCGTGCCGTTCCAGGAACGGGCGGTAGCCGTGCACTCCGTAGAGGCTCTCCCCCGTGCAGATCGGTGTCGTCGTTGAAGACCGGATGGTCTGCAGGGCATCAGCATCGAGGGTTTCCGTCTCGAGCCACATCAGGTCATGGGTCTCGAGGCTGCGGGCCAGCTTGATGGCGCCGCCCAACTTGAAGGTGAAGGCCACGTCCAGGGCGATGCCCACATCCGGACCCAAGGCCTCGCGGAAGGTGCCGATGACGGCGTCGGCGCAACGCAGAACCGCCGGCGGCGCGTCTCCGGCATGGGTTGAAAACGAGTTCCTGACGAAGCTTGTATCGGGGCGATCCTCGAGCTCGATGAGATTCGTCTTGATGGCGGTGTAGCCGCGCTCGAGCACGACCTCGGCGAGGCGCTTCAGATCGTCGGTTGTGCGCACGGGGGTCAGGCCGAGCCGTTCGGCGGCATGCTGGCGCGGCGCCGACCCGCAGTGGGACCAGTAGAGCCTCAGCTCGTCGCGCAGCTTGCCTCCCAGCAGTTGCCAGACAGGTGCGCCCAGAACCTTGCCACGGATATCCCACAGGGCCGAATCGATGCCGGACATGGCCTTCCAGGCGATGCCGCCGATATGTCGCACCGAAGCTGCGGACAGCTCCCACCAGATGGCCTCGGCCTCCATGGGATCACGTCCGACCACCCACTCGGCGTAGCGCTCCACCGTGGCGGCCACGGGACCAGGAGACCCCCAGTCGGTACAGTCACCCCAGCCGACGAGGCCGGGATCGCTGGTCTCCACCTTGACGAAGGTCCACGGCCGAAATCCGCCGTCGACGATGAATGTCCTGATTGCCGTGATCTTCATGCTGGGATGTCCATCGGGGCGCAAAGAACCTCTGCGTGTTGTGCCATCAGAGAAGCTCGAGCAGCCTGGCTCACCTTCTCCAGATCCGGCTTTGCCCCGGCCTCCTGGAAGATCCGCCTGGCCTCGGTCAACGTCGTCCGGGCGTCGTCCGTCTCTTCGTCTGCGACCAGAACCAGCCCCATTTCATACAGGGCTTCGGCCAGGCTCACCGACTCACCGAACTCGCGATTGATCGCGATGCTGCGCTCCAGGCTCTTTCGGGCGTCTGCCAGGTCGCCGGCATCACGCTGCAGTCGTCCGATGAGCCGCAGGGCGTCCGCTTCCCCAAGAGCATCTCCCAGACGCCGGAAACCGCGTCTGGCGTGTGCCAGCGAATCTGCCGCTTCTACCACACGTCCCTTCCCGATCAGCGCCTCACCGCAGTTGAGGTGGATTTCCGGTTCATGTGCTGAATCACGAGTCTGCCGACAGAGATCGAGGCTGCGCTCGTACAGCTCGAGTGCGTCGTCCCAACGTTCCTGGTCGGCCCGGATCATCCCCATGTTGCTGTAAGTGAGGATGGACTGACTGGCGGACGAGTGCTTCTCGTCGGCTTTCAGCACCTGCTCGTAGAGTTCCCAGGCGCGATCGAACTCTCCGTGAACGGTGGACAGCGCTGCGAGATTATTGCGAGCGTTGGCTGCGTCTTTCGACTCACCATCGGGGAGAACGTCGAGCGCCTCTTGCCAGCGGGCCTCGGCCTGATCGTATCGCCCCCACTCAAAGTCGACCGTGCCCCACGTCGTCAGACTTCGAGCTCTCAGCTCTGCGTCAGCCCCCGCCAACCGCTCGGTGACGATCCCGATGCAGCGTTCACAGGCACCGACAGCGGCGGCGAAGTTGCCCAGCCTTTTCTCGGTTCGACTCAGGTGATGCCAGGCGCCAGCCTCGTGCTCTGCGTTGTCGGCACCAGTGGCGAGATCCCGCATCGATACGAACCGCTCGCGTGCCGTCTCGGTAACTCCGAGAGTGTAGTACGTGAGCCCGGATTCGCGGTACAGTGCCGTCAGAGAATCTGCGTCGATGGCCGAAACTCGGCAGGCTTCGATCGCCATGTCGTAAAGTCTGGCAGCCGAGCGCCAGTCATAAAGTTCGGCAGCTTGCCCGGCAGCAGTCCTCAGGTACGGGATCGACTCTTCGTACTGCTCGGCGCCGTACAAGTGATACCCGAGAGCGGAGTGATCGACTCCCTGTTCTTCCCCTGGCGAGATCCCGATCGTTGCCGCAACGGCTTGATGGTACTCACGGCGCAACTCCCAGGGAAGACCGGCGTAAAGCACCTCCCGAATCTTCGGATGGGCGAATTCGTAGACTCCGCCTCCTTCGCATCCGGTGATCAGTCGGGAGCGCTTCTCCAGGCGGAACAGCGCGGTCATCAGCTGCATCCGCGGGAGCCCCGCGATGCTCTGCAACTGTTCGGCGGTAAACCTCTGCCCCGCTACCGCCGCTGTCTGCAGAAGTTCGCGGTCCTCGCGGCTCAGCTCGCCGATTCGGCGTGACACAAGACTCGACACACGTTCGGGAACTCCCTCTCCTTTGAGGTCCGGCTGGACCGTCCAGAGTCCCTCCTTCTCCCGCAGCACTCCCTGACGATGCAGCAATCGCAGAACCTCGACGGTGATCAGGGGATTGCCCTGCGACTGAGAGAACAGGTAGTCGGCGAAGTCATCGCTGAAATCGGCTGCCGGGAACAGCGAATCGGCCAGTGCCTGCGTCTGTGACGCATCCAGACTCCCGACCCGCACCTCCACCGGGCGCTGCTCCGTCTCGAACTCCTGCAGCAGACTCGTCAGAACGACAGCCGTCGATTCCTCGGGCCGGTACGTGCGCAGCAGCGACAGCTTCGTATCCTCTGTCGAGCTGATCTCGACTGGCGCAGACCAGTCACAATTGCATTATAGGCTATCTGACTGCGATGTTCAATATTAGTGATACGCAGATCTCGGATCTCCTACGACACCGCCCGGTCCAGCTAAAGAAAAGCCCTGCCATCCGAAAGGATGACAGGGCTTTTCAAGGGACAGCTTACAGGGGCTGCACGCCTTCGGCGGCGGGACCCTTCTGACCCTGAACCAGATCGAACTCCACCTTCTGACCCTCGGCGAGGGACTTGAAGCCCTCACCGCGGATGGCGGAGTGATGGACGAAAACGTCGCCGGAATCGGACTCGATAAAACCGAAGCCCTTGGCGTCGTTAAACCACTTGACGGTCCCAGTCTTGCGCTCAGACACGGCAATTCTCCCGTGTTTGGTGTGTGCGTTGGTTCGTCTTCTCACACCGGACTGCACTGAGCCAGAATGGGAGACAGCTGCCAACAGCATGATCGCGCGGCCGGCGTGGCACGCGCATAGATAAGTAAGATAATCAACAAACAGCAGTTGCGGAAGTGGAATATTCCTGGTCGACAGACAGTCCATGTCCTTGCGCTCCACTGTCTCTGGGACGTAAGCTTAGCCTGCTCTGTGGCGTACTATATATAGTGATCGCGCGTTGGGCTGCATTCCTCGTACACCCCGGTCTCGGATCTCATTGCGTCTCGCCCTGTTCTGTCTGCTTCTGTTCTGTTCGACGCCGTGTTGGGCGCCGATACCGTATACACCCAGACGCCCCGACCCTGTTCTCGAATCCTGGCGCTGGCGCACCTATCCCGAGCTCAAGGGGCTGGGACTGCGCAGTATGGCTACCGACGGGCGGTCCATCTGGTTTGGTACAGATGTGGGCGTACACCGCTATGATGGTGTTGACTGGCACGCCTACACGACGACGGATGGCATCAACTCACCGCCGGTGAACAGCCTTTGTGTCGTTGACTCGAATCGTGCCTACGCCGGTACCGAATATGGCGTGTTCGCCTTCGACGGACGGGGCTGGGAACACGTATTCCCTCTCGATGACACATACCCCTGGCCTGTGGATGACATCCTCGCCGCCTCGGATGGATCCCTCTGGGTGGCGACGGCCTGGGGTGCCGTGCACCTCAGCGATGGCGCGCATATCGTGTACACCTCCGCAGACATGGCAACGGCACTGCGGACGATCGATCCGCGTCTCCACGTCACAGTTGTGCCCGACAGTCTCCTGCGTGCCCAAGAATGGACCGAAGGCGCCGGCATCCGCGTCGTGAAGGGATCCTTCATCGGTTTCCGGCGAGGGTGGGCACCCACACCGGTATGGGCGGTCGCCGAGGATGGTCCTGGCGCTCGCGCCGGCATCGAGGTGGGAGATCTCGTACTCGCCAGCGAAGGAAACCTGCCCAACTTGCCCCACCTGGTCCTCGACGCCCCCGGGTCCAGTTCAGCCGGCATCAGGCTACGCCGCCCCCGCACCTGACAGGAGATCGATGTTGACCTTGTGCGTGGCAGCCCTTCGGGCAGCGTACGCGAGTTTCCCATATCCGACATCATGGAGGATAGGGAGGGCCGAATCTGGATGGCCCTTGAGAACGGTGACGGCATCGTACGTCTGGACAGCCGGGATGACAGGGGCGAGGCAACGTGGGACCTGCTCGACAGCACCAACGGTCTCGAGAGCTTCGGACGTCCGCGTCTCTGCCAGACGTCGGACGGTATCGTCTGGTTGATCAACAACAAAGGCGGCTCTGGAATCCAGTTCTTCGACGGCGAGCGCTGGCAGCGCACCGGCATAGCCGAGCACCTCGAGCCCGGCCAAGACATCAATACGGCAATCCTGGAGGCCTCGGACGGGTCACTGTGGATCGGCGGGCACATGGGGCACGTACACAGCTACCGGAATGGACGGTGGCAGGTGTATGAGCGCCCCGCGATTCCGACTCCGCAGAGCCGGCTGCGCGACATCATCGAAGGCCCGGACGGGGCGTTGTGGTTCGCCGGGCTTGGCCAGGAGCCCGTGCGCCTTGACTATGGCACGACGAATTGGGCGTCCTATCTCGATCTACGGTATCACCTGCACAGAGGTCCGCTGGCCTGGTTCACCAGCGGCGGCGATGTCATCAGCCTCGTTGGCGACGGGGGTCTACGCTATGGCGAGGCGGATGGGCTCATGGACAATGCCGCCGCCGTCATCCTCGGGCCGCGCGATCGCCTGTGGGCCCTCGGTTCACATCACGAACAGGCAGCGACGGCTATTCTCGACGAGCAGACCGGGCGCTGGGAGCGTCAGATCCATCCCAAGCTGGCCAGAGAGGTCGATGCCAACGCGGCGTACCTGGCAGCGGACAAGTTCCTTGTGGCTCGGCGGCCTGAGCGTCAGCACGGAACGAGGCGAGCACGGGGGCGTGCTGCGGTATGCCGATGGCGAGTGGGAGCATCTCCTGCTGCCAGTCGACAACCTCTATGCCATCACACAGGTTCCCGACGGCCGGATCTGGATGGGGCCGCCCCTGCGCAACTACGACGGGACGAAGTGGGAGACGATCAGCCAGCCGCGTGAGCTGACGTCCTGGATTCAGGATCTGCGCACCGATGACCAGGGCCGCTTGTGGGTGGCCACACGCAACTACGGTGTGTTCTGCTTCGACGGGACCAACTGGAGCCACTACGATATTCGTAGTGGGCTGGCAGACAACAATGTCAACGGCCTGCTCGTGTCCGCGGACGGAACGATCTGGGCTGATACTCCGCGTGGCATCAGCCGTTTTGACGGCCGTTCGTGGATGAGTGGCGCCTTGCCCGATGCCTTTCGCTCATCGGGGTACCGCGGCGCCCTGCGACAGTCTCCGGACGGTGCCGTGTGGTTCAGCGAGAAAGGTCGAGCCAGCCGCTACTTTCCCGACACCGAAGCCCCCGAAACTCGCATCGTTCTCGGTTTGCAGAAGGTTTCACAACCAGGAAATGCCCTCATCTCCTGGTCCGGTGCCGACCCGTGGAATGCCACCCTGCCGTCAGCACTGCACTACTCCTACCGCCTGGATGACGGCCAGTGGTCATCCTACACGACGGGCCAGAGCCACGTATTTCTTGCCGTACCGAGTGGTTCCCACGCCGTCGAAGTGAAAGCACGCGACCTCGACTTCAACGAGGACCCCACACCTGCCAGGTTTCGTTTCGACGTCCTCCCCCCCGTGTGGCTGCAGGGCTGGTTCGGGATTCTCATGCTCTTCCTCGTCCTGGCGATGGTCGTTTCAATCCTCACCGCTCATCGTGCCATGGTGCGCCGGCAGGAGCGAGACCATGCGTTGACCCAGCGCAACCGGGCTCTGGAGGTGGCGTCGCGCGCCAAGAGCAATTTCCTGGCGAGCATGTCGCATGAGCTGCGCACCCCATTGAACTCGGTAATCGGCTTCACCGAGCTTCTGCGCACCAGCCGCGCCGCCAATCTGGAAAAACGTCAACAGCGCAATCTGTCCACCATCCACCGCAACGCCATTCACCTTCTTGGTCTGATCGATCAGTTGCTGGATCTGTCAAAGATCGAAGCCGAGCGCCTGGAGGTGACACCCGTGAGCTTCGATCTCAAGGAGTTGGTGGAAGACTCCCTGTTGATGGTGGAGCCCCTGAGGCACGGCAAGCCCGTATATCTGCGTTCTCACATCCCTGCCGCATTGCCTGAGGTCAACACCGACCGCGCGAAGGTCGGACAAGTTCTGCTCAATTTGCTTAGCAATGCCGTCAAGTTTACCGATGAAGGTGAAGTCAGACTCTCGGTGATCTGCAGCGGCGATCGCATGCAGTTGGTCGTGACCGATACCGGGATCGGCATTCCAGATGAACAGCTGGAGACGATCTTCGAAGCCTTCAGTCAGGAGCGTCACATCCCCCACCTCGTCGAGAAATAGCACGCCATGGCCACGCGGTGGGTCACCTGCGGCTCCTCGGACAGAGCCAATCCCATCCAGCGCGCCTCTGTGTCAGCACGAAGATGGCGCATGACCCGGGTGCCGACTGCGATCCCGAGACCGGACATGACGGCAGCGGCCACCTGACGGGCCGTCATGCCCCGCAGCGTCTCGTCGGTGACTCCGGCGTCATCCTTCTGCATCATCGTGCGCAGTACCGCGGCCGCTTCTGCGGAATGATGCCACAGGTATGCGTGGGTGCTGTCGGCTTTGATTCCATCCGGGAGGGGCTCGTCCTGAACTGCGGTCTGTGGCGCGGGAATGGCATGGCTCTGCTTGGCAGCAGCTGGCTCCTGCGGAGTAGCCACGGTCGGTATGACGGGGATCTCGGGTTCCGTTGTCGGCCACGCGAAAGGCTTGACGTCCTTCTTCGGTTTCATGCTGGCGCCTCCCGGTCGATCAATCGGGTAATCCGGACCGCCATCAGGTCTGAGACGACGACGATCTCACCCTCGCCGAAGACCCGGCCGTTGACCATGATGTCGAAGGCTTCACCGGCAAGTTTGTCGAAGTCGATGGTGTCCTGTTCCTTCAGACCCCGCACGTCATCGATACTCACCTCCTTGCGCCCCAGCTCGACACAGATGTCCACGAACACGTTTTCCAGGTTGACTTCCATGGCTCAACCCTCCGGCCTGGAGACGACCTCGATGATGCGGACCCCGAAGTTCTCGGCGACGGTCACGACCTCGCCGCGGGCGAACAGTTCGCCATTCAGCATGATCTCGACGGGTTCGCCGACATTCTTGTCGAGCTCGATCAGGGACTGGTCGCCCTACTCCATGACATTACCGATCGTGTCGCGCGTACGTCCCAGTTCGGCCGTCATCGTCAGGCGGACGCCGCCGATGGCTTCGGCGTTGTCCTGCTTGGCCTTCGCAGGTGCGGGAGCGGCTTTCTTCGGAACCGCCTTCCGGGCCTGCGCCTTCTTCGCCGTAGCGGCCTTCTTCTTGGCCATCTCTCGTCTCTCCCGAATGGTGGTGAGTCGTTGCGTTGCTGATGTACGGTATTATAGCGAATTCACGGCGCCAGTTCATGATACAGCAGATGCGTGCGTTCAGCGGCCTCATCCTCGAGACCGGGAAGCCGGGAGATACGCCCGGCGAAGACCGGATCCTGGAAGCGCTGTGAGGCCCTCCTCAGCACGGGCAGCCACCAGGCCGGATCGAAGGGGTCGATCTGTGGCCGGGTCCAGGCGCTGTCGATAGCATTCTCCACGAGCCACTGGAGCGCCCCCCGCAACGATCTGGCGCCGTCACCCTCGTGCCGCCAGAGATCGACGCCACAGTGGGCGCACAGATCGGCAAGGTCGAACAGGCCGGTCAGATTCATCACCGAATAGCCGAGAGACCTGGTTCTGGCCAGTTCGAGAGGCTGAGTGCCATCGGGCTCGATCTGGCTCTCCAGCCGCCGGGTTGCCCTGTCGGCCACATCTTGCGCCACGTCCCGCCGGCCGGTGGACAGTGCCAGGGAGAGCACCTGGACGTCGTACCAGGTCCCGTGATTGTTGGGCTGCCCCTTCTCCTCGAGCCCATATGCGCTGCCGGTCAGCCACTCGAGAAACTGCGACATCCAGTCTGTCAGCAGACGCTGGTCGCTGTCGGTCCAGGCCGTCGACTCCCCCAGCAGGCTCACGGAGTCAACGAGGAAGCCGATCTGCGCCGTGTCGATGATGCCGATGCCACGCCCGTCGCAACGCCCTGGAATGCCCTGGGCATATTGCAGGTGCGGGTTCATGCGTGTCTGGGGATCGAGGAACCAGGTGCGCAACAACAGCCCGGCGCACTCGGCGAAATCCTCGTGATCGGTGAAGTAGTAGGCCGCTGAGAGTGTGTTGACGGCACTCATCATCGCTGCCAGGGCATGCCGATCGTGGACTTCGCGATCGGGATTGGCCTCGCCGTCGCGGCGCACCCAGGGCAAGCCGTCTTCGGTGTCGGGGTCCGGCCACCAGTAGGGCCCCTGACTCAGGTAGTCATGCGCGTCGCCGCTGGGCGGCAGGCAGGTCTTGCTGACAACGCTGAAAGGTCCCACGGCACGGGCGGCCCCGGCATCCTGCAACAGCCGCTGGTCAGCCGCCGCCAGGTCGGGATCACCATCGTATACGAGCCCGCGCGCCGCCTGCAGCGACGCCCGGTCGAGTTGGAAGACCCGGGGGAGCCCTGAAGCACCGTCGGTCATCGGCCCCCGGCGTACCCGTCTGCGGGTGGTGTCCAGTTTTTCAGATGCTTCTTGAAGGATCGGCCCAGGTGCTTCTTGATCGTCTTCACATCCTTGAAACGATCGCCGAAGACGGACAGCATGTAGCCGCCGGCGATCTGCTCCGGGCAGGCGAATATCTCCCGCCCCGGCCCCGCCTTCTGCAGCCAGTTGGCCAGCGCTTGATCGGCAAACTCCATGAAGTCGAGAAACTCAGGCGTCACCTTGACGCCTCGTCCGAGGGCCGGCACCTGGGCATGATGGCCGTTGAACGGGCGGAAGTGGAACTGGTTGGACAGCTGCATGAGGTCGGTTCGTACAGCAAGACGGTCCCAGTACGGTGGCGACAGGTGCTTGACCACAGCAGGATGGGAGAAATCCCAGGTCATCTTGAGGGGCCGGCCTTCCGCCTGCTCGAAGCCCTCGGCCAGGGCGTAGGTCTTTTCCGGTGTTTCGGTGCACGTGTCGCGGTGCACCTCGATGGACACGTCCAGCTCGATCTTGTCAGCAAATGCCATGACCTCCCGGGCCCTGGTCACGGCCGTCTCTGTATCCGTATCGTGATCCAGCATCTGCACGTTCACGCAGCGCGCGCCGTGTTCCTTGCAGGCCGTCAGCTTCGGCTCGACATCCTCCGGACCGCCCATGTCGGTGGTGCAGGCGAAGATCAGCCCGGAGTCCTGCACCTGTTGGGGCGTCAGCATGTGCACCCGTCCGAGAAACCCGTCGAAACCCGCCTTGCGGATCCGCTTCAGCTTCTGCGGCACCGACCACTCCCCCTTCTTGCCGCCGTATCCACCCAGAGTGCCGAGGCTGCACAGGTGCCTGATGCGGGGTTTCTTCACCTTCTCCTTCTTGCTCTTGGCCATCTGAACCCACCTCCAGGGGTCATATTGGTCACGCGAGCAATTATGCTGGACGCGGTCAAGGTAGCAGTGGTGGCCGAGCGCGACAAGGTGGCTTGACGCAGCCCCCTGCGCCCCTAGCTTTCGCCCTCTACATAGCACCGATCACCCGGAGAATTGCCGTTGGTTCGTACAGTGATCCTGGGAGTTGTGACCTTTGCTGTCTGGCTCCTCTGGTCCGGTATCTACGAGCCGCTGATCCTCGGTCTCGGGGTCGTCTCCTGCCTTCTCGTCGTGCTCATCTGTCGTCCGATGAACCTGTTCGATGAAGAGGGAGTCCCGTTCCATATAGCCATCGGGCTGATCACCTACATCCCCTGGCTGACCCTCGCCATCGTCAAGTCCAACATCGACGTGGCCCTGCGTATCCTGAATCCCAGGTTGCCGATCTCGCCGCGTCTGATCCGGGCCAGGGCCGGCCAGCAGTCAGAGCTCGGACGAGTCGTCTACGCCAATTCCATCACCCTCACCCCCGGTACGGTGACCTGCCAGGTCGACGGTGATGAATTCGTCGTTCATGCCCTCACGCGGGAGGCGGCGGACGAAGTCACGGAGGGGGCGATGGACAGACGCGTATCGGATCTCGAGGGCGCCCCCAAGACGAGTGGTCAGTCCTGACGATGTTCGCCGCCACCATGGCCGCCGTGCTGTTCACGATGGTGTTGGCCCTGGCCCGCGCCGTTCTCGGCCCCACCGTGTACGACCGCATTCTCGGGGTGAACATGGCAGGCACCAAGACGGTGCTGCTCATCGCCGTCCTCGGCTTTCTCAGCGGCCGGCCGGAGTTCCTCGATCTGGCCCTGATCTATGTCTTCCTCAACTTCATTACCACCATCGCCATCCTGAAATTCGTCCAGTACAGGAACTTCGGCAGCAGCGGCCTGAGTGACAGCTGATGGCGCCTGTCGACATCGCCTCGTGGATCCTGTTGATGGGGGGCGCCGTCTTCTGCGTCATCGGCGGCATCGGGCTGCACCGGCTGCCCGACTTCTTCAGCCGCATGCACGGCGCCGGCATCACGGATACACTTGGTGCCGGACTGATCATCTTCGGCCTGGTGCTGCAGGCGGGGCTGACCTTGATCGCGGTCAAACTGCTGTTCATCCTCGGGTTGTTGTGGCTCACGAGCCCCACCTCGACCCACGCCATCGCCAGGGCGGCGCTGGCCTCGGGGCTGGAGCCGTTCACAGGTTTACAAGCTGACAGCTCCGGCAGTGCCGACGACGAGAGTTCGGCGGCATGATCGAACTCATCGACTTGTCGCTGTTGCTGTTCCTCGCCGTGATCGCCGTCACCGTCGCCCGGCTGCACAACCTGTTCGCCGTGGTCCTGGTCATGGGTTTCTACAGCTTGGTGTGTGCCGCTCTGTTCACCGTACTCGACGCGGTGGACGTAGCCTTCACCGAGGCGGCCGTGGGTGCCGGCATCTCCACCGTCGTCATGCTGGGCACCCTGCTGTTGACCACGTCGGAGGAGAAACCTCAGCCCTTCCGGGTCGTCCCCCTCGTGGTGGTCCTGGTCACCGGCGCCATGCTGATCTTTGCCACCCTCGACATGCCGCACTACGGCGACCCCGAGGCGCCCATCCACCAGCATGTAGCCCCCCGCTATATCCAGGACTCCAGACGTGAGGTCGGCGTGCCCAACATCGTCACCTCCGTGCTGGCCAGTTACCGGGGCTTCGACACTCTGGGTGAGACCACCGTCATCTTTGCCGCCGGCATCGGTGTGCTGTTGATGATCGGTCAGGCCCTGCGCTTCAGGGACAGCGGCAAGGACGGTGACGCATGAGTCACCATATCATCCTGCGCGTCATCACCAAGCTGTTCATTCCCTTCATCCTGCTCTTCGCCCTCTACGTTCAGTTCCATGGCGATTTCGGCCCCGGGGGGGGCTTCCAGGCGGGTGTCATCTTTGCCGCCGCCTTCGTGCTCTACGGTCTTGTCTTCGGTGTTGAGGCCGCCAAGCGGATCGCTCATCCCTCTCTGCTGCAGTGGGCCGTTGCTGTGGGCCTGCTCCTCTACGCCGGCACGGGTGCGGCTGGCATTCTGCTGGGTGGCAACTTCCTCGACTATGGTGTTCTCGACAGCCACGACCCGGTTCACGGGCAGCATCTCGGCATTCTCCTCGTCGAGCTGGGCGTCGGTATGACCGTCGCCTCGGTGATGATCACGACGTTTCTCTGCTTCGCCGGACGCCAACCCTCACCATGATAACCGTCGGACTCCTCAACTACTGGGTCGTCGTGGTGCTGATGATGGTCGGTTTCTACATCGTCATGGCCAGCCGCAACCTCATCAAGAAGATGGTGGGCCTGAGCCTGTTCCAGACGTCGGTCTTCATCCTCTACATCACCATGGGCAAGATCTCCGGCGGCACGGCACCTATCCTGGCCGGCCCCGGCACGACGTATTCCAACCCGCTCCCCCACGTCCTCATCCTGACCGCCATCGTTGTCGGTGTGGCGACGACGGCACTGGGCATGGCCATCATCGTCCGCATCAAAGAGGCGTACGGCACCATCGAAGAGGACGAGATCCGGTCCATGGACGCGAACAGCTAGGGCGCCATGTTTCTCCAGCACCTTCCCATTCTGCAGATCATCGTGCCTCTCATGGCGGCACCTGTCTGCGTTCTGCTGCGTCGTCGTGAGCGGAGTTGGGCCTTCGCCCTGCTCGTCAGCTGGGTCGTCTTCGCCATGTCGGTACTGCTTCTACAGCGGGTGCTTCTGGAAGGCACGATCATCTACTCCCTCGGCAGCTGGCCGGCGCCGTGGGGAATCGAGTATCGCATCGATGCGGTGAATGCCTTCGTCGTTTTCCTTGTGGCCCTTATCGGCGCCGTCGTCCTGCTCTACGCCCCTCGAAGCGTCTTCAGCGAACTGCCGGAAGTTCGCTGCAACCTGTTCTTCACCGCCTACCTGCTCTGCCTCACGGGGTTGATGGGTATGGCCACCACGGGTGATGTCTTCAACCTCTTCGTCTTTCTCGAGATCTCGTCTCTCACGTCCTACGCCCTGATCGCCTCGGGGCCGGACCGGCGCGCCTTGAGAGCGTCGTATCAGTACCTCGTGATGGGCACGGTGGGCGCCACGTTTTACGTGATCGGTGTCGGCCTGCTCTACATGATGACGGGCACGCTCAACATGGTCGATCTGGCCGAGCGCCTGCAGCCGGTGCTCATGACGCGCACCGTGCTGGCCGCCTTCGCCTTTCTCGTCGTCGGCATCAGCCTCAAGCTGGCCCTCTTCCCTCTGCACCTGTGGTTGCCCAACGCCTATGCCTACGCACCGTCGGTGGTCACCGCGTTCCTGGCGGCGACGGCGACCAAGGTCAGCATTTACGTCTTTGTCCGTTTCTTCTACGGCATCTTCGGCACCGCCTACGCCTTCGACACCCTCAGCCTGGGTGGATTCCTGGTGCCCCTGGGGCTGGCAGGCATCTTCGTCGCCTCCCTGGTGGCGGTTTTCCAGACCAACATCAAACGGATGCTGGCCTATTCCAGCATCGCCCAGGTGGGGTACATGATGGTCGGCGTGGGTCTGGTGTCGGTCTCCGGTCTCACGGCAACACTCGTTCACCTGTTCAATCACGCCGTCATGAAGTGTGCCCTCTTTCTCGCTATGGGCTGCTTCATCCTGCGCCTGGGTTCCTGCGAGCTCGAAGACCTGCGCGGCATCGGCAAACGTATGCCGGTGACCATGGCTGCCTTCGTCGCCGGGGGCCTCAGCCTGATCGGCGTGCCCCTCACGGTGGGTTTCATAAGTAAATGGTACCTGGTGCTCGGGGCGCTGGAGCGGGGCTGGTGGCCGGTGGCGGTCCTCATTCTGCTGGGCTCACTGATCGCTGTCGTCTACGTCTGGCGCGTCGTCGAAGTCGCCTACTTCCACGAACCCACCGGCAAGACAGCTGCCGCCACCGAAGCACCGCTGTCGATGCTGATTCCCATGTGGCTTCTCGCCGGGGCCACGTTCTACTTCGGCATCAGCGCCACCTTCACTTCAGGTGTTGCCCGTCGCGGAGCTGAAGTGCTGATGGCAGGTCTGGCGCCATGAGCCCGGAAACGTCAATCCTCGTCTCTCTCCTGCTGCCGCTGGCCACATGTCCGGTGATCGGCCTGGTCGGCTCACGCCCCAACGTGCGCGATGCCATCAGTTTCATCGCCGGCCTGCTCACCTTCGGCACGGTGTTGACCCTGCTGCCCCATGTGCAGCTCGGCGTCTACCCGGCGCTGAGCCTGTTCGAGATCCTTCCCGGTGTCAGTCTCGCCTTCCGCGTCGAGCCCCTGGGCATGATCTTCGGTCTCGTCGCCTCCGGGCTGTGGATCGTCACCGGTGTCTATGGCGTGGGCTACATGCGCGGCCATCACGAGGTCGACCAGACCCGCTTCTTCTTCTTCTTCGCCTTCGCCATCACCGCCGCTCTCGGCGTGGCCTATGCGGCAAACCTGCTGACGCTGTTCGTGTTCTATGAGCTGCTGACGCTGAGCACCTACCCGCTGGTGACCCACGCGCGCACGCCCGAGGCCCTGCGCGGCGGCCGCATCTACCTGGGTATTCTGCTGAGCACGTCCGTGGCCTTCCTGCTGCTGGCCGTGCTGTGGACCTACTTTGCCGCCGGCACCCTCGACTTTACCCCTGGCGGCATCCTCGCCGGCAAGGTCGACACACCGGCCCTCTACGTGCTGCTCGGCCTGTTCGCCTTCGGCACCGGCAAAGCCGCGCTCATGCCCTTCCATCGCTGGCTGCCGGCGGCCATGGTGGCGCCCACACCGGTCAGTGCCCTGCTGCACGCCGTGGCCGTCGTCAAAGCCGGCGTCTTCACCGTGCTCAAAGTGCTGGTCTACGTCTTCGGCATCGATCTGCTGCGCGACACCGGCGCCAGTGTCTGGCTGATGTACGTCGCCGGGGGAACGGTCCTGATGGCGTCTCTGGTGGCCATGACGAAGGACAACCTCAAGGCGCGGCTCGCTTACTCCACCATCAGCCAGCTGTCCTACATCGTCCTCGGCGCGGCGCTGGCGACGCCGGCAGCGATCCTCGGCGGGGGTATGCATATCGTCATGCACGCCTTCGGCAAGATCACCCTCTTTTTCTGCGCCGGCGCCATCAACGTGGCCCTGCACAAAACCGAGATCAGCGACATGCGTGGCATCGGCAGACAGATGCCCTTCACCATGTTCGCCTTCATCATCGGGAGCTTGAGCGTCATCGGCGTGCCCCCCATGGGCGGCTCGTGGAGCAAGTGGTATCTCGCCCTTGGTGCCGTCGACTCGGGCCAGCTCGTCTTCGTGGGGGTGTTGATGGTCAGCTCGCTGCTGAACATCGCCTATCTCATGCCGGTGCCGATCCGTGCGTTCTTCTCAACGCCAGCACCTGCGTCGACGGGCCATGGCGACGGCAGCCATCAAGATCATGAGGGGCTGCACGAGGCGCCTCTCCTGATGGTGGTCCCGCTGCTGTTCACCGCCCTGGGCTGCATCGTCCTGTTCTTCTTCGCCGGCCCTGTCTACCGCCTCCTCGAGCCGATCGTACACTGAGCATGGCCGACCCGGACAACACCTCCCAGCCCCCCTGGATCGAGCGGGCTTCCTCGGTGAAGCTGCTCTGCCAGCTGCTGGTCGTCGTCTGTGTGGGCCTCTTCCTGCCCGACATCCTCGACCTGCTGCACATCGGCTACCACAAGCACGGCCACTACAGCGCCGAGGGCTGGCTGGGCTTCTACGCCATCTTCGGCTTCATCGCCTACAGCTTCATCGTCGGCGCTGGCTGGGTCTGGCGCAGCGTCGTGATGCGCGGCGAAGACTTCTATGACGACGGTGGGGAGAGTGACGATGCTTGAGCATCTCCCTCCCGGCTCCCTGCTTGTTCTGGGAGCGCTGGTGGTGCCCTTCCTGCGGGGCGTACCACGGCAGGGGTGGCTGTTGGCGCTGCCTGTCCTCAGCTTTGCCCATCTGTTGAGTCTGGACCACGGCAGCTACGGTCACGTCCCGCTGTTCGACATGACCCTGACGGTCACCCGTGTCGACAAGCTGAGCCTGGTGTGGGGGTACATCTTCCATATCGCCGCCTTCCTCAGCGCCCTCTATGCGAACCATGTGAAGGACGAGCTGCAGCAGGTGGCAGCTCTGATCTATGCCGGCTCCGCCATTGCG
>PBSR01000106.1 GCA_002726335.1 Gemmatimonadaceae bacterium
CCCCGCCGTGGGTCTACCTGCGTCTGGCCCTGGCAGATGGGGCCACCGGGCTCATGCGGGACGAGTCGGTGGTGCGTGTGTCAGAGCGCGATCTGACACGACTGACAGAAGCGAGGCAGGCGCGCCTGTCAGGATCTGCCGTTGCCGCTCTGGTCGACCTCGATCTGGAATTTCACCTCCTCGTTCGTCGAAACGAAGGTGGTTTCCCGCGCCTGGTGGAATGGGAGGAGGGAGGACAGCTGGAGGAGGGGGATCGTCTGCAACTGCGCTTCCGTTCCGGGCAGGACTGCGAGGTCTTCGCCTTTCTCTTCCGCTCCGAAGGGGAAACCACGGTGCTGCATGACGGTACTGTGTTCGCCAACCGTTGGGTGTATGCACCCGGAGAAAATGCCTGGGAAGGACTGTCCCAGGGAGATGAGGTGTACACCCTCTACTTGCTGGCGGCCAGACGCCTCGAAGAGGACAAGAGCTCGATGTGGGAGGAACTGGCGAGGCTGCAGACCCAGGGCCAGGTCGAGAAGTTTCGTGGCCTCGAACTGATCGACGCCGAGGTGATGGCGCTGCTCCAGCGCACTGTCGAGGTCGACTCGGTGTCGCTGCAGCGCGGCCGGGACGACATCGAGACCGGAGAGACAGAGCGCTTTGTGTACTCCGACGGGACTGCTTTCGACAACGACGGCGATCTGCTCTCCGGGAGGTTCATCGCCCGCGCCTACAGCATGGAAGTTCAGTTCCGTTGATCTATCTCGACCACAACGCCAGCACGCCGATACGCCCGGAGGTCCGTGCCGCCATGGAGCCCTTTCTCGCGGGGGGCTACGGCAATCCTTCGAGTATCCATGGTCCGGGCCGACAGGCCCGCGAGGCCGTGGAGGCAGCCAGGGAGCAGATCGCCGCTCTGCTCGGGGCAACGTCCAAAGAGATCTGCTTCACCAGCGGCGGCACCGAGGCCGACAACTGGGCCCTGAGGGACCGCAACGGTGTGGTCACGTCCACGGTGGAGCATCCTGCCGTGTTGCGATCCGCCGAGGCCCGGCGTGACGCCGGGGCACGTGTGCTCCTTGTCGGTGTCGACGGGGAGGGCCGTGTCGACCCGGAGGCAGTGCTGGCTGCTGTGGCCTCCTCAGAAACGACAGACCTCGTGTCCCTGATCCTGGCCAACAATGAGACCGGAACGTTGCAGCCACTGGAACAGATCGGTCCGCTGCTGCAGGAGCGCGGCATCCTCTTTCATTCGGATGCCGTACAGGCTTTCGGCAAGGTGCCGGTTGACGTCGACACTCTGGGGGTCGATCTGATGTCGCTGTCAGCGCACAAGCTCAATGGTCCGAAGGGCGTCGGCGCCCTCTACGTCCGCCAGGGGACTGATCTGGCGCCGTGGACCCGAGGCGGAGGCCACGAGCACGGGCTGCGTGCGGGCACCGAGAACGTGGCCAGCATCGTCGGTTTCGGTGCCGCCGCGGCGTTGCGAGTATCGGAGATGGTGGACGACGCCGTCAGGCTGTCCGCCTGGCGCGACCGCCTCGAAGACCGACTGTCGACAGCCATCGGTGATGTCGTCGTCAACGGCAGCCGCGTGCAGCGGCTACCCGGCACGCTGAATGTTTCCTTTCAGCGGATCGAGGCGGAGTCGGTCCTGCTCGGGCTGGACCTGGAAGACGTGGCCGTCGCCAGTGGTTCAGCCTGCACGGAGGGGGCCACGGAGCCCTCCCACGTGCTGCTGGCCATGGGACTGGAGCCGCGTCTGGCGTCCGGCGCCGTGCGTTTCAGCCTGGGATACGGTAACGACGCCGACCAGATGGATCGTGTCGTCGATCTGCTGCAGCCGATCGTCGCTCGTCTGCGGGAGCTGTCTACCTTCTGAACTGAGGCGCAGCGGCCCATCTGGTGATCGATCACGGGTTGCGGGCGGTGCGGGGTATGGGGCCCGCAACCCGCAGAAACTGAAGGCGCGCAGCGCCGAAGTTTAGAAGACTGCGGCGATGGCGCGACACAACCCGTCGACGTTGTCGGCGGTGATCCCGGCGACGTTGATGCGCCCGGAACCCACGATGTAGACGGCATGGTCGCGGCGCAGCCTGTCGACCTGGTCCGGTGTCAGCCCGGAAAACGAGAACATGCCGCGTTGACGGTTGATGAAGGAGAAATCCGCGGCATCACCGCCAACGCCATACTCCTTCAGCTTGTCCACCAGCAGGGCGCGCATGCCGTTGATCCTGTCGCGCATGTCCGCCACTTCCTTCTCCCACCGGCTCCGAAGATCCGGGTCAGCCAGGATTTCGCTGACGATGGCCGATCCGTGGGCTGGCGGCGTCGAGAAACTCGTACGCACCCGGACCTTCAACTGACTCAGGACGTTGGCCGCCGATTCTTCCGAGGCTGCCACGGCTGTCAGGGCACCGACACGTTCACGGTAGAGGCCGAAGTTCTTAGAAAAGGAGCTGGCGATCAGCATCTCCGGAACCCGGTCGAGGAGGGCGCGCAAGCCCATGGCATCCTCTTGCAGGCCATCGCCGAATCCCTGGTAGGCGAAATCGACGAGTGGCAGCAGCCCCCGGGTCGCCAGCAGGTCACCGACGCGCTGCCACTGTTCGATGCTCAGATCCGCTCCGGTGGGGTTGTGGCAGCAGCCATGGAGCAGGACCACATCACCCGCGACCGCCCCTTCGAGGCCGGTGACCATGGCCTCGATGTCGACGGTGCGGCTGTCGGCGTCGTAGTAGGGGTAGCCCTTCGAGGCCAGTCCGGCGGCGGCGAAGACCTTGGGGTGATTGGCCCAGGTGGGCTCGCTGAGCCAGATCCTGGCTCCGGGGAACTCGGTGTGCACGAAATCACCGGCGATGCGCAGGGCTCCGGTTCCCCCGGGGGCCTGAACCGTGGCGCAGCGATGGCACCAACTCTGCTCGCCATCGCCGAAAAGCAGACCGCGGACGGAGTGACCGTATTCAGCGGTTCCGTCGATGGGCAGGTACCGCTTCGTCGTCGTCGACTCGATAACACGAGCTTCGGCGACCCGCACCGTATCCAGCACCGGAGTGGAGCCGTCGTCGGCACGATACTCACCGACGCCGAGGTTGATCTTGGCAGGAGTTGGATCAGCAGCAAAGGCCGCGGACAAGCCGAGAATGGGGTCGGGTGGGGCGGCTTCGATTGTGTCGAGCATAGGACTTACGGCCTCCTCTGGTAGAACGAAAAACGTAGTTCCCCTTCTGACTTTTCGTCAACGATGTGCCACTCCTGCTGACTCCACTCCGGGAACCGCGTATCCCCTTCGACCCTGTCCGGGACGTGGGTGAGGATCATTTCGTCGGCCAGAGGCAGGGCCTCGCAGTAGACACTGCTGCCGCCGCAGACATAGGCCACGGGACGTTCCTCAGCACGACAGTGAGCCAGAGCCGCACCCAGGTCGGCGAAACGCAGAGCTCCCGATGCCAGCACGTAGTCCGCATTGCGTGTGAGCACGAGATTCGGCCGCTTCGGCAAGGGCCGCCTAGGAAATGACTCGTACGTCAGACGTCCCATGATACACGGATGGCCGATCGTGGTGCGCATGAAATGGTTCATGTCGGCAGAGTAGTGCCATGGGATCTGGCCCTCCCGGCCGATGACGAGGTCTGGGGAGACGGCAGCGATGAGGGAAACTTTCATCAGGCGTGTCTACCTGGGGTGGAAGAAGAGATCGAGATCCTGGCGGGAGGCGTCCCGGGCCTCGCGGGCCGTGCCGTCGTAGACCACCCTGCCCCCATCCAGCATGACGAGCCGTCCGTCGAGCCGTTCGATGCTGAGCAGCTCGTGGGTGACGACGATGATCGTCGTCCCCTGGCGCTCGTTGAGGGACTGCAACAGACGGTCGATGCCGGCCGCCGTGATCGGGTCGAGGCCGGCGCCCGGCTCGTCGCAGAACAGGACCTCCGGTTCCATGACCATGGCTCGGGCCAGTGCCGCACGTTTGCGCATGCCGCCGGACAACTCGCTCGGCAGCTTGTCCGCTGTTCCCGCCAGACCGACGCGTTCAAGCCAGGTCTCGACAACATCCCGTACCAGTCCGGCCTCGACAGTCGTGTGCATCTCCAGCGGCAGAGAGATGTTTTCGCCCACCGTCAGCGAGCCGAGCATGGCGCCATACTGGAACATGACGCCCACCCGACGCAGCAGGGCGTCGCGCTCGACTTCGGCGAGGTCGTGTATGGGGGCATCCAACAGCGTCACGTCGCCGCTGCGAGGCGCCACCAGACCGATGATCGTCTTCAGGAGTGTGCTTTTGCCACAGCCTGAACCGCCGACAATACAGGACACGTCACCACGATCGAAGCGCAGGCTGACACCGTCGAGCACGGGTGGCAGATCCTCGGCGTAGGCCACGCGCACGTCGTGCACCTCAACCACCGTGTTGTTGCCTGACGTCTCGTTCATCGCAGATAGAACAACAGGTTCCACACCAGATCGAGGACGATGATGGCGAAGATGGAGGAGACCACCGAGGAAGTCGTCGCCTCGCCGACGCCGGCGGCACCGCCACGGAATCTCAGGCCATGGAATACGGAGACGACGGTGATGACCCAGGCAAAGGAGACGGATTTTACCAGTCCGGTAAGGATATCCTTCAGCAGCAGAGCATTCTGCACGCGGCTGATGAAGGTGGCCGGTGAGATATCGAGAGACAGCACGCCCGTACCGGTACCGCCCGCCAAGCCGATGAAGTTGGCCATGATCGTCAGCAGCGGCACGGTGAGCAGCATGGCCCACATCTTCGGTACGGCGACGAGACGCAGCGGATTCAGTCCCATCGTGCGTAAGGCGTCGATCTCTTCGGTGAATTTCATCGTGGCGATCTCGGCCGCAAACGCCGATCCGGAGCGACCGGCCACCATGATGGCTGTCATCAGCGGTCCCAACTCGCGGGTGATGCCGATGGCGAGCAGGTCGGCCACCAGGACATTGGCACCGAACTGGCGCAGCTGAGCTGCCGCCTGCAGGGTCGACACACCACCGATGAGGAAGAGGATGACGGCAACGATCGACAACCCGTCGGCGCCGACTCGAGTCGCCTGTTCGACGAAGGTGCCGCGGCGTATACCCCGACGATCGGCAAGGGCCGAGACGGCGGCCCACGTCAGATCAGAAGCCAGGTAGAGGAAGGACAGAGAGGCGCTGACGTGGGCGTAGGCCTTCTCACCGAGACGGTCGAGGAGGCCGGCGTTGATCACGGGATCCGGGTCGGAGGGTGCGGGCTCTTCCGGATCTGCGCTCAGCGTTTCAGTGAAGTTGCCGAAGGCCGCCGGCGCCTCTCCCAGTTCAAGGTCTTTGCCGGCTTCCGCCGCGATTGCAGGCAGGCGGCGAAGCCATACTGCTCCCACCGTGTCCAGGTGGGTGAGTCGCGACAGATCGACGGTGATGTGGCGGCGATCCGATTCCTGCAACAGGCGACGTGCCACGCCCGTGCCATCGGGCACCGTGGCTACGGTACAAGCGCCGGAAATCCGCAGGCGACCATCCGTGTCTACTGAGAGGGTCAGTTCCACGGTGGTTGAAGTCCGATCAGAAGAAGCGGGAGAAGCGCAGCAGCAACTGCTCACGCCCCTGCAGTCGACGCAGGGCCTGCTCGCGCTCGAGGTCGGCGACGATGTCGAGGTTGATGAAGCTGGTCAGGGCGATGCGCATGCGGTTCTCCCAGGTGAAGAACCAGTCGTCGGCCTGCCGTGACGTCACCAGAATGTCGAACTCGGAGTCGAGGTTGATGTAGCGACCGAGGCGGGCATCCATGATCAGCAGGGCCTCCAATCCGGTGCTCGAGGTGCTGCCAAACTCCCTGGCTTCGATGTTGCCCGTCGCCGGGTTCGTGGATATCTCAAAGAAGTCCGAGCGTACATCCTGCCGGGCGCCGATGCCGAGGCGCAGATCCATGTTGAGACCGAAGCTGCGGATCACCTGCGAGTTGATGCCCACACCTTCACGCAACGTGATCGGTGAGAGTGAGGGAGTCGTGGTGAACTCGGTTGTGCCTCTCAGAGTGTCGATGATGCCACTCTTCCTGATGCGAATCAGGTCACGGGGAGGGGAGAAGCGACGGTCGGTTGGAAATACGTTGGACTGGAGGACGCCACGCAGGTACGGCCCGATGCGCGGTGACACGCGATAGATATAGGTCGCTCGGACCTCGGCACGGTCCACCCCCTTGCTCAGGTCTTCACCTTCGACCTTGGAGGCACCCTCTTCGAGGATGATCCGGATGCTGGCGAAGTCGCGATCCGTGTTGTAGCGCGTGCGGTTGAATATCTGCACCGCCAGGTTGACGCTCGTCTGGTCTCCCGAAGCTGTCTGCTGGGAGGTGTTGGCCTGCACCGAGCCCGACAGCTCCGTCTGCGAGGTGATGGGGGAGGCCGTGCGCTCCGCGCGAGAAGTCTGCATCCTGGGTTGCGGATAGAAGCCGATGAAGTCACCGGTCGAATTCGGATTGGAGTCGACGACAAGATTGCGCTGGGTCAGCGTGCCTGGCGAGAGCTGGACGCTGAACTTGCGGATCGTCGTCACCGACTCACCTACGCGGACGATGTGGTACGTGCCCGGCTTCAACAGCCAGGTGCGTACCCGTTCACCGCGCTCTTCCTCGATGCCGAAGCCCAGTCCATAGGTCTCGCCTCCGTCTGCATCGAGCAGTTCGTAGCTCTCGTTGACCGATGTACGCGAGGCGTCGATCACATCGATGACAAGCGCGGCCCAGTCGGGCTTCATCATCGTGGTGTGACCTTCGATCACATGGGCCGTCTTGCGGATGAGCTGGGAGATGATGCCGGAGCCGATGAGAACGTCATATGAGCCCGGGTCCAAAAGCACGCCCCTGCCCGGCGTAGCCGAGGTGATGCGGGCCCCGTTCTGCTGCACGTAGAAACTGGGTTCGTTGCCGAGGGGCACGCTCATGGCCGGTACGAAGAGCATGCCCTTGCCCTTGGGAATCAGGGAGGGGTCATGGGACAGTTGAGCGTTGGCGGGATCCGCCGTCCAGGTGCTCTCGTCGGCGGAGCTGCTGCCGCAGACCAGCAGTACCGCCACCAGTATCGGGACGCCTGAGTACTTCACGGCCGCTCCTCCGGTACCAGTTTGCCCGGGAGAATCTTGTAGTCCTCCGTTTCCAATTGTACTTGAGTCGTGTCCTGTTGAGCGTCGTGGACGCCATTGCCGTTGTCGTTGCCCTGAAGCAGGTCGGTAAGGTCCCGGCCTTCCAGACTGGCCTTACGGATCAACAGGGCCCGGTCGAGGTCCTTCATCGCTGTTTCCATGTTCTCCCGGAGCAGACCCCGGAGAGCCTGGACGGTGAACACCATGTCCGGATCGTGGACCTCGATCTCGTTGGGGTCGAAGCGATGCTGCCAGAAGATCTGGTTCTGGTTGTCCACCAGCTGCATGGTGACGGCCAGGCGGGCAAACCAACGATCACCGCTGTCATACCTCTCGATGGCGTCGATGGTACCGGTGAGGGTGAGGTCTGGGTTGGCGTTGACGAAATCTTCGCGCACATCGGTAAAAAGCCCGGCACGTCGCAGATGATCGGCGACGGCGTTGGTGATCATGTCACCGGGGCGCACCGCCCACTGGTTGTAGCTGTCGTCCTCGATCTCTTCCGATGTAAGGCGGAAGATCATCTGGTTTCGATCGTACAACGGCGACACGGAGAAGTCCTCGATCTGGACCCGCAACTGGTACGGACGCTCTGAAGCCGGCAGGTTCAGGCGCATCTGTTCGGCCTCGATGATGAACTTGCGGCGACTGCGGATCTTGGCGCCGCCGCCGAGAAGCTGGGCGCAACTCCAGTTCGCGGCCATGGCCAACAACACCAGAAGCAGCCACAGACGACGGTTTCGAGCCCTTGAACTCATTGATCAGCCCTGCCGCGGATCAGAATCTGTGGATTCTCTCGGATGAGCTCCGTCGTCTCACGCACATTCAGCAGGGTTTCTTCCAGATTGGCCATGGCATCGAGGATATCCTTGCGGGCCAGCAGAACCGTACGGTCGATATGCAGAGCGGTCGTGTCGATACGCCCCGCCATCCGGTCGAGATTGGCGACCAGATCCGGAATGGGTCCGTCCAGTTGGACGCGTACGGCGGCGGTCGTCAGCCGCAGGTCGTGCAGCGCTCCGCGGGTATTCTCCGAAGCTGCCAGGGAGTGGATGGAGTCCATCGTCGCCTGCATGGCTTTCGTCGTGGCTGCGAGGTTTTCGGTCACCAGCGCCAGATTGGCGACGATGGCGTCGAGGTCGGTCCTGTTGTCGGCCACGAGAGTGCTCGTATTCTCCATCAGGTCGGTGCCCGCTTCGATCATACGCCCCATCTTGCGCTGGTTCGTCGGTCCCGTCATCTCCGTCAGGTTGATGAGCAGCGCTTCAACACGGGCGGTGAGCACGTCGGCGCGTTCCTCGAAATCAGACAGGAATGTCGCGGTTGCCGGCAAGGTGTCCCCGTGGGCCAGGACGGGGGATTGCTGGGAGACCGACCGCAGTTCGATGTATTTGAAGCCGGTGACACCCTGACTGAAGAGTCGAGCCTCCGTATCCTGCCGGATCACGTTGGGTACCTTGCGCGCCTCCAGCGAGATCTCGACGACGATATTGCCGATCTCGGTGGCAGACACTCGGGCATCGTCGACACGGCCCACGGTGATCCCCTGGTATTTCACGGGGTTACCGGGCGTCAGACCGCCGATGGACTCTTCGAACTTGATGTAATACGTGACCCTCTGGCGCAGCAGTTGGGCACCGGCGACGATCAACAGGAAGCCACCGAGCACGCTGGTCGAGAATACCAGGAAGATGGCAAGGCGGACTTTCTGGGCCCGTGTGGCCATACGATCCAATCAGGTTTTGATGTCGATGGGTCCGGCGTCCGAAGGGCCGCCAATATGGACCATGAGGGGTCATTGCGCCAGCAGTCTCGGGTTTTTGAGCGCCATGGATGGCGCCCGCATGTACAGACGCGCTACAGGCTCAATCGGCGGTCAGGTCGCCACGTCAGGGGCTACACGATAGGTGATCGCAGGTGCCGGGGCTGTGGGCCGGATCACACGCAGGGCTTGCGGTTCGACACGGAGGGTGACCGGCGCGGTGGCAAGGGGCTCACCATCAGCATGAAGCAGATGCTGAGCGCCACCGTCGTGCGGCTCTATGCGGATCCAGCGGGTTCGGAGGATCTGTACCGAGCGATGGCGAACGTGGCCTCCACCGAACACCCGTGGCAGCAGCCCCAGAAGCGTCGACCTGGACAGCTTGCCGTCGATGATGCACACGTCAAAACGGCCGTCGTCGGGGCAGGCGTCGGGGGCGATGCGCAGGCCGCCACCGTACGAGCGGGTGTTGGCCACGGCCGTGAGGAAGACCTCCTCGTCGAGTTCGCCGAATTCACCGGTGAGACGCACACGGGGCGGCCGGAAGTCTCGCAGGTGGCGCAGGCTCGCCAACAGATAACCGGCGGTACCGGGCAGGGGGGCGCGCCCCGCCTCCATGATCTGGCTGACCTCGGCATCGAAGCCGAAGGCCGCCACCGTTGCGAACCAGCGATCGCCGCAGCGTCCCAGGTCGGTGGCGCGGGGCTGTCCACCGTGCAGCAGCCGAACCGCCCCTCTGGGGGATCGCGGGATCCCCAGAGCCCGCGCCAGGTCGTTTCCCGTTCCCAGTGGTATCAGGCCGAGAGCGGTTCGGGTCCCGGCAAGGGCTGACAGGACCTCGGTCACCGTACCATCCCCACCGCAGATGAGGACCGCGCCATGCCCGGACGCCACAGCCGCAGTCGCCAGCTGTGTGCCATGCCCCCGGCGCTCCGTGAAACGAAGGTCCACCTCGTGGCCGAGTTGACGCAGCCGTGCGGCAGAGGCCTGTGCGGCACTCACGCCGCGGCGGCCACCGGCGGTCGGGTTGGCTATCAGGGTCCAGGGTGACGTCACAGGGACAAGATAGACAGCCGATGCCTGCCTGACACAGGGCCGCACGGGACCTACTTTCGCCTGTATGAACAGGACCGAGGACACGGACGCCACGCCGCGGCCCGTCGATCGCGAGGCGCTCAGGCGGTCGATCAGACACCCCTACATCACGCGCCAGAATCCCGCCCCGGATGCAGCCGGTGATGGCCAGGGAGAAACCCCGGATTCCAGGGAGTCCGGCCTGTCGCCCAACCGTCGATGATACGCACCTACTACACCGATCGTGTCCTGTTGATTCACGGTGGTACCGGCTTCGTCGGCTCGGCGCTGATCGCCAAGACCTTGCGCTCTCTCGGCCAACAAGTGAGGCGGATCTACGTCCTGATAAGACCGCGGCGGCGCAGTGACGGTGGTCAGGTAGCACCGGCAGAGCGGCTCGAACAGCTCTACGGAACCAGCCTTTTCGCACCCCTGCGAGTCGATGCCGAGCGTTGGGAGCAGTTGCGAGCCAAGGTCGTTCCTGTCACCATCGATGAGCGCCGTGCCGATCTGGGTCTGACAGAGGAGGACCGTCACCGCCTGATGGCGGAGGTGGACACGATCTTCAACATCGCCGCCACCGTCGTGTTTGATGAACCCCTCGATGTTTCGGTGCAGGCCAATGTGGCTGGCCCCCAGACGCTGCTGGAGCTGGCGCAGTCCTCCGGGCGGCGGATCGACTTCGTGCACGTGTCGACAGCCTATGTCAACGGCCAGCGCAGCGGCCGCATCCCAGACGAAGTGTTACCCACCAACCTCGACATGCGGCAGATCATGGAGGGCGATGACGCCGGGGGCGGGTTTGATCCCGAGGCGGAGGTGGCTGACTGCCTGGCTTTCTGTGCAGCGGTACGTGAAGAGGCCGAATCCGAGATGTTCACCCGGGATCTGAAGCGTGACATTCTGCGGCAGTATCCGCGCAGCGGTGGGCGCAAGATGACCCGTACACGTCTCGAAGGGCTGGTCAACGGCCGGCGTGGCAAGTGGATCGAGCGCCGGCTGGTGGACGAAGGCATGCGTCGGGGCAAAGTCCGAGGCTGGACCGACGTCTACACCTACACGAAGGCGATGGGTGAGCAACTTCTGGATCTGCGGCGGGGCGACATGCCTCTCGTCATCGTCCGGCCGAGCATCATCGAAAGCAGCCTGTCGGACCCGGAGCCGGGCTGGATCACCGGCCTCAAGGTGATGGATCCGTTGCTGGCGGCTTACGGTCGCGGTCTGATCCCGGATTTTCCCGCGCGCCCCGATGTCGTCATCGATGTGATCCCGGTGGACATGGTTGTCAATGGCTGCCTGGCGGCGGCCACCCGGGCGAATCCGGCGGGTGTGGAAGTCTTCCACATCGCCTCCGGGAGTGAGAACCCCGTGAAGATCGGCGAGATGTTCGACAGCGTGCGGGCCCACTATCAGCGGCTGCCGATGACGGACATGGGCGATGATCCACCGGCGCTGCCGGCGTGGACCTATCCCAGTCTGCGCACCTTCCGCCTCGTGTTCCACCTGAAGCATCTCTACCCCATCAGAGTGCGCGAGTGGCTGCTCAACAACCTGCCCGGTCGCAAGCCATCGCCGACGCGGAAACGCCTGTTGCGGTCGATGCGTGTGCGCCTGCAGCGGGTGCTCTACTACATCGACATCTACAACCCCTACACGCATCTGGACTGCCAGTTTCAGACCGGCCGTACGCGCGCTCTCTTCGAGTCCCTTCCCGATGACGAACGCGAGACTTTCAGCCTGGACGTGACGCGGATCGACTGGAAGAAATACGTCGAAGAGATCCACATGCCGGGTATGCGGCGCCACGTGCTGCGCGATGAATTCGCCATGGAAGCGGTGTTGCCGGAAGCGCCGCAGGAACCAGGAATCGAAGAGGCGCGGCTGCAGGTCGAAGAGGAGCTCGATACGCTTCCCGATCTGGTACGTGCCGCCTGTGCCCGATATCCGGAAGCGGTGGCCTGCGAGATGCAGACTGGCGGCGCCTGGTCGACGCTGACGTATGCGCAGTTGCTGGAGCGTGTGGAGCGACGTGCCGGATACTGGCAGGCGCTGGGCCTGGCGCCGACGGAGCGGGTCGTGCTGGCGGGGGACAGTGGGTCCGACTGGGTCATCAACTACCTGTCGGTGTCCTTTCTCGGCGGCGTCGTAGTGCCCGTCGATCCACTGACAGCACCCGACGAGGTCGCTCGTATCGCCGACTTTGTGCAGGCCACTGCTCTCATCGCCACCGTCGACCTGCTGGACTCGGTGCAGGCACTCGATGAGTGGTCCGGACATGCTATCGATTGGCACAGTGGCGAGCCGCAGGCGTCGGATCGGCAAGGTCCCGCTCCGGACAGCCCTGCTCCCGTCTGTTTTGTGGAGCCGGAACTCGACGCCTGGATGGAGGCGTCGATCATCTTCACCTCGGGTACGCGAGTCGATCCGCGGGGTGTCGTGCTGAGTCACGCCAACCTGATCGCCGATCTGCTCGGGCTCAGCGAGGTGCAGCCCCTCTTCGAGTCAGACAGGCGGCTGTCGCTGCTGCCCCTGCATCACGGCCTCGAGTTCACCGGGGGACTGTTGCTGTCGCTCTGGTCAGGCGCGACCATGACCTATCTCGACGCCCCGTTGAACAGTCGTCGGATTTTGCAGACCATCCGTGATCGCAAGATCACCGCCCTGCTGGCGGTGCCACGCATCCTGAAGATCCTGATCGATCGGGTTTCGCGACTGGACCCGGATGGAGTGGACGGACCGAATGCAGCCATCCTGAAGGGCCTGCGGCTCATCGTCAGCGGCGGGGCCCCCCTCGACGGCCAGTTGTTCGACGCCTATGCCCGACTCGGGCTCACGATCCACGAAGGGTATGGGCTGACCGAAGCGTCACCCGTGGTTACGGTGAATCCCTTTCAGGACTGTCGCCGTGGCTCGGTCGGTATCGCGTTGCCCGGTGTTGAAATCCGCATAGACGCCGAACCTGACGGGGAGGAAGGCGAGATCCTGGTTCGCGGGCACACGTTGATGCAGCGATACCTGGATCGGCCCGACCTGACGGCCCAGATCCTGCGTGACGGCTGGCTCTACACCGGAGACATCGGACGCCTCGACGCCGACGGATACCTTACGATCACGGGCCGGCAGCGCGAGTTGATCGTCACCGGTGCTGGCAAGAACGTCTATCCAGCCGAACTGGAGGATCTCTACGCCGACCTGCCACACACCGAGGAACTCGTCGTCGTCGGCCTGCCTTCCTCGCGCACTCTGGGAGAGCAGGTACACGGCGTCGCCGTGCTGGCCGTCGGGGCGCGCGAGCTCGTCGCCGAGGACGTGGCCGACGCCGTTCGTCAGCGGGTGTATGCCATATCCCGTGATCTGCCGACGTACCAGCGCATCGCGCAGGTGCACGTGTGGCGCCGCCCGCTGCCACGCCTCGATGATGGCCGCGTTGATCGCGCCGCTCTGCGGGCGGAGCTGGAACGGGCAGGGAGCGCTGCCGCCGAAGTCGATATCGGCCACAGTCTGGCTCCCTGGGAACGCGACATCTATCAGCGCGTCAGTGACCTGTCCGGACTGGCCGTGAGCGAGGTCGTCGCCCACGCGGATGCGCCGCTGGACACCATGATCAACTCACTGATGGCGGCCGAACTGGCAGCCGGCCTCGACCAGGGGGAAGGCGATCGGGTCAGCGGTCTGTTCGACAGCGGCACCACGACACTACGCCAGCTGCTTGACCGGGTCGGGGCAGATGCCGTGGCCAAGCCCGTGTCGGCCACGTACTGGTCAGCCATTCTGCAACACGTGACGACCCGCCGACGACCCGGCAGGATGGGGGCCCTCGCCGGGCGTATTCTCGGGCGGCTCCAGGGCGTAAGAATCGCTGGCAGCGAGAACCTCCCGGCCGATCAGCCTTATCTGCTGGTGGCCGCCGGCAACCAGAGCCGATCGACGGCGTCTGTGCTGACCTGCCTTCGCGGGTACGTCGATGGTGTGTGCCTGATGGTGGAACAGGAGGAGGATCTGCCTTGCGGGTGGCCGGCTGTCCTCGGAGGATGGCTGGTGGATCGAGTCGTACTCGCCAGGTATGACAGTCTGGAGTCCGGGCTGCGGGCAGCGGTCGCCCAACTTGGCTCGCGACGCCCTCTGCTGCTCTTCCCGGAAGGCCAGCGGGGGGCCGCCGGCCGCGGCTCCGGCGCCTTCAAGTCCGGCATCGGCTTGCTGGCACTCGAGCTCGGCGTGCCCGTCGTGCCGCTGCATATCGATGTTGCGGACGGTGTGGCTCGCATCCGTGCAGGTGTCCCGGTAACACCGGACTGCCCTGCCGCGCGACGAGAGCAACTGACATCCTATGAAGTCTATCGGGAGATCGCCGCCGAGGTTCGGACGCGACTCCGCGACCTGGCAGCTGAAGAGCAAGGCAACTGACTTGTATCCGTACTGGCTCGAGATCGGCACGTTCCGTCTGCCCACCTTCGGCCCCATGGTGGTGTTGGGGTTTCTGGCAGGGCACTACCTCATAAAGAGGGAACTCGACCGCCGCGGCATCGACCCCGAGTTGGCCACGTCACTGGTGACGACGGGTATTCTCGGTGGGCTGGCCGGGGCCAAGCTCTATTTCGTGTTGTTCGAGCTGCCCGACCACGTGACGTGGGGAGAGACGCTGGGCAGCCTGTTTTCCGGCAGTGGCCTGACCTTCCATGGTGGTTTTATTGTGGCGGCGCTGGCACTTCTGTGGACCATCGCCCGCCATGGTGCGCCTCTGGCATCGACGGCCGATGCCAGCGGTCTGGGTCTGACCATCGGGTATGCCATCGGTCGCATCGGCTGTCAACTTGCCGGCGACGGCGACTACGGCGTGCCCACCGACCTGCCGTGGGGGATGGCCTACCCGGATGGTGTTGTACCGACGACACAGATCGTCCATCCCGCGCCCGTCTACGAGACGCTGATGGGGCTGGCCATCCTCGCCGTGCTGTGGAGTTCGCGCAAGGCGCTATCGGCGTACCGGCCGGGACTGCTGTTCTGCCTGTATCTGATCCTGGCCGGCGCTGCCCGATTTGGCGTGGAGACGATCCGCCTCAATCCGGAGGTCCTCTTCGGCCTCACCGGGGCGCAGCTGTTCAGTACCGGGATCATGATCACGGGCGTTGGCCTCGGCCTTCGCCTGCTCTCCAAGCCATTGGGAACGGGTCAGCCAAGTGCCTGAGAAGAACCGCTATCCGCGGGTGTCCACTTTCAAAGCCGCCGCCAGTCTGCGCACCCGCTGCGCCGAGCTCGACATCGACATACCGTGTGACGACGACATCCTGACAGCACCCGAGTCACCCCTGGCGCAATCGATCGATGCCGGGAATGGACTCACCATCGGCAACCGCTACGCCATCCATCCGATGGAGGGCTGGGACGGTACCACCGACGGCCTGCCGACTGACGCGGTGCGTCGAAGGTGGCGCAATTTCGGCATCTCCGGGGCCAAACTGATCTGGGGCGGAGAAGCCTGCGCCGTGGCGCCAGAGGGGCGGGCCAACCCCAATCAGTTGATGTGTCGCCGCGAGACCGAAGCGGGGATCGTCGAGCTGCACGATCTGCTGGTGGCGGCCCACGAAGAGCGTTTCGGTTCGCAGGACGGGCTCGTCGTCGGACTGCAGTTGACACATTCGGGCCGGTTCTGCCGCCCCTTCCGCAAGGATCGGCTCGAACCGGCCATCGTCTACCGGCATCCGATCCTCGATCGCAAGTTCGGCATCGGCCCTGACGACGACGTCGTCATCAGCGATGCTGCTCTCGAAGAGCTGATCACACTCTACATCGACGGTGCCCGCATCGCCCGCGACGCAGGATTCCACTTCGTCGATGTCAAGCACTGTCACGGGTACCTGGCGCACGAACTGCTGTCCGGTTTCACCCGCGACGGGGAGTTCGGCGGCTCCTTCGAGGGACGGACGAACTTTCTGCGGCGTATCGTGGCCGGCATCCGTGACGATCAGGGCGCCGACGCCATCGCCATCGGCGTGCGCCTGTCAGCTTTCGACTGGGTGCCCTTCCGGCCTGATCCGGAGGGCGGCGAGGGCGGCAAGCTGGGTCCGGGGATTCCGGAACCGGTGGACGACTGTCTGCCGTATCGATATGGCTTCGGCACGGATGCCGGAGACCCCCTGTCATGGGATCTGTCCGAGACCTTCCAGTTCCTGGCGCTGTTGCGCGATCTCGACATCCGCCTCGTCAATCTGTCCTGTGGCAGTCCCTACTACAATCCGCACATCCAGCGACCGGCGCTGTTCCCACCCTCCGATGGTTATCAGCCCCCGGAAGACCCGCTTGTCGGCGTAGCCCGGCAGTTACAGATGGTGGCCGAGATCAAGGCCCGTTTCGGTGACGATCTGGTGATCCTGGGATCGGGGTACTCCTACCTGCAGGAATACCTGCCCCACGTGGCCCAGGCGCTGGTGCGACAGGGGAAGGTCGATCTGGCGGGCCTGGGCCGGATGGTCCTGTCCTACCCCGACCTGCCCGCCGACGCACTGGAAACGGGCAAGCTGACACGTAAGCGGATCTGCCGCACCTTCTCCGACTGCACGACGGCGCCACGCAACGGCATGATCTCGGGCTGTTTCCCGCTGGATCCGTATTACCGGGATCTGCCGGAGGCAGCCAGACTCAAGGACATCAAAGGGGCAAACAGATGACAGGAAAGAATGAGACGATCGGCGGAGGTGGCTTCCACCATGTCGCCATCCGCGTTCAGGACTTCGATGCCAGCGTCCGGTTCTACGGTGAGACGCTGGGTTTCCGCGAGAAGATCGCCTGGGGCGAGGGGGACAAGCGGGCGATGATGATGGATAGTGGTGATGGCAACTATATCGAGATCTTCGCCGGTGGCACACCCGGTCCCAAGCCCGAGGGAGCCATCATCCACTTCGCCATCCGCACCGACGACTGCGACGCCGCCCTGGAACGGGCGCGGGCGGCCGGCGTGGAGGTGACCCTGGAGCCGAAGAGCGTTGACATCCCCAGCCGTCCGGGGCCGACACCGGTGCGCATCGCTTTCTTCAAAGGGCCGGATGGAGAGGTGGTGGAACTCTTTCAGAACGAGACAACCTGATGCACGACGGCTGGTACGCACAGGACACGACCCACGGTCCCGTCAAGGTCGACACCTTCGACGACAAGAGACCTCATGAGGGCAAGGTGCTCGGGATCGTGCAGGCCCACGCCGACGACATGCCCCTGTGCTCGGGCGGGCTGGTGGCCAAGCTCGTGGCCGAGGGCTACAAGGCGTACATCATTCAGACGACGAATGACGAGAAGTGCGGTCCCGGCACGATCGCCGACGCCATCAAGAGCAACGAAGTCGACGTCGATGCTCTGGCTGACTGCCTTGGCATCGAAGACGTTTTCAATCTCGGGTACCGCAATCACCGGCAGGACGAGAACGCGATCATCGAACAGCGTTGCCGGCTGATCTTCCTGTTCCGTCACCTGCGGGTGGATACGGTGATGAGTTTTCACCCGTGGGCGAAATGGGAGGAGAACCCCGACCACTACATCACGGGGTACGCCGTGGAGTCGGCCTGCTGGATCGCCGGGGCGGCCAAGAGTTTTCCCGAGCAGGTCCAGGCCGGCCTGGCGCCTCATGGCGTAAAGGACAAGTACTACTGGGTGATGCGCCCCGGCTCGCCGTACAACCACGTGACCGACATCTCACCCTTTCTCGACAAGAAGATCGAGTCCATGGCGACGAACAAGTCGCAGGGGCCGGCCGGTGCCCATGGTCGAAGACTGAAGGAGCGTCTGGCCAAGGAAGGGCTGCGGTTGCCCGAACTGGGGGAGAATGACGAGACGGCGGATCGGCAGTATATCCGGCTGTTCGGACTGGAAGAGAACAAGCGGATGGGGGAGCCGTACGGCCTGGAGTACGCGGAGTACCACTACTACTTCCCCCCGGGTGGGACCTTTCCCTGGATGGCCACCGGCGAGCGGGTGGAGGCCTATGTGAAGGCGAATGCGGTGAAGATCTGATCCCTGCGTGAATCAATCACGGAGGGGACCGCGGCCACAGAGTAAGCTCTGATGGACACCATCGGAGCTTACCATGTGTGCTAACGATTCGGGCCCTCTGTTCCTCATCCTGCTGGCCATCGGTGTCGGCGGTACGGCGGCAGCTCAGCCCTATTCGAGCCCTGCCGAGGATCCCGAACTGATCGCGGTGATGAGCCATGTACGGCAACGGTCATTCGATCGGATTCCGGCGATCGATGAACCGACCTTCGTCGACTCGGCAGAGGCGAGGATCTTTCTCACCGGTGCCGACCAGGTGGTGGGCATCGAACATCAGGGCGTGACCAAGGCCTACCCCATCAAGTTCCTCAACGGCCACGAGTTGGTGAATGATCGGCTGGGCAAGGACCCCGTCGCCGTCGCCTGGTGTCCGATCGTGGAACGCAGCATCATCTACCAGGCAACGATCCGGCCCGACATCCTTCGTGAGAGAGCGAACAGGATCGACTCGGTGCTCACCTTCGGCATCACGGGAATCTTGCGCAACAGCGCGCTCGTCATGTACGATCGGTCGACGATCAGCCTGTGGACTCTTGAGGGAGTGGCCATCTCGGGGCCCCTGCGAGGCCTGCGTCTGCGATCCTACCCGTCGGAACGGACCAGCTGGCGCTCGTGGCTCGACCGCCATCCGGAGACGGTGGTCATGGGGCCGCCGGCACCCGCCGTCCGCCGCCAAGCAGACCACTGAAACAGGCGCTACCGGTAGACACGCTGAACACGAAGGACACGGATGAAACTCGGCTTCGGCCTATACCGCCACGACCTGAAGGTGCAAAACTACCGCTTCGCCCGGCAGTGCGGAGCCACCCACATGGTCGTGCACCTGGCCGACTACTTCAGAAAGCCGGGAAGCATCGAAGCCGGGCAGCCGGTAGACGACCTGAACGGCTGGGGCGTGGCTGATGACAGGACGTTGTGGAGTTATGACATGCTCTGCGGCATCAAGAAGGACATCGAGGCCGCTGGACTGACCTGGGAGGCCATCGAGAACTTCGATCCCGCCCACTGGCATGATGTGCTGCTGGATGGTCCGCGCCGGGAACAGCAGATGGAGGATCTCAAGCGGACGATCCAGAACATCGGCAGGGCAGGCATCCCCATCATGGGGTACAACTTCTCCATCGCCGGCGTCGCCGGTCGCCTGTCCCGCCCCCTTGCCCGCGGCGACACGGAGACCCCGGGAATGGCCGGTGCCGACCACCCCCTCGTCACGACACCGATGAAGCGAGGCATGGCCTGGAACATGGTGTATGACGAGGAGGCCCCGGACGAAGACGAACCCACGATCACGCACGACGAGCTGTGGGAGCGGTTGGCCTGGTTCCTGGAGCGAATCATTCCCGTCGCCGAGGAGTGCGGCGTCCAGATGGCCCTGCATCCGGACGATCCGCCGCTGCCCGTGGTCCGCAACCAGCCCCGCCTCGTCTACCAGCACGAGATGTATCAGCGACTACTCGAAATCCATCCCAGCTCTCACAACGGGCTGGAATTCTGCATCGGAACACTGGCCGAGATGAGTGCAGGTGACATCTACGAGTGCATCGACAACTACACTCGCAAGGGTGTGGTCAAGTACATCCACCTGCGCAATGTCCGCGGCAGGGTACCCCACTATCACGAGACCTTCATCGACGAGGGCGACCTGGACGTGGAGCGCATCTTCAGGATCCTGCACCGGAATCAGTACGACGGCCTCGTGATCCCGGATCATGCCCCACAGATGGACTGTGCGGCCCCGTGGAACGCGGGTATGGCTTTCGCGATGGGCTATCTCAAGGCGATGCTCACCTCGACGACACCCGCATGAACTGCTGGAGCCGCGAGGCTCCAGTCACCGGGCCTGGCTCTTCTTCTCCTCGACGCGGAAACAGCAGTACTGGTTGTCCCGCATCAGGCTGGAGGCGACGCTGATGGCCTGGCTTTCCGAGAGCAGGCCGTCGTCGACTTCCCCCTGCAACGCGCGGGTCAGCCAGCGTCGCGCCTGGATGGCGTAGGCTGCGGCGCTGGTGGGCCAGCTGGTGTCACCGCCGAAAGCGAAGAGTTTGTTTGACGGCGCTGCGTGCAGGAAGCGACGCACGAAGTCCAGGCTCGAATACGGGTCGATGGACCAGGCCCAGCAGAGGTCGGCGTAGACGTTGCGGTAGTGCTTGGTCAGGGCCACCAGCTCCTGGGAATACGGATAGGCGATGTGCATCAGGACGAAGCGGCAGTCGAGGTATTTCCCCAGCAGTGAACAGAGATTGCCCGCGGCGATGCGACTCACCGGCATGCGATCGGTGCCGGCGTAGTATCCCGTATGCAGCTTGAAGGGCAGGTCGTGCTCGATGGCCAGTTCGATGCCGCGGGCCCAGCACCAGTCACCCAGGGCCAGACGGGAGTCCTCGGCGACGTCGTCACCGCGCAGCGTCTGCTGCAGGACCGCCTCCGCTTCGGCGTCCGTCCGCTCGTGCCATTGCAGTGTCCGGTTGTAGGCGTGTTGGGCTTTGACAGCGATGGCGTGGCTCGCGTGACGGGTGAAGATGGCCGCCATGGCCTGACGCAGGCTTGCCAGGTCGGTGACGGTAACGCCGGTCTCAGTTGCCAGTTCTTCAGCGTTGATCTGACCGTTGCAGAATCCGGCCCAGCTGATGTCATAGAAGAAGAAATCCGGCCCGGATGCATCCGACAGGCAGGGCCAGCAGAAATCATCCGTCTGGCAGTGATCGATCCCGCCCACCTGCTGCAGCAACCGGAGACGACCGCCGGGTTGCCGCCACTCGGCCAACTGAGACCCGGCGCCCTCGACCTCTGAGACACCCCAATCGGATCCCATGCCGTAGACCTCGCTGGCGAGAATGTGGACGGCCTCGCCGTACCCCGTGTGGCGGATGGCCTGCCAGGCCGGTTCGATGGCGGCGAAGCGCTCGGCGACGCTGCCGGCGGCGGGATCCGTGAGCTGCCTGACGGCTTCTTCGGAGGCGCCGGCACTGAAGAGATCGGCAGGTACATAGTTCGTGAACAGGTCACACAACACGTCTGCCGGCCCTTCCTGGACCCACTCGTCCTCCTTGCGCAGGTGTTCATGGGTGTCGGCCAGCGGCAGGTTCTGAATGTGGTGGTAGACATCGGATGCCATGGTGGGGGCCTCGGCGAGAGGAAGAGGGAGCCAGTGCAGTCGTCACAGGTCAGCCACAGTAGCCGCCCCGGCGGCAGCGGTCAACTTGCCGGCGCCTGGGTTCGCGGCTACTCTCAGAACTCGATGCCCTGGCACCCGATCTTCATCCATTTCCCCATCGCTCTGCTCAGCGCGGCGGTCGTCACCGATGCCGCCGCCCTGCTCCTGCATCGGCAGGCATGGCACCGCATCGCCTATGCCCTGCTCGCGGCCGGCACGGCAGGTGCCGCCGCATCGGTGGTCAGCGGCAACGCCGACGCCGCCGGCTACCGTGAGTCTGGTGTGGCTGCCGCCATCCAGGAGCACGAGGATCTGGGCACAGCGACGTTTCTGCTGTTCCTCATCGCCCTGCTGGGACGGCTGCCACGTCTGTTGCGACCCCGGGTGGCGACGGGATCCATGTGGATCTGGGTGACTGTGGGGGGGGTGGGACTGGTACTGTTGGCCCTGACCAGCTTCCATGGCGGCGAGCTGGTCTACGACGAGGCAGTCGGCGTTCAGCTGGCTCCTAGCGAGGCCGTTCCATAACGCGGCACTGGCCATCGTCGAGGCCGACGACGACGATGTCGGTCAGATTCACGAACAGGCCGTTCTCAACGACACCGGGGATCTCATCGATGGCTCGATCGAGGCTCGCAGCGTCGTCGATGCCGTCCGGAAAGTGGCAATCGAGGATGAAATTGCCGTTGTCAGTGGTATATTCCTCGCCATCATCACCGCGGCGTAGCTCGGCGCGCCGGGCAACGTCCATCAGCCGCATCTTTGCCAGGCCCCAGGCGAAGGGGATCACTTCCACCGGAAGAGGCGAGCGCGTACCGAGCCGCTCGACGAGTTTTCCTGGATCGACGATGATGATCTCCCGGGTGCTGGCAGCGGCGACGATCTTCTCCCGCAGCAAGGCGCCACCCAGACCCTTGATGAGATTGAGCTCCGGGTCGACCTCGTCGGCCCCATCGATGGTCAGGTCGACGACGGGATTGTCCTCAAAGTTCTGGACGTCGAGCCCCAACTGCTCACCGAGAGCGGCCGAGGCCTCAGAGGTGGGGACACACTGGATCTCGAGACCTTCTTCCTGGACCCGCTCACCCAGGGCCCGGATGGCGAACTCGGCCGTGGAGCCGGTGCCCAGACCGACCACCATGCCGTCCTGGATGTACTCGACAGCCTTGCGGGCTGCCAGTTCCTTGTGTCGATCCGACATTCGGTGCTTTTCCTTCCTCTACAGGCGCATCAGGTAATGGATCTGTCGACCCACATCTTCGAAGCCGACATCCGGATAGAACCGGGAGCCCACCGCATTCTGCTCGAGCGTCTCGATCTTGGCCGCTTCCATGCCTTCGGTGCGCATGAACTCGAGAGCGTATTCCATCAGTTGTCGGCCGAGGCCCCGTCCCTGGCAGTCCGGATCGACGGCCATGTTCGGAATCCAGCCGATGCGGCTGTCCGCGTCGAGCCGCGTCGTGATATACCCGAGGATCGTGCCATCTTCCTCGAAAACGAAGACACCCCGGGCGTGGTCACCCGCCACATCGGCGTCGATATGGCGCAGCTTGCGGAAGCGCCAGTCATGGTCGCCGATGGGGCCGAATTTCTCCTCGATGTTGCGGTCGATGGAGACCCCGTCAAAGCAGATCGAGGTGATTTCCTTCAGGCGGTCGATGTCTGCTGGACGGAAGGGGCGGATCATAGGGCCGAGAATAGCCGGGGGCCTGATTCGTGTCAAAGGCAGGGGTCTGGAGGCTGGTGATGGCAGCCGACGCAGAGAAGCCTGTCGTAGCCCATTGTGCCACGCCCTTCCTGTGGGATGGCGGCGGTTCCTGGATCTACAACCAGATCGCCTGGCTCGAGCGCTGGCGTCCCGTGGTTCTGACCCAGGAAGCCCGCAATCTCGACCAGTATCCCGTGGCCGACCTGTGGTCGTCTGAAGGGCTGGATGTGCCTCGACGACTGATCAACCGGATCGTACGCCGCTGGACGGGACAATATCCGTTCTATGGTGGGATTCTCCGCCGTGCCGGCGCCCGGGTCGTTCACGCCCACTTCGGCTACCAGGGCTGCCGGTGTCTGCGGGCGATCAGGAGTACCGGTCTGCCCCTGCTGACGACGTTCTACGGCGCCGATGCGACCAGCTTCGCCCGCCTGCCGCAATGGCGCCGGCGGTATGTCGAGCTCTTCGAGCGGGGCCGGCTGTTCCTGGCCGAAGGCGCGACGATGGCAGGGCATGTGGCGGCAGCTGGCGCCCCTCCCGAGAAGATCCGCGTCCACCACCTCGGTGTCGACACCCGGCAGATCCCGTTCCGTGAACGGGGTGCCGGAGACAGACCGGTGCACATTCTGATGTGCGGTCACTTCCGACAGAAGAAGGGATTCCCGGACGGACTGCGAGCCCTGGGGCAGGCCTTGCAGGGGGTTGCCAACATCGAAGTCAGAGTCACCATGATCGGTGACGGACCCGAACGTGACCTGATTGGGCAGGCCATCGTCGATTCCGGGCTCGGGGACCGGGTAGAACTGTCTGGAGTCATGACGTATAAGCAAGTCCTACAAGCACTTGACTCTTGTGATATGATACTGGCGCCGAGCCGAACCGCCGACGACGGGGACTCCGAAGGGGGGGCACCGGTGATTCTACTCGACGCCCAGGCTGCCGGTGTCCCCGTGGTGGCGACAGCCCACGCCGACATCCCTGAGTACGTCGTCGATGGCGGGTCAGGGTTGCTGGCGCCAGAGGGAGACATCGACGCCCTTGTGGATGTCCTGCGGCAGATGCTGAGAGCACCGGAGAACTGGGCTGAAATGGGGCGAAGAGGCAGAGCCCACGTGGAGGCCGAATACGACGCTCTACGGCAGGCGCAACGTCTAGAGGATATCTACGACGAACTGGCCGCTGACTCCTGATGGGGCTGCCGCAGAAGCTGTTACGCGGCGAACCGTAACCGCCAGCCAGCCCGCTGAGCCCGGGCACGGCCGGCGAGATCCTCGTGCAGCAGCAGGGCCTCGTCCGCCCCGGCCAGTCCTTCCAGGGGACCTGGTTCGCGGTGATGGACGGCCCCGGGATCCAGCCAGTCGAGAGCGGCTCTCATGGCGCCTTCATCGCCCGGAAGACCGAGATAGTCCCGGCATCGGGCCAACTCATCCCGGGCCGAACCGGCGTCCAGATACCACTCGTGCAGGCTGACGAAGCAGCCGGTCTCGTCCACGATATCCAGCAGGATATGGCTGTACGCCGTCCACATGTGCAGAGCCAGGTCTTCTACCGAACATCCCAGGGCGGGGGCCAGGGCCCCGAGGTCGGTGCGACGCGCGAGGGAACTGACGACGCTGGCCGGATGCCGAGTGATCACCGTGGGCCGAACTCTGCGGAAGCCCAACTCGACGAGGCTACTGAGCCAGAAAGGGAACAGCAGGACGCTGCGCGGATCCTTCCATCCCCAGAACGGGCGGCCCTCGAACTGGTCCGCCAGGTAGTTCTCGACGACGGTCAGATTCTCATCCGAGCGCTCCACCAGACCGCAGAGCCCAGGTACCTTCAACAGCTGGTCCCGGGTTCCATAGCCGCTCACGTGGCACCCCATAGCCTGTAGGAGACGCAGATCTACTTCATAGAAGAACTCGTTCTCCCAGAACCCTTTAGGATTATCTGCTTGAGGTTTCATGAGAGGTTCACCCAGGCTGACTCCCAGAAGATCGAGGGCCCGTGTGAACATCGAGGTGCCGCTTCGGTGCATGCCGAGGACGGGCACGACCACGGCGCCACTTCTGGGCACGGGGTGGGTCAGGTCCGGGGATAGGGAGCTCATAGCAGAAAGTCCTTCTTGTTTCTAACGAGCGGGGAGTCGGCGGATGATCTTCTCGATGGCAGTTCGGCGCTGCGGCTTCAGCGTGCGCAGGATCGCGCCGCGCCGCGCCGCCCCCAGGTAGCCAAGGGTCAGGGCGGCGGTCTCGTCGTCCAGGGCTGAGAGCTCCGCCGACGCTTCCGCCACAGACATGGCGGCGAGTTGGCCGGCGAACTCTACGAGCATCTCGTCTCGGCTTTGATTCAGTGCCTTGACCTGCCGAGTCAGAGCTCGTTCGACGCCCTGCAGGCGCCGCTCGGTGACACGGGCGAGGGCATCGATCTCGGCCTTCCTGGCAGCCGGCGGCGGCAGGGGGCCAGGTATGTCGGAGAGCGGCGAGGGGGTATCGGGAACATCAGGAATACCCCGCAGACGACGATCCGCCTCCTCGTCGTAGAGCTCTTCTGCTTCAGGTGGACGTCGCAGCTGCGGTCCCGGGGGAGCCACCGCCACGCGGTCACTTGTCCTGGCCTGGCGGGTCCGTGCCCCTGACAGCACATCCGGTCCCAGGGCATAGCCCAGGACGGCGAGAATTGTCGTAAAAGACCCGGACATGGCCAACAGGACGATGAGGATCGACTTGGATGTCATGGCATGTGGCAACACGCCAGACGGGCACATGGCGTCCTCGAAGAGGCAGAATCAGCCGTCCTGTCGCCTGGTCTATACGTAAGGAATGTACTCATGAAAAACTCATAATAAGCTGCGGAACAGGCAATTAGGGCGAGGCAGTCTCTACGTGGTGGAGCACGCACGAAACGTGCAGGTTCTGTTTCAGCAAAAGACGATCCTAGTCCGCCCTGGCCCCCGACTCGCCGGAACGGCAACAGCGAAAGCCGATGAGGTCGAGGCTGTAGTCGTGTGTCAGGTGGCGTCCGTAGCGGCCATCGGCGCGCGAGTAGTTGACGCTGTGGAACCAGGATCCTCCGCGGACGACCCGCCAGCCCGAGGCGCGGTCGTACCAGCCATCCGTCCACTCCCAGACGTTGCCGATCATGTCATGGACACCGTCCGGCGTGCTGCAGCCTTCATAGTCGCCACTGGCAGCCGGCCCCCCGGAACGGACCCAGCGGTCGCCGTCCTGCCAGGGAGTGTTGCAGCGGCGTGGTTCGAATTCGCCGCCGTACCCAAACTCCAGATTGCCTTGTCCACGGCAGGCCTGTTCCCATTCGGCCTCCGAGCACAGGCGGTGGCCGCGGTCCGCACAGAGCTGACGGGCCTCCTCCCAGGTGACGTCGACCCTCGGCGTCTGACCGGCGATGTTCGGATACTCGTAGCGGTCGATCCAGAACTGCCCGACACGGACCTGACCGGCATCCTCCTCGAGCCGCTCCTGGCCACCCCCGGTTGCCGGCAACAGGGAGATGAGGACCAGGAGCAACAGCTGGTGGTGACCGGCTCGGCTCACGGGGTAAACTCGATGACGCCGAAGCGACCGGGGTGGTGGAAACCGCGCTGGAAGGTGGGACTCCAGGCCGTGTACTCGGTCTGGTCTTCGTAGGCCTCGTCCTGGGGAGCCCTCTCAGCTTGTATCTGCTCGAGTTGCTGCTCCAGGCGGGTCCGCTCAAGAGACTCTTTCTCGCCGAGTTCCTCGAGACGACGGCGCAGGGGGCGGCTGCGGGCTTCGAGTTCTCGCAGGGCGGCACGGACGCCGGCACCGGCGCCACGTTCGATCCGGTAGAGATTGAGCCGCCAGCGGTCACCGACGGACGGTCGACCGCCGCCGACAATCGTCGGCGAGTACGCCGACCAGGGAATCGCCATCTCCACCGTCCAGCCGACATCCAGGTCGGTGCTGTCATTTACGGTCCCGTGGACCTCGACGGCGGTTCTGAGTCCGGCGATGTCCCAGTCGATGGCCGAAACCCAGGCCGGTTGCACCGAGCTGATATGCAGATCGACGATGGCATTGAGGGGATTAACCTCGACCTCGAGGTAGTCGAGGCCGTCGCCGTCGGGATCGATGAAGGCCTCCACGACTTCCTCCGACCACATGGGATCGTCTTCCTCTGTATATAGGGCCCACATGTCCGGGTCACGGCAGGCGAAGGCGATGTAGAGGGCATCGTCGTCCCATACCATGCGAGCCCGCGTCGCATGCAGGACATGGCCGTAGTCGTTGAGGATTCGCTCCAGACCATTGATCTGCGGCGCCGCCGCCCAGTCGAATTCGTCGAGTCGACCGTCGACCACGATCGGCTCTGTGGCATGGCGGACAAGGTAGTGAGGAAGGGGCGCCTCGGAGAACGATGAGGAGGGTGGATCTGGCGTCGGCCCTCCGATGACGGGCGCAGTGGTCGCACAGGCTGTGATCGCTGCCGTCAGGGCGAGACACCGGCCCAGGCTGGTAGGTGACTGGCTCTTGGTCCTCGCCACGAGTTTTTCTCCTGTCCGATGGAGGGGGTAGGCGGGAAAGCTCGCAACCCACCCCGTCGGTGGCAACCGTGATGCCGGATTGGCATCGGCCCGGTCTGTCCGGGTCGGAATCGGTTCGTGCCGGGTCTGGAAAGTCTTTCCTGAGACAGCCCTTCCCGGCACGGCTCTCGAAAGGCCGTAACTGAAGTGTATGTAGAGAGTTACGGGAATCAGTCGAAACCCTGTAGAAGTGGCACATCCCTTGCTTAAAGAGCACAGGGGACAGATTTCACCGGACCAGACCACGGGATCGAGAATGATCGAAGGCATATACATCTCCGCGTCGGGCATGCTGCCCAAGTCCAGTCGCCATGAGGCGATCGCCAACAACCTGGCCAATGCCGAGGTTCCCGGCTTCAAACGCGACGCCATGTTTCTGCGCGAAATGCAGGAGTCCAAGAAGCGTCTCTCCGGCGACTATCCGGATTGGCGCATCAACCGTGTCGAGGGTGTTTGGACCGACTTCGATCAGGGACCTCTGCGACGCACCGGCGGCATGTTCGATGTGGCCATCAAGGGCAAAGGGTTCTTCGCTGTAGAGACGCCGGACGGCGTCCAGTACACCCGCAACGGCACGTTCGCCCGTAACAACGAGGGGGTTCTCGTCAACATGATGGGACATACCGTCCTCGACGTGAATGGCGAGCAGATCGCCGTCCCCAACGCCTTCTCGCAGCCCTTGATCGACGCCGATGGCATGATCAAAGGTCGCGATCCCATCCTCGGCATCGATACGGTTCTGGGCCAGTTGCAGGCGGGACAGGATGCCGAGGTCACCATCAACGGGATCACCCTGCGGCGCTCGACGAACACGATCACCGATGCTGTACAAGGCGTGACGATGACGTTACGGGAGCCAACCGAAGAAGGCACGCCGATCGAAATCAGCGTCAGCAAGGATGATACGTCACAGCTGCGTGCTCAACTCGAGGATTTCGTCGGTGAATACAACAATGCGATGAACCTGATCTCCGAACAGTTCCGTTTCGACGATGCCACCGAGACGGCGGGCCCGCTGGCCGGCGATTCTACCCTGCTTGGTGTGCAGTCGCGCCTGCGTTCGGCGGTCAACGGCAGTATCGCCGTCGAAGGAGAATTCAATGCCCTGGTCTTCATGGGCATCACCTTCGATCGCGAGGGGCAGTTGACGATCGACGACGAACGTCTCACAGACGCCCTCGACAACAACCTGGCAAGCGTCAAGAAGCTGTTCGTCGCTGAGGGCTCGACGACGGACAACAAGATCGAGTTCGTGCGCAGCAACGAGCGCACCACCGCCGGTGACTATGATGTCGACATCTCCACAGCTGCGGCGCGCGCCGAAGTGCTGGGCAGCCTCGACCTGAGTGCTGGTATCGCCGCTGATCAGACGGTGACGATCACCGAGGCGGGGGGGGACAGCAAACTCGCCGAAGTGCAGTTGCAGGCCGGGGATGACACCGACGACATCGTCGCCAAGATCAACGCCGCCTTCAACAGTCAGGTGGCTGAGGTCCGGCGGGCGACACTGGCCAACACGACGGATGGCACGACGGCGATCACCGAACCCACCACCTTCGGACAGATCAACGGCGCCGGTGCCGTCAATGGCGACACGATCCGCATCCAGGGCACTACCCATGACGGCACGGCAGTGCAGCGCGAGTTCACCATCGCCGATGTCGATACCGCTACGGTGGGTGACCTGCTGGCCGACGTGCGTGCTGCTTTTGGCAACAATGTCAGTGCCAATATCGACTCCGAGGGACGTCTGCTCATCACCGACAATCAGGTGGGTCCGAGCAATCTGACCCTCGCTCTGGTCGAGAAGAACGAAGGTGATGGCACACTGGATTTCGGCTCCGTGGAGGTCGAAGACGAAGGCCGCTTCCAGATGGAGATCACGGCCGAGAACAAGGACGGCTTCCTGATGTTGCGGCACGATTCGTTCGGCGAACGGGCGGGTTTCACTGTGACTCAGTCCGTCGAGCAGCTCGGAATCGACACCGACGAACACATCGGTGTCGACGTGCAGGGCACGATCAACGGCGAGACAGCCGACGGCTTCGGCCGCATTCTGACCGGTGTCAGAGACAATGACAAGACCGATGGTCTGGCGCTGCGCGTAACTGCCACCGCGGAGGAGGTCACAGGCACCAGTGACTTCGGCACGATCAACCTGGTGTACGGCGTCGGCCGCATCCTGGATGATACGCTGTCCTTCATCACAGACAGCTTCGACGGCACTCTCAAGACCCGCGAAGACGCCATCGACGACACCATCGACAATATGCAGGACCAGATTGCGGCCATGGAACGGCGAGTCGAGCAGAAGCGGCTGAACCTCGTCGGCAAGTTCGCTTCTCTCGAGGGAACGCTGGCGACCTTGCAGTCCCAGGGCGATTTCCTTACCTCACAGCTGGCCGGCCTGTCCAGAGGCTGATAAAGAAGGCGTGGGCGAATTCCTCAGGGAGCCGATAGATACCATATGAACCGACCCGCACACAGGCAGTACAGCGAAGTCCAGATCAAGACCGCCAACAAGGGCAAGCTCATCGTCCTGCTCTACCAGGGTGCGGTGCGTTTCATGCGCCGGTCCCTGATGCAGCTCGACGAGAAGGATATGGAGGGCAAAGGCAACAGCCTGATCCGTTCCCAGGATACCATCCTGGAGCTCATGTATGCCCTCGACCAGCAGCTGCTCGATGACGGCAATGAACTGGCTCAGAACCTGCAGCGGCTGTACCTGTACTGCTATCGTCGACTGGTGCACGCCAACACCCACCTCGATCGTGCCGCCATCGAGGAAGTGATCGAATTGTTCAACAATTTGCTCGAAGCCTGGGAAAAAGTCTCGGCGCAGGGCCCTGAGGGCCCACCGGTGAGCCATCGCCCAACGGTGGCACTGACCGGATGACACCGATGGCGCCTGACAAGCTGCAGCAGCTGCTGGAGATCCTCGACGAGCAGTGTGAGGACTACCAGTCCATGTACCGCGAAGGCGTCGCCCAACGCGACTGCTTGCGTGATGACGATCTGCGGGGTCTCAACGCCTCCACGGGCCGCATGAGGGCCCTGATGGACTCCGTCCGCGCGCGTCACACTCGCCTGCCGGTAGAGTTGATACGGCTCGAACGTGAGCAGCCGGAGGTGGCAGAGCGCACCGAGTGTCTCCGGCACACGATCCAGTCGGTCCTCGACCTGCGGGATCAGAGTGAGCGGGCCGCCCGCGGCTTGCTGGGCGAGACGCGGCGCCAACTCAGGCAGGTCCGCACCGGTCGACGTGCATCTCGTGGCTACGGACGCCCGCCCGCCGCGCAGGAATCCCGGTTTGTGGACAATCTGCGCTGACCGAGCCCTTCTCCCCGATCCTACAGCAGAACTCTCCCCGGGACGACTCCATATCCTGGTTGTCCGTTTCTGAGGCCCTGGGTATATTGGGCTAAAGTTTCCCGGCGAACCGCCGATAAGTAGAGATAGAGGCGGTAGGGCGACAGCATCCTGCACCAGCGGGTTTGCTCTCGCAACTCAGAGCGAAGGAACAGAATCATGCGCATCGACGGGTTACCGAACCTGCAGAAGGTTTCCCAGCCCAATCAGCGCACCGATGCCGCTCGACCCCGCAACAAGGTGGGGCAGGGCGACGACTCCGTCGAGATTTCGCGTCCGGCACAGGACGCGGCGGAACTGACGGAAACGCTGAAGGCGACACCAGAGACAGTCAACCCGCGGATCGGTGAGATCCGGGAGCGGGTGCAGTCAGGCTTCTACAACTCAGAGGATGTTCGCCGTGAAATCGCCGGCGCCATGCTCGACACGGATGGCATACGCCCCGTCGTCAATGAGGTAGCGGAAGTGCGTACCGCACAGCGGCAGATGGCGGACGTTCCCGACGTCCGGGAGGATCGCGTCGCCGAGTCGCGTGAGCGGGCGGCGAACGGTTTCTACGATCAGGCTGACGTGCGCACGCAGACGGCGCAGTCCATCATCGACGAATCCGCCTGAACCTGACCCACCAACCCACGGTGGCGTGATCGGCAGGCACGATCCTGCAGCATGCCGTCGCATATCTTCGGGGGGATCGACCATACGGTCGATCCCCCTCTTTCTGTTGAGGAAACCGCCTTGACCCTATACGTCGGTGTCGACGCATCCGGCGGTGCTGTGTGCCGGTGTTGCGGGAGCCGGGCGGCTGGCGGAGCAGGTCGCTCTGAAGGGGGAGCTGGAGAGCAGGGTCCTGGCTGAGAGTATTCTCGTGGTGACAGACGCGCGAACGGCTCTGGAGGGCGCTCATTGCGGCTCTCCGGGGATCGTCTGCATTGCCGGCACCGGATCCATGGTACTGGGCCGCAACGCATCCGGGGAAGAGGCACGCGCTGGAGGGTGGGATCCCGTGCTGGGGGATGAGGGGAGCGCCTACTGGCTCGTGCTCGAGAGTGTCCGCCGGGCCTGCGAGCCCTGGACGGCAGCGGTCCGACCACACAGCTGCGGAAAGATCTGCTCGAAGTACTCGATTTGAGTGAGTGGGACGAGATCATCGCCGGTGTGTACGGCGGCGGCTTGAGCCGTGAACGAATCGCCGAAGCGTGTCCCGCCGTGTTCGCCGCCGCACGATCGGGAGATCAGGTCGCAGTCGAGGTCATCGATTCCGGTGCGCGCCCTGGGTGCCCAGGTGGCTGCCGTCGCGGGGCGTCTCTGTATGCCGGCGCCCGTCGCAGTCGCCTGCACGGGCGGAGTGTTCGCCGAACTCGACGCTCTCCGTCGTCCACTGATGGCAGGAGCGGGGCATACTGCCCTGGACCTGAGGGTGCCACAGGTCTCGGCTCTCCTCGGGGCGCTGCTGCTGGCAATGCACGTGGTCGGGACCCGCGTCCCCGATGCAGCAGTCGCCGCCTGGTCTCTGTCTGACAAGCCTTGACATGCTCGTCCGTCGCGTTACTTTCGGCAGTCTGGCCTCGAGGTGCAGCACCCGATGGCCAACCCCCTTATTTTGAACTGGTTAGGCACGATTCCCCGACGAGGCAGGGCCCCACAGGTCAGGTCTCCAGGATGCAGACCCTTCAGGATGCGACCCGTGGTTCGTGAGGTCCTGAGCGATCGAGAAGAGCAGGTACTGGCCGCTCTCGTACGCGCTCATGTCGATCTCGGTGCGCCCGTGGGCTCCGCCAGTCTGTTGGAACGGGAGCGTCTGGATGTCAGTCCGGCGACGGTTCGCAAGACGCTTGTCAGTCTCGAGGACAAGGGCTTCGTGCACCAGCCGCACACCTCGGCAGGGCGCATGCCGACCAACAAGGCGTACAGATTCTACGCCACTCACGCTCTCGGCAACGAGCCCGTGGGGGGCAGTAGAGAGCTCGGCAGCCTGCGGTATCAGATCGAAGCCAGACTGCAGCAGGTCTCCGCCGACGAGATCCACGGGCAGCTGGCGGAGATCATCGGCGGCGTGTCGATGCAACTCGGACTGGTGCTGGCGCCCCGCTTCGAGCAGGTGCGTATCGACCATCTCGAACTGGTACGGCTGGCCGAGAGCCGCATGCTCCTGGTTGTCTCGCTCGAGACGGGGCCGGTTCGCAGCCTCGTAATAGAAGTGGGGACCACGGCCGACCCCCGCGAGGTCGCCGGGGTTTCGGTCCGCCTCAACGAGCGACTGGCGGGGCTGACCGTTTGGGAGGTGCGGGCCACGGTCCGCGAGCGCATCCGTGAACTGGGCACTGGCTTCGAACCGGCGCTGCTGCGGGCTGTCGTCGAAGAGATCGAGACGATGGCAGCACCCTCGAAGGATCTGCTGCACGTGGCCGGAGCGCGGAATATCTGCGTCCAACCCGAATTCCGTGATGCCTCGGACGTGGCCGACCTGTTCGATCTGGTGGAGCATCGTGAGGCGCTCGCCGGTCTGCTCTTGGATCGCCAGGGCGTCGTCGTCACGATCGGTGACGAAAATGAGTTGCACGAGTTGCACCTGTGCAGTCTGGTGACGGCCAGTTACCAGGTCCATGGGGCCATTGGAGTCATCGGTGTCATGGGCCCCACCCGGATGCCATATGACCGCGTCGTCGCTCTGGTGAATTACGCTGCCTCCCGTGCCCCCGATCTGGTCGCCTGACCAGCCAGCAATCGGCTGTACGCGTCCCACACCGCATGCGTCCACACACATTGCATCAACAATTCTGCTAGAAGACTGACAAGAGATGAGTGAAGAGGACATCGACAAGGGCACCGAGGTCGAAGCCGACACACCGGATGTCGAAGAGGCGGGCGGAGCAGAAGAGGAATCCCCGGCAGCAGCCGAGGAAC
>PBSR01000107.1 GCA_002726335.1 Gemmatimonadaceae bacterium
AGACGAGTGACAGCTGCAGACGCCCCATGATCAGGACATGCTGGGCATGCCAGAAGCAGAGGACGAAACCGTTGCCGGCGACGAAGGCGGCCCCCCGCCGGCAACCCCCGGCACGGGCTGCAGCATAGGCGCCGAGACCGGACAGCACGTGACAGCCGGCAAGCACGATCTTGAGCGTCAGATACGTATCGCCGAACACCAACCTCAGCAATCCAGTCAGCCAGAAAAACAGGAACCCGTAGAACTGCATATAGGGCGAGCCGGTGCCCAGGTAGTAGGTCCAGAATGGCAGCTGACCATTGGCGATGGCGCCGGCGGTGATGTCGGCGTAGGCGATGTGCTGGGAAGAGTCGGCGGCCCAGTTGAAGGTGCCGGTGCCCAGGTAGTAGCGGACAAAGACGCAGGAACTGGCCAGCAGCAGAGCCACCGTGGCGCGCTCACTGGCGAACACGTCACGCAGGAAGAGGCTGAGGCGGCCACTGCGGATTTCAAGAACTGCGACCAGGACACACAGCAGGAGGATGAGCGTCAGGATCAGCCAGTCGAAGGTCCCCAGCGGTACCCTGTCACGGATGGCGTGCAGGTAGCGGCCGAGCTCCAGGTAACTGACGGAGGCCGCCAACCGGTAGAACTTTGCCATCGTCGTGTACTGAGACAGGACGAGCAGTCCGGCCAGGGACCCGAGCAGGAGGCGGAAGATCAGCGCCATTCGTGTTTCGGGTAGCGTCGTGACAGCTCCTTGCGCAGTTCGGGGTAGGTGCGCTCCCAGAATCCCGCCAGGTCATCGGTGACCTGTGCCGGCCGGAAGTTGGGTGCCAGGATTTCGAGCAGCACCGGGACCCGGCCGGCAGCGATCCGCGGCGTCTCGGTGAGATCGTAGAGGTCCTGGATCCGGGCCCGGCCCCGGGGCGGCTCGCCCGGAGTGTAGGTGATCTTCATGCCCTGTCCACCCGGCAGCCGCAGGCGCTCCGGCGCCATCTGTTCGACGAACTGCTGACCGGCCCAGCTCATGGCGTGACGCAGCGGTTCGAGGACCGGGGCTCGACGCACGGCGTTCCAGCGCGTGGCATCACCGACGATTTCGCTGTAGAGGATGGCCAGATCGTCGTCGTCGTAGAGCAGCAATCCGCGCTCGGGAAACCAATCGGCCACACAACGAGACCGCGCCAGCCAGGCCTCGGCAGCCGCGTTCCAGCTGTCGAAGCGCAGCAGGCCGGCGGCCACACGTGCGGCCAGCATCTGACCGGCGGCGGCTCGATCGCGAGGCACACGGCGCACCGGCTGCAGCGCCAGAGCCCCGAAGTGCAGGGCTTCGACCTCCATGACCGCAGCTTCCGTCTCGTCCCACACCAGCTCGACCCGGGCCTCGACCCGGTCCGGGAACAACTCCTGCATCCATTCCGGATCCACGGCCGTGGCTAGGGAAGCGACGGTGTGCACGCCACCCCCCTCGGCGCGCGACGCCTCCACTTCGCGGACTTCGACAGCGACGAGAACCCCATGGTTGCCAACCACCGTGTTGCGATCCAGCACGACCCGTCGCCGACCCTCCATCTCGCAGGAACGGCTGTCAGAAACGTCCTGGTGGTCGACGCCACCAGGCTGTGTGCGTCGCAGGGCGACATGATCAGCATAGCCCACCAGAACACAACGGGCCAGTTCGGCATCAGCCACCGCCGATCGGCGGCGCCCGGGACCCTGTAAGGTCCCGGTGATCCGCCGAAACTGATTCGACGCCCGCTCGACATCACGGCAGGTACCGGCGTGCAGTCCGAGCTCGGCGCAACGCTTGCCGTCGAAGCGGCTGGCCCGGGCCGCTTCGTACGCAGCTTCACGAGCCCCCACATCGGAAGGCCAGCCGGTCTCGGCCGGAGTCCGGTAGCGGGCGGCCACGGGTCGGATACAGATATCACGCTCGGCGATGAGAGCCGCCCACAGGCTGGCTCGATCGGCCACACCACGGCGGCTTCCCTCCAGCAGCATTCGCCCCAGGCGTGGATGGGCGGGTACGTCGACCATAATCCGCCCGGCTTCGGTGAGGGTTCCGGTCGCGTCGATAGCGCCGAGATCGTCCAGCAGCGATCGGGCCTGCTGCAACCGCGCGAGGGGTGGCGGGTCGAGCCAGCCGAACTCGGCCGCATCGATACCGAAGGCACACAGCTGCAGCACGGCCTCGGCCAGATCGACCCGTTCGACTTCCGGTGTGTCCCGCTCGGGGCGCGCATGGGCGTCGGCGGCAGACCACAGTCGCAGGCAGACGCCGGGTGCGGTACGTCCGGCCCGCCCGGCACGCTGCTGCGCGGAGGCCTGGGAGATCCGTTCCACGAGCAGGGCGTTGACCGCCCGGGACGGGTCATAACGCTGAACCCGAGCCAGGCCGGCGTCGATGACACAACGTATGCCATCGATCGTGATCGATGTCTCGGCCACGTTGGTCGAGACGATGACTCGCCTGGATGCACCCGGACCGCTGGCCGGGCGGACGGCACGGTCCTGCGCCGCCGGCGGCAGGTTTCCATGGAGGGGCAGCACGGTGATCGGTTCATCGTCCGGGCGCAGGCGCCGGCGGCAGGCCTCGACAGTGCGGCGGATCTCGTAGGCACCGGGCAGGAACATCAGCACGTCGCCCTGGTCGCCGCCGTCCAGCCAACGACGCAGGCAGGCGGCGGCGCGCTCCCACACGGGTGTCGCGGCATCCATGTCATCGTACTGGACGTCGACGTCGAAGGTCCGACCGTCGGCCTGCACGGCGGGACAATCCAGATAGCCGCTGACCGCCTCGACATCGAGGGTGGCGGACATGACGACGAGGCGCAGATCACGGCGCCCAGCACGACGCAGCTGTCGGCACAGGCCAAGGGTCAGGTCCACCGCCAGACTGCGCTCGTGGAATTCGTCGAGTACGACGGCGCCGACACCCTTCAACTCGGGATCGGCCAGCAGCTGACGCAGGAACAGTCCCTCGGTGAGGAAAACGATGCGGGTGGCCTCGCCGATGTGGCGTTCATGCCGTGTCTGAAAACCCACAACATCTCCCACGGTACCGCCGAGCTCTTCGGCGACCCGGTGGGCGACCACACGTGCCGCCAGCCGCCGGGGTTGCAGCACGAGGATGCGGCCCACGACGCCGGAGTGCAGCAGCATCTGTGGTACCTGTGTCGTCTTGCCCGATCCCGTCGGTGCCGACAGCACGAGGGCGCCATCCTCCCTGATGGCAGCCAAAATCCGATCTTCGACCTCATGGATGGGAAGAGTCACGCCGGTGTCAGACATCCGTAGAAGACGTCGTTGCTGTTGCCGCCCAGCGGTCCCGTCCAGTAGGCGTCGACGACTTCGGAGGCAGTGCCACCGGCACGTGCCGTCGACAGGAACAGATGCCACAGGGGACCGACGCCGGGCAGGCGTACGGGCCGCGAGATCCGCAGCGGCCGTTTCATGCTGCCGACGGCGTAGTGCACGGCCCGGGCCGCCGAGCGTCGTCCTTGGATGAGGAAGAAGTGCAGGCGACCGTCCGCAGTCTGCTGCAGGCGGCCGCCGTTGTAGGCCCCCAGACACACGTGTTCATACGGCCCCCCCGCCGGCCCCCAGGCGTGGTAGAGACGGGCGGCCGTATCATCCTGCCCCGTACCCGCCCAGACGTCGCAGGACGGCTGCCGGTTCTCGAAGTAGAGCATGTGTACCGAGCCGTCGAAGTCGACGAGCAAATCCTGATGATCGGTCGTCCCGCGGGTGCCGGCGGCCTCGTCGAAGGTGTCGGACACGTCGCTGATGACGGTGCAGCGCCAGTCATGCGGTGTGTGCACGGGATCCGGATTGTAGTACGAATAGGCCCGCAGGACAGGGTAGATCCCATGGTCCGTGTCGATGGTGCGAGTGCCGCCCGTTGCCGGGTCGGGGAGCACGACCTGCTGGTTCGGGTAGCGCTCGCCGGCCAGGAAGTAGTCGTCACTGCACAGCGTGCAGGCCGCCCCTTCGCGGAAGACGACGAAACTGTAGCCGCGGGCCTTCTCATGTGGCAGGGACGCGGAGATGACCTCCCTGTCCCCGAGGCCGGCGTCCATGATGTACCAGGCCATGCAGTCGAGGCCGCCGACAGCAAGGATCCGGTCGTTGCCGTCGATGGCGGCGCCGAAGCGTGAGTCGGCCTGCAGCCGCCGGCGCAGCTCCCAACGATCCAGGCACCCCGGCTCATCGAACACGACATGCCAGCTGGCTCCCTCGCCGCCGATCACGTGCAGGCGCTGGTTCGAGTCGACGAGGAGGTTGCCGTTCTGCGGCACCGGCGGCAGCACCGGCCCCTGCTCCCAGGTTCCGTCGCCCACACGACGGAACACGGTCAGAGTCAGATCGTCGCGCCAGCTGAGGGCGTAGACCTGCTCACCACAGCGTACAAGGTTGGACTGATTGTAGCCCCAGCAGCTGGCACCGCTGCCGCCTGTCAGCCGACATCCGGCGGTGTCGGTGATGCGCTCGACGTGCCAGTCGAAGCGGCAGGGCGCCTCGTGTGTGACGTCGGGACGGGGGTCGCTCACAATTCCTGCAGACTCTTCGGGTCTTCGCAGTCGGCATCCAGGTAACGCTGGATCAGCTGCCGCGTCCTGTCGGGCAGACGATGGAGATGCCCTGCCGACTGCAGAGCCTTCTGCTGGCCGTTTTCATGGGTCATGACCGGGTAACGGCAGAGCCAGTAGGCGGCATGCATCGTCCAGCGGCGTTGCCCCTCGGGGTTCCAGCCGCGGTGCCAGAGATTGGCGTTGTAGTAGAGGATGTCTCCCGGCTCCAGATGGACCACGACGCCGTCGTCGAGCTCACCCTCCAGGCCGGCTGCAGAGGCGGCGATCTCCTGCTGGGTGGAGGCCCGCAGATGCGAGCCGGGAACGACCTGAAGAAAGGTGTCGGTGGCGGCGATGGGCGCGTTGAACTGGACAAAATGCCCGTGATGCTGACGCAGGAACCGCTCCTCGTCTTCCGCGCCTGGTTTGCCGATGTCGCGGTGCCAGGCCATGCGGTACTCCCGTCCTCCCCCACCTGCGAGCATGCCGAACAGACTGTGTCGGATCGGACCGCCGAGCAGGGCCTCCATATCGTCGACCACATCCTCGGCGAGCCACTCGCCCCAGGCCGCCTCGTACTTGTCGGGGTGCATCATGTGGGATGTGCGGTCGATGATGCCGGCCGCCTCGTCGATCCAGCGCAGCTGGCACTCACCGGCTCGAGCCCGTTGGATGAGACGCTCTACACCAGCGCACAGCGACTGCACCCGCTGTAGGTCGAAGGCACCGCGAAGCAGCACGAAGCCCTCCCGATCGAAAGCCACTCTTTCGTCATCACCCAGGCGCATCGGTTTTCTCCCGTATTGTACTGTCGCGGTTGCCGTGCCCGTTTATCTCTTCTACCATACGCGTCGCTACCTCAATCCATCGAAAGACAGCCGAACACCATGAGCGAGCAAGTCACACCTGAACAGGTCGTCGCCAAGCGGACCCTCGTGGGCGAAGGCGCACTGTGGGACGCACAGGACAAACGGCTCTACTGGATCGACATCCTCAGCCACGAGCTCTACATCTACGATCCGGCCACCGGGAGCAACCGGACGATCCCCACGGCGCAGGCGGTGGGCACTGTCGTCAAGCGCGCCTCCGGTGGTTTGGTACTGGCGCTGCACAACGGCTTCGCCTTCCTCGACCTCGACAGCGAGAAGATCACCCCCATCGGCGACCCGGAGCGCGACATACCGGCCAATCGCTTCAACGACGGCAAGTGCGACCCGGCAGGCCGGTTCTGGGCGGGAACCATGGAATTCAACGGGGCACCGGATGCGGGGGCTCTCTACTGTCTGAATGCCGACCACAGCGTGGCGGAGAAACTCAGGCCGGCGACGATCTCCAACGGCATTGTCTGGACGGCGGATGCAGCGACGATGTACTACATCTGCACCGCCGCCAACAACGTACGGGCCTTCGACAATGACATCGACACAGGCGACGTCACCAACGAACGGGTCGTCATCACCAACGAGGGCGAAGGGGGCTTCGACGGCATGTCCATCGACGCCGAGGGCAAGCTCTGGATCGCCGTCTTCGGCGGCTGGGGGGTGCGGCGTTACGATCCGGAGACCGGCGACCTGATGCAGGATCTGCGTCTGCCCTTCGAGCGGGTCACCTCCTGCGCCTTCGGCGGTGACGGCCTCGACGAACTCTACATCACCTCGGCCGTGGTCGGCCTCGACGACAAGGCCTTGGCCGAGCAGCCGCTGGCCGGCAGTCTGGTAAAGGTGAATCCCGGCGTGTGTGGCGTGGCCGCAGTCGGCTATGCCGGGTAGCTGATCAAGCCCGCCAGGCGCTCCAGGCCAGAAGCAGCCAGGCCGTGATGAAGGCCACTCCTCCCAGTGGCGTGATGGCACCCAGCCAGCGCGTGCCGGACACCACCAGCACATAGAGACTTCCGGAGAAAAGCCCGATACCGGCGACCATCATCCACCCCGCCAGTCGTACGCCGGCATCCGTCGGCCACACATGGCACAATGCGGCAACGACGAACAGCCCGAGGGCGTGCACCAGGTGATACTGCACGGCGGTGTGCCATACACCAAGCTGTGCTGGTGTGATACGAGCTTTCAAGGCGTGGGCACCGAAGGCGCCGAGGACGACGGCGAGCGCCATGGCGGCGGCACCGATGATGACGAACCAGCGTGTCGTGTCGGTCATCGGATGGATTCACTCATGGGTGGTTGATCCTCCATAACGAGACAGAAAGCCCTGCAGGTAACGTGACTCAAAGCGGGCCCGGTTCCACGGCCGCCGCGATACCCGATGGTGCTGCGCTGGAATGAGCACGTACGTCTCCGCCGGCAGCTCCACGGCGTCGGCCATCACCGTCACGGTGCGGCGTTCATACCAGTCCCCCTCGAAATCATCGAGACGTCGAAGGCTGGCGTCATCGACGTCGTGCCACAGGACGCCGTCGGCAGCAGCGGCAGCCTCCTCCACCAGACCCGGGTAGGTTTCGCCGCGCAGCGCGTAACGGGCATACCCCTGCAACAGGGCCGCCTGCGCATCGAATAATCGGCCGACGACGACCTCCATCACCCGCGGGATCATCAGCGATCCATAGGTGAACACGTGCACGGTGACACTCAGTCCCTGGCCGGGTATTCGAGGTCGACGACACAGTTGCCTCGGCGGGCTCGATCGGCGCTGAATCCGAGCAGGTGTCCGGTGACCGAGTCCTCGATGCTCGTCGTCGACAGCGACGGCGACTCACCGCGCACGACCTTGAGGAAGTCTTCCACCAGTCGCATATCACCACCACCGTGGCCACCGAAGGCGCCGGTCATGTCCCCTGCCTGACGCAGGTCGACGACCTCTTCCGAGTACTCGTGCCCGGGGCGCGGGTCGATGTGGCGGATGACGAAGCGGCTGTCCTCCATGACACCCTGAATCTCGCCACGGGTGCCGACCAGGTGCAGGGACCGGGTCGGCTTCGACGACCCGCCGATCATGTTCAGCGTCGCCGAGACGCCGTCGGCGAACTCGATGACGACGGACTGGTGGTCGACGACATCGTTGTCGCATTTCCATACGCAGCGGCCGTAGGGGTTGTCCCCGCGCAGAGATTCGTGCTTGTCCTCGAGCGTCGGGTTGTCGATGTGCTCGAGGCTGTCCCACACATAGAAAGACCAGCGGTCGGGATGGTCGATGTAGTGTTTGCGTGCCGAGTACAGACAGTCCGACTCGATGGCACAGTCCACCAGGCAACGCGTGCCGGCGTCCCGGGGTGCCCGCTCGGGTCGGAACTGCAGGTTCGAGCCGAAGCTGGAGACCCGCGCTGCCGGCACGCCGGTGTGCATCCAGGCGATGAGGTCGAGATCGTGGCAGGACTTGGCCATCAGCATCGTCGACTGGCACACCTGTTCACGGTTCCACTTGCCGCGGACGAAGCCGACGGCCATGTGATGGTAGGAGACGTGTTCGACGGCCTGGATGTTCACAAGGTCGCCGATGACACCGTCGGCAACCTGCTGGCGGATGGCGGCATAGAACGGAGCGTACCGGAGAACGTGGCAGATGGAGACCTGTCGCTCGTGCTGACGGGCGGTCTCGACGAGCTGCCACATTTCCCCCTCACCCGTGGCGAAGGGCTTTTCGAGCAGCAGGTGATAGCCGGCCCGCAGCAGCGGCAGGGACGTGGGCACATGCTGGTGGTCCATGGTGCCGTTGATGATGAGGTCGGCGAACTTCGGCGCTACTGCCAACTCCTCGGCACTGCCGAAACAGCGATCGGCAGGCAGCTCGTACTGGTGCTGAACCAGCTGGCGCCGTTGCTCGATGAGATCGGCGACGCCGACGATGCGCAGCTCGTCGGGGTGACTCTTGGCGTAGGCAGCGTAGGTCAGGGCCCGGTGGCCGGCGCCGACAATGATGGCCTCGAGAGGGCGATCCTGACGATCTTCCATGGGCGCCTCAGCCATCCATGATGGCCGGATCCAACTCGACCATGCCAATCCCCGGTGAGACGTCAGTATCGCCGGCGTAGCGCGGCGCCTGGTCGTGGCAGGTGGGTCGACCGTTGTAGGGCAGCAGCCATCGGCCCTGCCACAGACAGGGCGGGGCCTTCGTCGTCACCATGCCACAGTCGAACCGGCCCCGTCCACCAAGGGGCAGCAAGGGTTGACGGTCGTCGCAACGGGTCCACGACCAGCCGTCGATGCTGGCCACCCGCTGCACGTCCATGGTCTGATCGTCGGTATGGTGGCACAACAGCAGGCCACCGTACCCTCCGGTCGTGGGATAAGGCACCATCCAGTAGTGCTGCAGATCGGGCGGGTCGTCGGCATCCGGCTCCAGCACCGTCACCGGTCCCACCCAGCCGCCATCGAATTGCTCGGGTCCCCGCCAGACCGACACCCGGCGATGGATCTGCTTCAGGTTGTCCCGTTCGCCCGACAGATCCGGGTTGTGCTTCCACGTCTGCTGGTAGAGGAACCAGCCGGCCAGGCCCAGGGGTGTGTCGAGTCCCGGCCGAGCCGGCACCATGGAGGCGGCGTCGTTGGCGTTGGTGATGATGGGCCCTTCATGCAGCGGTTGCCAGGACAGTCCGTCAGAACTGACGGCGAGGCAGATACCGGCGCGTGACTCACCTGTGGGTCGCTCCCAGTAGAGCATCTTCCACCGCCAGTCCGGCCGTGGCTCCTCCGGCTCGTGCAGGATGCGCATGGGCATGAACACACCCCAGTGTGTCTCGTGACCGGCGCTGTGCATGACGACGTTGGTACCATCTCCCAGATCCGGCTTCTCCCAGTTCCTGCCGTCGGTGGACAGCGCCAGGCAGAGAACGTTGTCGAGGGGGCGGTCCCGGTGCAGGACGAGATAGTAGAGTCGCAGCCGCGTGCCATCGGGATCGGGCAGCAGGGCCACGGCACTCAGCACGGCGCCGGACTCCCACGGATGATCAGCCGGCAGGATCGGTGCGTCGGATCGGGACAGGATCCAGCTCGAGTTCATGCAGGTATGGACCGGCGCAGGGGGCGATCGGCGTGCATCCAGCAGCTCAACCGCGCCAGTGGCGATCGGCGAAATCCATCCACCGGTTCCAGTCATAGGTGGTGACATCGTGTCCACCGGGACGGACGTGGTAGCCGATGCTGCCGTCGGCCAGGGGCTGACTGACGGGCGGCATCTGCTGGGCATCCAACCCGCGCTGACCCAGCAGTTCGTAGACCGGCGAGGCATGACGAGAGGCGAGGTACTCCCCTTTCGGATCCGCCCATTGATCATCGATGGCGCTGGCTACATACACCGGGCGTGGCGCCGCCAGGGCGATGAGCTGGTGCTGGTCGACGGGCAGCTCGTCTTCGCAATCATTGTAGGCGCGGTGGTTGTCGCAGAACCAGTGGGGGAAGTTGCCGTTGATGGCCGCCACGGTTTCGCCGAAACGCCGCCGTGCCAGCGCGGCGCCGCCACAGCCGGAGTTGTTGGAGATGACGAGAGCGAAGCGTTCATCGCAGGCGCCGGCCCAGAGCGCCGTCTTGCCCAGACGGGAATGGCCCATCACGGCGACGTGCGCGGCATCGACGGCGTCGTCCTCTTCGAGCACGTCGAGGCCACGACTCAGGCCCCAGGCCCAGGCGCTGATACTGCCCCACTGGTGAGGTTCGGGTTGTGTCTGGCCGTCCTGATAGAACAGTGGATGTACGCCGTTGGCGTAGCCATCGTCGAAGTCGGGGTCGAGATCGCCGCAGTAGATGGTGGCCAGCCCGTAGCCCCGGGCGAGGATGTCTGCCACCGGCCAGCGTGAGGCGAACACTCCCCGCGACGCCTCGGTGGCCCGATGGTCGACGATCTGATTCGACTTGCTGCTCTGCATCCACTCCGTTGACAGACGAATGCCGGGATCGGTGTGGATGGAGTGATTGCCAAAGAAGTTGAGTCCCAGAAAGACCCGTGTCGGCCCGGTGGCCTCAGAGGGCAGGTAAAGGAGTAGGTCCATCGCCGGAGAGGTCTCGTCGTCGCCGAAGCGGAGGCGGGTCTGCCGGCGCACGGCTCGACCCCCGAGGGCGCCGGGGTCCTCGTCGAGGATCTCGGTATGTGATGACTCGAAGGGACCTGGCATCCGTCCGTAGACCTCGTCCTCGAACAATCGCAGGATTTCCGGCCTCCGTCGACTCTGCCAATCAGCGGCTGTCGCCACCGGGTTGCCGGCGGCATCGATCAGCGGATCCGGCAACTCATAGGAGGGCACGGCGGATTCGTCGTAGTTCGTCTGGGGTTCCATATTGGTAGGATGCCCAACATGAGCCGCCGTGTCCATATCGCCGTCGTGCAGCCTCCCGCCGTGGGGTCGGATATGCCGCACACGGTCATGCGCGATCGGGCGGTGGAGCTGCTCGACGAGGCCGGTGCCCGGGGCGCCGACATCATCTGCCTGCCCGAGTATCTCAACGCCATGGGGCGTGACGAGGCGATGTGGCAGGAACCACCGGGCATCGAGGCGGAGCCCCTGCAGACCGAAGTCGCCGAACTCGCCCGCAGGCATTCGACCTATGTCATTCTACCCCTGCTGGCAGGCGACAACGGTCGCATCACCAATACATCATTCCTGCTCGACCGCTCCGGCGCCGTCGTCGGGCGCTACGACAAGACCCACTTGACCGCCGTCGAGCGGGAGGACCAGAACGTCTGTCCCGGGGATGACTACCCGGTATTCGATGTCGACTTCGGTCGTATCGGCATCATGACCTGCTATGATGGCCACTTCCCCGAGGTGGCCCGCATCCTGGCGTTGCAGGGCGCCGAGGTCATCTTCTTTCCGACGCTGCAGCGACGGCTCACCGCCGAGGCACTCGATCTGCAGGTACGCTGCCGGGCTATCGACAACTGCGTGTACGTGGCCCGCGCCAGTTACGGCACACCGGAGGGTATCGCCTGGGTACCGGGCATGGTGGCCGGTAAAAGCTGCATCGTCGACTTCGAGGGCACCGCACTGGCTGACACCGGTCCTCGGGTCGGCGTGGCGTCAACGACGATCGACCTGGACCGGCCGAGGGTGAAGGAGCGTTCCTTCGGCGGGCAGGTCGGGGACGCGGCGCAGTTTCTGCGCCAGGACCGACGGCCCGACACCTACGGCCGCCTCCTCGAACCGTAGGCCCCCCGCAGTTACAGCCGGTTGCCGTCCACGTCCAGCAGCTGGATATCGCCAAACCCGAGAGCCTGGATCGGCGTCTCGATCTTCGCCCGGTCCCCGACGATGACCCACAACAGGCCATCCGGGTTGAAGAGCCGGCTGCCGGCCTCGGTGACCTCGTCCAGCGTCAGGCCGCGAATGCTGTTGGGAAAGTCATCCCAGTACCCGTCGTCAAAACCGAAGCGGACCAGGTCGACGATATCCTGGGCGACGGCATCGTTGCGCTCCCAACGTCCCGGTAAGGTCAGGGTGTTTTTGTCCTTGACCTTGGCCAGCTCCTCCGCCGTGGGCGGGACGTCGCCGACAATGGCGGCCAACTCCTTGTGGATTTCCGCCATCGACTCGGCTGTCTTGTCGGTCTGCGCCGAGGTCTCCAACAGATAGGCGCCCGGCCCACGGATGCTGACCAGACGGGTGCGGGCGTAGTAGGCCCAGTGTTTGTCCTCGCGCAGATTCATGTTCAGGCGCGCCGTGAAAGTGCCCCCGAGGATGTCGTTGAGGGCCTCGTTGGCGATGTCGTCGGGGTTCGCCTTGGGGGGTGCCAGATGGATGGCGAAGATCATCGACTGTTCCGACTCCGGCCTGTCTACCAGATACACCTGCGTGCTGTTCCGCCGGACGGCGGGTGCCAGATTTTTCGCCGGTACCTCCCCTGACTTCCACTTGCCGAAGCGACGTTCCAGCTTCGGCAGGATCTCGTCCAGGCTCGTGGCGCCGACAACGACGAGGGTGGCATTGTTGGGCCGGAACCAGGTGTGATGGAAGTCGGCCAGGGCATCCCGTGTCAGAGCGGCCACCGACGCCTCGGTGCCGGTGCCGGTCAGAGGCAGGCCGTAGGCGTGATCGTCACCCCACAGCAATGCCGGAAACAGGCGATAGGCCAGATTCCGCGGGGTCGATTTCTCCCGTTAAATTCCGGCCAGGCGCTGCTTCTGTACGCGGTCGAATTCATCCTGGGGAAACGCCGGGCTGAGCACGACATCGGCCATCACATCCAGGGAGGCGTCGAGGTTCTCCTTCAACGCCGAGAAGGAGACCACGTTCTGGTCGAGAGTGGAACGCATGCTCAGCGTCGCTCCGAGCATGGCGAGCTCGTCGCTGATCTCCAGGGCGGATCTCTTCTTCGTGCCCTCCTCCATCATGCTCACCGCCAGGCTGGAGGTGCCCAGCAGCCCGAGCTGATCGGAGGCGTGGCCGGCATCGAGGATGAGGCGCAAGCCGACGACGGGCACGGCCTGCCGTTCGACGAGAATGACCTGCAGACCGTTGTCGAGGCGGGCCGGCTTCATCGTGGGAAACTTCACCTCCGGGAAGCTGTCAGGCATGGGCAGCTCGGAGCGGTCCACCTGGCTCTCCGGTGAGGCATAATCAGGGAAGGGATAGACCTCGATGACGGACGCCCCGGAGCTCATCCACTCCCGGGCAGCGTCATGCAGATCCTGAGGCGTGGCCGAGCGCACGCGTTCCAGCTTCACTTTATAGTGCTCGGCATCGCCGGCGTACACCTGGTTCATCGCCAGGGTCTGAGCTTTGCCACCGAAGTAGCCGATCTCTTCGATGTTGCGAATGAAGCGGGCCACGTGCTGCGTTTTCACGCGTTCCACCTCACGCTCCGTGGGGCCGTCGGCCAGCAGTCGGGCCAGCTCCTCGTCGAGGGCCTGCTCAACCGCCACCAGATCGGCGCCGGGCTGGGCGGTGATGTCGATCTGCAGCACACCGGCGATCTCGAAGGGATAGACGGAGGCCCCCACGTCCGTGGCGATCTGATCGTCGTAGACCAGGCGCTTGAACAGCCGGGAGGTCTTACCCATGGCCAGCACGTCGCTGACCAGGTCCATGTACTGACGATCAGGATCGGTGTACTGAGGCAGGACCCAGGCTTTGGTAAGGCGCGCCTGCGGTACCCGGTCCTGCATCACCTCCCGGACTTCCTCCGAACGACGCGGTACCCATCGGTCCAGGCGGGAGACCACAGGACCGGAGTCGATGCCCCCGAAATACTCCACCACCCTGGCGTGTACGTCCTCGGTGTCGATGTCACCGGCGATGACGAGGGTGGCATTGGCGGCACCGTAGTAGTCTTCGAACCACTCGTGTACGTCCTCCAGAGAGGCCGCCTCCAGATCTTCCATGGAGCTGATGGTCTCCCAGGAATACGGATGGCCCACGGGAAACATCAATTCGCCCAGCCGGCTCTCCGCCTTGGCGTACGGCTGGTCCTCCCCCTGGCGCTTCTCGTTCTGCACAACCCCCCGTTGCTCGTCGAGCCGCTCCTGGGTCACCGCCCCGAGCATGTGCCCCATGCGATCGGATTCCATCCACAGCACGGCGTCGAGGGCGGTGATCGGCACGTTCTGGAAGTAGTTGGTCCGATCGAGCCAGGTCGTGCCACTGACGTCGGTGGCACCGAGCCGGTCGAGGGCGCGGAAGTAATCGTCGTCGAAGTTCTCCGAGCCGTTGTACATCAGGTGCTCGAAGAGGTGGGCGAAGCCGGTCTTGCCGATCTTCTCGTTCTTGGAGCCCACATGGTACCAGACATTGACGCAGACGATGGGCGCTTTATGGTCCTCGTGGACGATGAGGGTCAGGCCGTTGTCGAGGACGAACTTCGTGTACGGGATATCGACGTCATCCGCGGCCGTGATCAGCGATGGCCAAAGGGCCAGCGCACACACGGCAGATACGAGCCACCGGGACCATCGGTTGGGGCGATTCATGGGTCTCTCCTGAGAGCGGTTCTGTTCATCGGCCAGCAGTAGAGAGGATTGTAGCTGATTGGGGCGACGACACCAACAGCGGGCGTTCGGACACCAACAGAAACGGCCCGTCGCCGGTGGCGAGCGGACCGCGGGAAGGAACACGACGGGGCAGAATCCTAGCGGATGTCGACCATCTTCAGCAGACAGATATGCAGGCGACGCTCTTTCTCTGGTACGGCCGTCACATATTGGGCGGACACCAGACGTCGCAGTGCCGCTCGCACCGGCCCCAGACCGGCTCTGCCTTCGGCGTAGGCGATGCCGCTCTCCTTGGCCACCTCGGACACCACGACACTGAACTCCTCGACTCCCTCGGCCTGCGCCTTGCGGCACAGATAGATCCAGAGCTTGAAGGAGGGGGCCCCGAGGGCCTGCAGGTGCTCGCTGGCGTTGGTCGACGTCGTCATGGCAGAATCAGACTCATAATGTAGGCAATTCAGTGGTCCCGGTTGGGATTGGCCATCCCCTGTCCGGCTTCGCGGCGTCGATTGGCGGCACTCACCTCCCGCTGACGCCAGGATCGGTAGGCGGGTGTGTCGATGAAATCGTGCAGTGTCGCCCGCCGACGGTACGGCACGTAGTTGCCGATATGCCATAACGTGTTGCGGTACAGGCAGAAGTCGCCGGCTGCCAGGTGCAGCTGTCGGGCCCCGGGCATGGAGGTACAGTACTGCAGGCAGGCACGCTCCCGGGAAGACCCCTCGAGACCGTCCAGCCCGGGTCCGTCGATGGGCCGTTCGGGGAATCGCGACCTTTCCCGCGGCAGGTCCGGGCGCAGATGGCTGCCGGGCACGACCCAGGTGGAGGAATCCTCGTACAGGGCGCAATTGACCTGGTTGAACAGATCGATGTCCCGGTAGTCGGCTTCCCAGCGGTCCAGGTCGAGACCGCTGATGTTGTCCCGCCAGTCGCGGTGCCAGTGTGTGCACCACGGCAGGTCGGCCGGCTCCAGCAGCACCCCGAGGCCGTCGGCATGACCGTGGGTGTGTCCGGGGCTCAAGGTTCGCTGCAGGGCATCGACGAGTTCGGGCAATTCGGCAAAGGCGGTGAAGGGCGTGTGGTCGATGTCGTAATCGAACACCGGCTGCAGCCTCTGCGTCTGCGGGCCGGCCTTCTCCCGGGCCAGGTGCCGCGCCGCGTCGCAGGAGTGCCGCAACTCACCGACCAGTGAGGCTGGCAGGATGGACTCGAACACGGTGTATCCTTGAACGTGGTACTCATCGACGTGACGTTCCGACCAGGACCAGCTCATCTCTGCCGGCCCACCTGTTTGACCACCCAGGGAACGACTGTCCTGATCATCGGCACGATGGCGTCGTCACTGAACACGTGATCGGCGCCGGCCAGCTCCACCAGGCGGGCCTGGGAGGCGCGGTCGGCGATGTCGCGTGAGTCCTGCAGGGGCACCACGTCGTCCGCGGTGCCGTGGACGAGCAGCCAGGGTACCGTCACGGCGGCGCCGCTGTCGACGACACTGTCGATGTCGTCCATGTCGTCCATGTAGGCACTCGACAACGGACAGGATTCCTCCTCCCACATGCAGCCGGCGTCCGGAGTCTCCTCGCCGAATTCGCGCTCGGCGAAGGCCCGCGTGTGGACCATGCCCGCCAGCGATACCAGCCAGTGGATGCGCCGGTCGCTGGCTGAGCGCAACACGCCGACGGCGCCACCCATGCTGTGGCCGACGAAACAGACCGGGCGATCGCCGACAGCGTCGAGCAGGCTGCCCAGGTCTGCCACTTCCTTCGAGATCGTGCTGTCCTCGAACCGCCCTGCCGAATCGCCGTTGCCGGAGAACGAGAGCCGCAAGGCTGTGATGCCGGCCTCGGCCAGGGCTTTGGCGAGGGCGACGACGAAGGGCCGGTCTTTGTTCCCTGTCACTCCGTGACCGACGACGACGAGGCCTTCACTGCCGCCCTCGTGAACGGTGTAGTCGATCTGCTCTCCCTGCCGGTTGTGTACGTCACCAAACATGCGTCATCTCCCTCAGTGAGTGGTCAGGCTGATGTGCGGGCCGGGTATCAACCGGAGTGCAGCAGCCGATGACGATCGCTCCCCGACAGCGGTACTTCGATGCGGGCCCCATCGCGCTCGTGAGACACGTGGAAGGCGATGATGGCTTCGAGTGTCCGTACTGCCTGCCCGGCGTCGTAGGGAAACTCCCCGGCACCATCCAGCCAGCTGACGGCCTCGCCCACGGCGCGATCCATCCCTGAGTCAGGGAACTCGTTCGGCCACGTCTCCGCGGTCTCGCCCCGTACGATGGACACCTCGCGACCGCGGCACACGGCGTAGCCCTCGGTACCATGGAAGCGCAGACGCAATGGCACAACGCCGTAGTCGGGAGCCTCGATGACACAACGCAGGTCACCCGACGGGCCGCGGCCATCTGCGGGCAGGTCGCGGCCAAGGTGCAGCACGCCCCAACCGCCAGGATCGCTGAATTCGTCGCCACGACAGTCGGGTTTGCCCGACAGATCGAGATGGCCCGAGACCCCCGTCACCGAAAGGCCGGTGACCATCTGGATAGCGTCGATCATGTGCGTGCCGACGTTGCCGAGGCGTCCCGACGGCCACTGGGCCGACGCCGAGGTCAGCGTCCCCAGGCCGCCGTCGGCGATCAAGTCGCGAAGGCGCCGAAAGGAAGGGTGGAAACGGATGTTGTGGTTGATGACGAGCAGGGCGCCGGCGTCGTCACAGGCGTCGACCATACCCTGGGCCTCATCCACGGTGGGGGCCACCGGTTTTTCGCAATAGATGACGCGGGCGCCGGCCGCAAGCGCGGCGTGGGTCAACTCGGCATGAACGGAGGTGTAGGTGGCGATGGCGACGATGTCGAGGGGGCCGGCCTCGGCGAACATCCGCTGCCAGTCGGCGAATACCGGCACGTCGAAGCGGTCCTGGAAGCGCTGGCGCCGGCCGTCGTCCCGACTGCTGCCGGCGACCAGATCGACGCGGTCGTGTTGACGCAGCGCCATGACGTGGGTGCCGTCGAGGTCCTCGACGCGCTGGCCGAGACGGTCGCCGGACACCTGATCGGCGCCGCCGATGAATCCGAGGCCAACGATGGCGGCGCGATATCGAGTATCACTCATTCGTGTGTATCTCACCCAGTGAGCCGAAGCGACGCAACTGCGGCGACGCCCAGGCGGTGACGGCGACGACGATCAACGTACCGACGCCACCGGAGACGACGGAAAGAACCGGACCGAACCAGTGCGCCACCAGCCCGGATTCGAAGCCACCCAGCTCATTGCTGGCCGAAACGAACACCCCGTTCACCGCCGACACACGACCGCGCATGGCATCGGGGGTCGTCAACTGCACCATGGTGTGCCGTACCACCATACTCACCTGGTCGAAGGCGCCGGTGAGGAACAGCATGGCCAGGGAAAGGTACAGGTTGACGGAGACACCGAAGAGGATGGTGGCCACACCGAAGCCGGCGACGGACAACAGCAACGCCCGCCCGGCCCTGGCCAGGGGCGGCAGGTGGGCCAGGGCCAGCGCCGTCAGCAGGGCGCCTACGGCCGGTGCCGCATGCAGGGCACCGAGCCCTTCGGCACCGACGGCGAGAATGTCTTCGGCGAACACCGGCAACAGATAGACGGCGCCGCCGAGGAGCACGGCGAACATGTCGAGGGAGATGATGGCCAGCAACACGCGTGTGCGCCGCAGATAGTGGATGCCGTCGAACAACGTCGACAGCGTCGCCGGCCCGGTGCCAGTGTCGGCGATGCCGGCCGCTTCGGGAATGCGGAACAACAGCAGGGCAAACACCAGCGAGCTGAGGGCAGCCAGCCCGTACGCGGCCGGGATCGAGGCGGCGATGACAAAACCGCCCACGGCGGGGCCGACCACACCGGCCAGCTGGAACAGGCTGTTGTTCCAGGCCACGGCCCCGGGAAAGACGCTGCGTGGGACCAGCCGCGGCACCAGTGAGGACCGCGCCGGTCGACCGAGGGAGCCGACCACGGCGTCGAGGGTGAGCAGGGCATAGACGACCCACACATCTGCCCCGAGCAGAGCCTGCAGGGCGAGGCCGGCCGAGGTCAGCGTCATGGCCAGCAGACTCAGCAACACCACCTGCCGCCGGTCGAAGGTGTCGGCCAACCAACCGGCAGGTAGGGCGAGCAGCACAGCGGGGATCACCTGTGCCAGGCCGACCAGCCCCAGCGCCAGGGGCTCGCCGGTGCGCTGGTAGACGTCCCAGCCCACGGCGACGGATTGCATGCGCGTGCCCAGTCGCGTGACGATGCCGCCCACAGCGTAGCGGCGGTAGGCGGGAATACGGAAGGGGGCGTACGGATCGTGACGGGGCGGCGGTTCGCCGCTCACGCCGGGTCGTTCGGCGGAGTCCGGGCGTTCAGCTCCAGACGGAACTCGTAGGTCCAGTCGACCACCCTGAAGCCGTGGTGACTGTAGAACACGAAGGCGCGGTGATTGTCGAAGGCCGTGGAGATCGCCCCATGACGGTACCCCCGCTCCCTGGCGGCCCCCAGGGCATGGGCCAGCAGATAGCGCCCCAGGCCCTTGCCCTGCCAGGGCTCCTGCACACCGAGCCATTCGCAGAAAGCGAAAGCTTCGGCCTCGTCGTGTTGACTGGTCTCTCCCCCGCTTTTGAGAACGCAGGTCCCAAGGATCTGGTCTCCATCGCGAGCCTGAACCCGGATCCCCGGCAGGATCCCGGCACCGGGTTCTTCTTCCACAACAGGCTCGAAGGTCATGCCGGCGGGCGCTGGCGCTACGACGGGATTCATGTCCGGCCAGTCGAGGAAGACTTCCCCCCCGGTTTTCTGATACCCACGAAACTGCAACAACGCCTGCACATGATCGAGGCGGTCGGACAGATAGCAGTTAGGGAAGCCGTGGAAGGCATAACGCCAGGTCGGCGAACCACCGCACACGGACTCGGCGCCACGATCTCGCAGCCACTGCTGGCCGGCGGCCAGCAGGGCGTCTCCCAAAGCGCGATCCGACCGCGGGTAGCCCAGGAAGCGGATAATTCCGAGGTCCGCCTCCCCATCGTCTCGACCGTGCAACCCGACATGGATGAAGCCACCGGCTGGCGCTGCCACCAGGACGGCCTGCTCGAGCAGAACATGCTTGTTGCGCTTCAGGTGAGCCGGCGCGGCCAGGACATCGGCCAGCTGTGCCTCCGACACCGGCCAGCAGTGCGGGACACGTCCGCTGACCAGGCTCTCGTACAGCTCGTGCAGGGCTTTCAGGTCGGAGGGTTCGTACGGTCGGATCGAGGTCGGCATGGACGACAGAAACAAGGCACGCCGGCGCTCCGGTTCAACCGTCCGTTGTCGGTGGCGGGTCCACGCGGTCCGGTGGTGTTGTCGGCAGTCGCACGGAGAACGTGGAACCCACGCCCAGGGTGCTGGTGGCATGGACGGACCCGCCCAGCATCTCGATGGAGCGCCGTACGATGGCCAGACCGAGACCACTGCCTTCGCGTTTCTTGTCCTTGCGCTCCACCTGGCGGAACTCGTCGAACACGTGATCGAGATCCTCGGGCGGGATACCGACGCCGGAGTCCGTCACAGACAGCTCGAGGCCGTCGCCGGAGGCCTGCAGCCGCAACGTGATCCGGCCCGTCTCGGTATACTTCACCGCGTTCCCCAGCAGGTTCATCAGGACACGCCGCCGTCGGTCGCCGTCGGTGGTGACAGGAGCAAGCTCTTCGAGGTCACCGACCAGCTCGACGCCATCCGGGATCAGCGACTCCAGAGTGGCCAGGCACTCACCGGCCAGCCGATGAACGTCGACCTCGTCCAGATGGATCTCGGTACGGCCCGATTCGATGCGGGACAGGTCGAGGATATCGTTGATCAGCGTCAGCAGGTTGTCGGCGCTGACGCGGACGTTTTCCAGGTTGCGGTACTGACGTTCGTCGATGCTCCCCTGCACCCGGCGCAACAGGATCCGCGTATAGCCGATGATGGCATTGAGCGGCGTGCGCAGGTCGTGGGACATGTGGGCCAGGAAGGCCGACTTGAGACGGTCGGCTTCCTCCACCCGCCGGCTGCCCTCGCGGATCTTGATGTTGGCCAGCTCCAGCGTCCGGTTCTGCTCGGCCAGGCGGTCCGACAGTTGCTCGACCTCTTCGTAGCGCCGCCCCAGATCGCGATGGACCTCGCCGACGCCGCGGGCCAGGCGGAAGGACATGGAGGCCAGGGGCAACAGGATTCCGGCCAGCAGCCAGGGATGGAGCGGGACGCCATCGCCGAGCCGGACCACGACCAGTCCGGCACAGGCGGCAAAGACAAGAAAGCTGACATCCACCGACCAGGCGCCGTCCCGGCGACGGACCACAGCGCCAAACACGAGGGCCCCGATGGTCACGAAGGACATCACCAGGCTCATGTAGGCGAAGGTGGCCAGTGACCAGAAGCCCGTGGCAAAAGAGGACTCCACCGGCCAGCTGGCGGGAAAGAGAACGCGAATGGCCGCTGCCGTCCCCAGCCAGGCCAGCAGGAACTTGCCGGCGCGGGTCACACGACCATGGAACTGTGAGTAGAGCAGCAGCAGGCTGGCGGCGTAGATGACGATGACCCACAGCGAAGCGACCTGGGTTGCGGGGCTGCCTTCGGTCCCCGCGGACGGCAGAAAATACGCCAGGCCGATGGCGATACTGGTGGCGCCGGAGAACAGGGCGTGATAAAGATTGACGCGTGATTCCCGCTGGAACAGATAGAGCATCAAGTGCAGCAGGGTGACAGCCAACATGGCACCGGAGAGGAAGGTGAAGGCGCCGGCATCGCGGCGGGCTTCGTCTTCGGCGCGCTGCTGTGTGCGGCCGATCAGGTCGCCGACAAAGTCCATCGTCTCACCGAAGGATCTGCGGTCGCCGCCGATGAGCAGGTCGCCGAGCCGCCCCGGGGCCTCCAGCTTGTTGGTGTCGGGTCCCCACGACATCCACGTGAAAGAGCCGTCTTCGTCCAGATCCTCAACAGCGACATCGAAGGCGATATCGACGCCCGGCGCCAGCTGCAGGCCAGTGCCGATCGTGCCCATATCGACCCACCACTCGTAGAATCTCACGCCCTGGTATGTCGACATCGCAACATCAAACAGAATCCTGTCTCCCTGCCAGATGCGAGAGTTAGTCAGGCCAAGTTTCGACAGACTCCCGCCCCTGCCGCGCACCGAGTTCGTCTGCCCCCATCTGGCAAACTGAAAGCGGACGGCGGGCCGATCCTGATGGGTGATATCCAGATAGAGCTCACAACCGTCCGCCTGCTGCCAGTCGACTGTCGGGGTGGGTGAGTCAGGGATCACAACGGACTCATCTCTGACTTCGACCCCGACGAGGAGTCGGTTCGTGGTCACGTCGTAGGCCACACGAAAGGTCGCCGACAGGTCGGCGTCGTCACTGGGGGGCTGGCCGAAGGCCGGATTGCTGACAGGGTAACGCGGCAGATGTCGCGGCCAGTCGTGCAGGTCGCCATCGACGACGATGCCATCGACGGCGGCCGCCATGGCAAGGCGGCCATTGTGGGCGTGGGCGGCGGGCACTGCACCGAGCAGGCTCAACAGAAGCGTGGCAATGTAGCATCGTGGCAGCATGGCGAATCTGTAGGATGCAAGGAACGTACCCGGAGGAACGCGGCGCTTAACGATCAGCCCTAACCTAAAGAAAACACATAGGATACGCTGATGTGCAGCGGGACGGCCCGGTCACGGCCAGGCGCCGGAACCGCCAATTCTTTTGCCAGCCGGCGACAGGCAATCGAAGGTAACTGCAGTAAGAACAATAAACTAAGACCCAACGACAACCCTTTTGTCGACGACAACAGAGATGTCACTCGCCTCGTGGGGATGGCACAGGGACGTGACCCTTCAGAATGTTCTCGAGTCTCCCGTCCCGGTCGAGCTGCTCGAGGGTGTCATCCGTTCCCAGGTACTGGCCGTCAACGAAGATCTGGGGCACTGTGGAGTCCCCGCCAGTACGCTCCACCATACGCCGAAAGCTGGCGGTGGGGAGCTTGATTCCCATGTACATACGTATGGGAATCCTGTTGTAGTGGATCCCCTTGCGGCGCAGCCGCCAGCGGGCCAGCCAGCACCAGGGACACAGGGGGCTGGAGTAGATCTCGATTCGTGGCATGAGAGAGTCGGTGGTTCGGGACTGACAGTGCCTGTGGATGAGTGGACGATTCTTGCACTCCGGGGATCGGGACCGGCGGATTTTGCACCCCACCGGCAGAACTGTGCGAAAACCCACACAGAATGCGCCAATCCGCGCTGTCACATATTAACTACAGACCTGCGTCCGAATCGCGCCAGTATGGCAGAGACGGCAGCGCGCGGCGACTGGAACGCGAAGCTACGTGGCCGAAAAACTGAGGACTGTCTCAGGTTTTCGACCTGCCCGATGCGGCTCGCCCGGTGGGCCGACGGGGCCGTTCTCCATGACGTAATATCCTTAATAGCAAGATAGTTACGCGATTCAACGCACATCTACATGTGCCCTGAAGCAGGGACAGACATGTCTCTGCTGATTCTTCCAGGCATCTCTCCCGTACGTGATCGACATCACACCGGGCGAGGTGCTGAATGCCGACCTACAGAGAGAAGGACGCGCTGCGGCAGGCATCAGCCCACAGGTGCCGTAAGGATGGCACGGAATTTGATGTGTTTTCTGCAGCAGCGGATCGGATGCCGCTCTCAAAATCTGTAAGGAGGGACCGATGCCCCAGTTTCGATATAAGGAAGCCCAAGGAAGCGCTGACGAGATCACCGTCGTCGAGGACAAGAGTATGTTCGTCAAGGACGGCAAGGGAAACTGGTCACCAGGCTTCGAGTTCATCGACAGCCACACTGTGAAGGCCCACCCCTTCATCATCGACGCGCTGCTCGTAGACGCCGAGCGCCTGTGGACGATGGACGAGGTCCTGCAGCAACTGGACGCCGACGCCCCGGCCTGACAGCACCCTCCCCCTCTACGCGCCCTCTTCCCGCAGGCGCGTGCGGACCTGCACCTCCCCGTGCAGAGTCCGGTGCACGGGGCAGCGATCCGCGATCTCGAGCAGTCGCTGACGCTGTGATGGTTCCAATTCGCCCGTGAGTGTGATCTCCCGTTCGATCTGATCCACCTGGCCCTGCCGTGACTCGCACTCGGCACAGTCGCGGGCGTGGATCTTGTCATGTTCCAGAATTACCTCCACTCCCTGCAGATCCCAACCTTTGCGGTCCGCGTACATGCGCAATGTCATCGCCGTACACGTTCCGAGGGAAGCCAACAACAGGTCGTAGGGTCCCGGACCCAGGTCACCACCTCCCGAGGACAGGGGCTCGTCGGCCACCAGTGAATGGCCGGCGGCGCGCACGTCCGCGCGGTACTTTTCCCGACCGATGTTGACCACAACCCCCTCATTCGGCGGCTGTGGAGTAAAGTTCAGAGAATCCACTTCATCGACATACCGTCGGCTCCACGAAGCGATCACGGCGCCCGCGTACCGGGCATCCCCCTCGTCGCGCAACAGATGATCGGCGCCATCGAGGCTGACGAAGCTCTTGGGATGGCGTGCGGTTTCAAAGATCTGCGCCGCGTTGTCCACACCGACGATGTCATCGAAAGGTGCGTGCAGGACCAGCAGCGCCCGATTCAGCGAGCCGATGGTCTCACGCATACGTGTTGCTTCCAGGTCCTCGAGGAACTGCCGTCGGATGGTGAAGGAGCGGCCGGCAATCTGGACCTGGGCCTCGCCGTCGCGCTCGATGGCTTCCCGCGATGAGGTGAGCAGGCGACCGACGTGCTCCGGATCAGAGGGGGCGCCGATGGTGGCCACCGCCTGGCAGCTGTCGATGCGTGAGGCCGCCTGAAGGACAGCGGCGCCACCGAAGGAATGGCCCACCAGCAGACCGGGACCGTGGCCGCTGGTGGACTCCAGGTGATGGGCTGCGGCCACCAGATCTTCGACGTTGGAAGAGAAGTGGGTCTCGGCGAAGTCACCCTCGCTCTCACCGAGGCCGGTAAAGTCGAAGCGCAGCGTGGCGAACCCCGCCTCGGCCAGGGCTTCGCCGATATGGTAGGCGGCGCGCAGGTTCTTGGAGCAGGTGAAGCAGTGGGCGAACAGGGCCCAGGCACGCGGTGTGCCCGCCGGCAGCACCAGGCGAGCGCTGAGCCTCTGGCCCCGTCCGTTGTCGAAGGTCTGATGAATCTCCCGCAAGAAAGTACCCCCCTGTCAGCGGTGTGAGCGGAAGGGCGCCACCGGGAGGCCGGCGCCGTTGACGAGATTCGGTTCCGCCTCTTCATGCCAACCGAAGCGGACGAAGACGGGTGCGGAGACCTGCTCACTGGAAACGATGACCGTGGACCCGTCCACCTGCGCCTCGGCGGCGCGGCCCGGAGTAGGGGATGGCGCGGCCATAGGTCCGGGCCAGCGCCCATCCGGCGAGCCGGGAGCCGACGGTCTGTTTGTCCGTGGGATGGATGTCGTCGACGCTGCCCACATCGGTGATCACCGCCATGCCGGTGTCGCTGACACGGTCCATGACATCAGTCTGCGCCTCCCACAACAAGGGCAGTCTGTCCGGCGAGCCGTAGCGATAGGGGGCCAGCTGAGCGTAGTAGAACGCGAGAGGCTGTCCCCAGAGGCGTCGCCAGCTGCCGATGAGCGCTTCCATCTTGTCGGCGTAGGCAGCGCCGTCCCACAGGTTCGACTCTCCCTGATACCAGATGGCGCCGCGCACCGAGTACGGGATCAGCGGGTGGATCATGGCGTGGTACAGGGCCCCCGGCCGCTGTTGGTTTGCCGCCGGCGCCGGGGTCAGCTCGACGCCGGCCCGGTAGCGCCACGGACCGGCGAGGGAGAGCCTGTCGGCGCTGCCTCCACCCACAGGCGCAACGAACATGTCTTCGGCATCGCTGCCCCAGAGGCCCCCCCAGCCATAGCCGTCGATGGCGCGCACCGCGATCGATCGGCGACCGGCCTTCACGAGATGACCCGGCACGGTGTACAGCCGGGCGTCATCCCAGAACTCGATGACACCGTCGGTGTAGTTGCCCGTAGTACCGACATGAGCACCATCGAACCAGGTGACATCGACCTCATCGATCGGTCCCAGATGCAGCTCCAGGTCGCGTCCTGCCCAGGCATCGGGAATGTCGACGGTGCGGCGGAACCAGACCATGCCGTCAAAGGGCCCCAAGTCGCTGTCCTCCCAACGGCCAGGCACGTCCATGGAGGACCAATCCCCGTCGTCGGCCTGTGCCGCGGCCCAGGCGAGCTCCGTAGTGTCGGCTTCAGCGGCCCGCAGCTGCTCGAGTGAGATCTGGCGACGAGCCAGCATCTCGGCCGCCTCGCCGGATGGCTCCCCCGCCGAATCAGCCTCGGCGAGTCCGGTCTGCAGAGACTGATGAATCTGTCCAGACAAACTCGGCAGCAGCTGCCGCAGGGACACCAGGTCCGTCCATGGTTCGATGCGGGGTGCCGCCCCAGGAGGAGTGAATGAGACCGACGGGCACACCGAGCTCTTCATGTAGTCGGCGACCGAAGTAATAGCTGACGCCGGAAAACCGGCCCACCGTCTGCGGCGAGCAGACCTGCCATTCGGCCTCCACGTCACTTTGTGGACTGGCTGCCGTGGTGCGAGGGACGTAGAACAGTCTGATGCCCGGGTGATGGGCGGCATCGATCTCGGCTTCGGCATCGTCGGAGGCCGACACCGACCACTGCATGTTGGACTGTCCCGAGCCGATCCAGACTTCGCCGACGAGGACATCGTCGATGACGACGGGTTCACCATCCCCTTCGATGACGAGTTGATGCGGTCCACCGGCGGACAACGGCGCCAGCCCCAAACGCCAGGTGCTGTCAGTGCCGACGTAGGCCTGTCCCGTCATGCCAGCCAGCGTCACTGTGATCGTCTGCTCTGGCGTCGCCCAACCCCAGACCATGACCGGTTGCGAACGTTGTACCACCATGTGGTCGGTGAACAGTGCCGGCAGGCGAAGGTCGGCGTCCGCCGTCAGGGCCGTGAAGAGAGTTGCTGCTACCAGCGTCAGTGAGCCAGGTCGAATCATGAGTGGTTTCTCCGATTACCAGTCCTTGCGGTAACTCCAAAGGGGACCCACCGGATTGTCGGCGGGGTCGCGGCGCGGAATGCGGCAGCCGCAGGTAGGACAGACGGGTACTTCGTTGAGCACCGTGCGTGTGCACTGCGGGCACGGACGTACATGTCTGAGCGCCAGCCACAGACCGAAGGGGCCGAGCAGCAGCCCGAAGGCCGCCCACTTGACGATGGTCCCGCCGCGCCTTCGAGCCAGCCACAGTACGGCACCGCCGGTGGCCATCCAGGACGCGACAAGCACGCCGAAGCAGACAAGGGTGAGCACAATCCAACTCACCGGCTCAGTGGCTCCACCCGGGCCAGACCGTCACCGACGTGGACGCGCCACCGAGACGTGTCGCGGTGGATTTCCAGGGCGACGGAGTCGTCGTCATCCAGTTGACGCACTACGGGTGCCTTTCCTCCCAGCACAAAGACGGTGACGTAACGCGCATGTGAACCCCGTTGGCGACAGGTGATGGCGGTCCAGGCTCGCCCCGGATCTTCGAAGACATCGGCCTGGGCGCGCCATGCCGGCGAGCGGAAGGTGATCACCTCGTCGCAGAGGCTGACGAAACGGGCGCCCACCGGTACGTCTCCGGGCCAGAGCACGCCGAAGCTTTCGCCTCCTGTGGCGGTACGTTCATCCCACGGGGGCGTCGGCCAGGAGTGGGCGAACAGGCTCTGCCCACGAGGCTGCGTGGACAGGCCTGCCAGCTCTGCCTCCGGTCCGGGATCGCCGGCGCGACAAACATAGTCGATGGTGGTGGCTGCTTCCGCCTCGACATCGAAGACGTCGACGAGGATGGCTGAGCCATCATCACAGGACAGGAGGAGCAGGGCTCGATGGTAGAGCGCTTCGCAGGACGTGGGAACACCGAACGATTGCACCGGCACGCGCACATCGGCGAAGGACCAGTCGCTCTCCCGCACCAGCGCCGACAGCTCACAGCGCCCCGAAGCTTCGACATCGCCGCCATCGAGCATCACTGTATTGTGCGACGCGGTGGACCGGATCCAGGCGTTGGCCGGGTGATCGGCGATGTAGCCGAGGTCGGGAAAGATCTCGCGGCCAGCGCTGAAGCCGAACAGCGACAGGGGCGCCCTATGTCGGTGCCCACGACGTCCATCGCCGCCGTCCAGGTACAGCTGTGTGGAGCCAGGCCCCGCGCCGGCACCGATGCAGACGAGCCCCCGTCCACGCAGAAACCGATGGAGGGCGGATCGTTGCGGACCAGCTGCCGGGGCCGCCTCTTCCCCATTCATCAGCGGCACCCACGAAGTTTCGGGCGTCTCCCTCTGCACGTGGCCCACAGCGGCGAAACCGAGGCCGCCATCCCCGGGGTGCCCGC
>PBSR01000108.1 GCA_002726335.1 Gemmatimonadaceae bacterium
GTAGACGGTGCAGGTCTCCGGCGTCGACGTCCCGGACGCATGTCCCCGGAGACTCTCGGGGGTCAATTCACCAATGTCGGTGTGAGGCTCGCCCGAGGCCGTCCAGACGTGTACGGCCTGACGGACGGACTCGATCTCGTCGATGGCTACACCCAGTTCGCCGATCCGCCCCAGGGCGCCCTCGTCGGGTTCCGCCTGGAAGCCGAATCCCACGCCACCCGGACTGGCGACAAGGTGTTCGCCCGCCAGGGTCCAGTTCGACGGGATGTCGATCTCGGCCAGCTGGACCAGCTCGTGCAGGAAGCGAGCCCGAACCTGGACGCGGGAACGCCCTTCGCCCTGAGCGCGCCACAAGGCCACGTCCCGCAGGAACGGATTCGGCGTGGCGACGAAGGAACCGCCGCGAGCCATCACTTCGTCCCGCAGAGATTCAAGACGGGAGGGTGTGATCGATTCGATAGCCAGGGACATGAGGTTTCTCCTGGGTGGGTCAGGGACTACACTGCATAGGCGCCACAGTCCACTACAGCGGATCGGGCGGCGAGCACATTCGCCGCGGGCGTGTAGCGGGCCAGGGCGCAGCCGCTTCCTAGAATAAAGCGTCCTCCGGCCATACCCGCTTCCAGGCACTGCCGCGCCTCTTCGTAGACCTCTTCCGGACTGCCGTTCAGAAGAGTCAGGCAGCTGAGCCCGCCCATGAGTGTGGTGGTTGCCCCGATCCGCTCCTTGGTATACCCCACGCTCATGCCACTGGTGGGATCGATGCCGTCCATGCCATCCACGCCGATGCCGGAGAAATCGTCGAGCAGGGGGTTGTAGCTGCCGCAGCAGTGTTTGTAGCAGAGCACACCCGCGTTGCGGAACTCCCGTGCCACCTCGGTGTAGGCCGGGACGCAGAAGCGCGCGTAGATCTCCGGCGAGATGACGCTGGCCGAGGCGTAGGAATCCCCGATATAGATGCAGTCGACACCGGCCCGGATGAAGGCCCTGCCCTTCTCGATGGAGATGGCGACGGCTTTGTCGATGAGGGCGCAGGCCAGTCCCGGATCATCGAGAAAGAGCAGAAGCGCCGCCTGTGGATGGCCGAGCTGCTGGACCATGAAGTTGATGGTCTGCGACGAGCACAATCCGATTGTGAACAGCCCATCGTCGTGAGCGGACCGCACGCCGGCCACGACCTCCTTCAGATATCCCTTTTCGAAGTACTCGGCGGCGTCTGGCACGCGGAGTTCATCCACATCTAGTTGGCTGCGCACGGTCGCGGCAGGCTCGAAAGGGATGAGGCCCCCGCCGCCAGCCACATCGAAGGCGCCTTCGACTTTTCCGGTCGAGCGCGACACCTGGACGAGACGCCCGTCGCGTTCCTCGACCACCTTCTCCTCGTGCCAGGCGTCTCCCGGACCCAGGGCGAAGCGCACGGCGTCCACCTTGTAGTGGCGGGCCGCATCCAGCATGAACGCCGATCCCAGGGACGGATCGGCGAGGACCTCCTCGAATCGCCGGCCACAGGCAATGGCGGCATGGTCCAGGGCGATCGTCGGCAGGAAGGGCACACGATCCGGCAGCTGGCCGCTGAGGGCGGCCCGCATTCTTTCTCTGGATGTCATGTTCGGGGGCGATTCCTCCTCTGGACAGCCGGGGTCAGATTGAAACAGATTAACCCCAATCATAATGAACATGAGAACCGAAAGGCGCTGAATGGCCAAGCTGAAGGTGGTGGGCGCACGGACGCCCAAACTGAACGGACCGGATATCGTCACGGGCCGAACGATCTACGCCGACGATGTCCAGCTGCCCGGCACTCTCCATGGGCGCATCCTGCACAGCCCGCACGGACACGCCCGTATCCGCGCGATCGACACGGCAAAGGCCAGGGCCCTGCCCGGTGTGGTCGACGTGGTGACCGCTGCCGACATACCAGACCTCTCGTTGCTGGCCAGCGATGAAGTGTGTCACGAAGGGCAGAAGGTTGCCCTTGTGGCCGCCGTCGACCCGGATATCGCCGAAGACGCGCTGGCCCTGATCAAGGTGGAGTACGAAGTGCTGCCTTCGGTCACCGACCCGGAGGCCGCCATGGCCCCGGGCGCTCCTGAGGTGATGCTGGGGGCGCCGACCGAAACGGTAGTGGACGAGAACGGCGAGCGCCTGAGCAACATCGCTTCTCGTTCGGAGATGGTGGAGGGAGATGTCGACAAGGGCTTCGCCGAGGCGGATGTCATCGTCGAGCAAGTCTACCGCATGCCCTACTTCCACCAGGTCTACATGGAGCCGAATTCGGCTACGGCACGCGTGGAGGCCAATGGGCGGATCACGGTGTGGACTTCGGGCCAGGGCTCGTTCAACATCCGCAATGCCGTGGCAGGCGCCCTCAAGCTGCCGCAGGGGCAGGTGCGGGTCATCATGGCGGAGATGGGCGGCGGCTTCGGTGCCAAGAACGGCATCTTCACCGAGGCCCATGCAGCCCTGCTGGCACAGCGCACCGGGCAGCCGGTGAAGGTGCTGATGAGCCGCGAGGAGGAGTTCCTCGACGGACGCCCGGCGCCCGGCTGCGTCGTGCGGCTGAAGACGGGGGCGAAGAAGGACGGAACACTGACGGCCGTGGAAGGACGAATGGTCTGGGACCGGGGCATCGGCGGTGGTGGTGGTGGAGTGGGCCGTCTGACCGATATCTACGAGATCGCCAACGTCAAGCTGGAGGGCCTGGTGGTGCGCACCAACAAGCCGGCGCCGGGGGCCTATCGGGCGCCGGGGGCACCGCAGGCGGCCGTGCCACGCGAGGGCAACATGGACCTGCTGGCGCGGGAGTTGGGCATGGACCCGCTGGCCATCCGGTTGAAGAACGCCTTCAAGAAAGGCGGCCGGGCCCGCGGCGGGGCGCCGCTGCCACGCGACTGGTTGCGCCAGACGCTGCGTCAGGCTGCAGGAGAAGCGAATTGGGGCAAGCGGCGGTTGAAGCCCAACCAGGGCATGGGGATCGCCTGCGGCGAGTGGCAGAACGCCGCGGGGCAGACCAATGCCTTTATCACGATGGCCGGGGACGGCTCCGTGTCCATCGTCACCGGCCAGGTGGACATCACCGGCGTGCACACCGTGATGGCGCAGATCGCCGCCGAGGAGCTGGGCGTGCCGGTGGAAAAGGTCTCGGTCTCCCTGGGCGACACCGACACGGTCCCCTTCACCGGGCTCAGCGCCGGCAGCAAGGCGGCCTATTCGGCGGGTACGGCGGCGCGGGACGCAGCGGTGGAAGCGCGGACGCAGCTGCTGAGACTTGCCGCCGAACTGCTGGAGGCGGATGTCGACGATCTGATCCTGGCCGACGAGAAGGTGCGGGTCAAGGGTCGTCGAGGCCGGTCCATCGAGCTGGCCGAACTGGCAAACAACGCCATCGGCTCGAACGATGGACCCATCAGCGGCCGTTGCGTGCTGGGACGGATCCCCACCTACGCCTCCTTCTCCGTGAACATCGCCACCGTGGAGGTGGATCCCGACACGGGACAGGTACAACTCCTCGATCTGGTGGCGGCCCAGGATGTGGGTCGGGCCCTCAACCCCATGTTGGTGGAGGGACAGATCCAGGGCGCCGCCGTGCAGGCCATGGGTTTCGGCATGATGGAGGCCCAGCGCTACGGCGCCGGTGCCCGCATGCTCAATGCCAACCTGCTCGACTACGCCATTCCCACGACCGTGGACGTGCCGAAGGTGCGCACGGTCCTGGTCGAGGACCCCTGTGAGATGGGCCCGTACGGAGCCAAGGGTGTGGGTGAGCCGCCGATCATTCCGGGCGCTGCGGCCATCGCCAATGCCGTCCACGATGCCATTGGTGTTCGCGTGAGCGAGCTGCCCCTGACACCCGAGACCGTGATGAAAGCGCTGCGCCGTCAACCAGCAAAGAACAAGAGAAAGGGAGAGTAACCGTGCAGAGCTTTGAGTACATCGCCCCGAGGACGGTGAAGGAAGCGCTGGCGGCACTGCAGCAGCACCGCGGTGCGCTGCTGCTGGCCGGCGGCACCGACGCCTTGATCCGGATGAAATCAAGGGCGGAGACCCCGAGTGTCGTGGTCGATGTCAAACGTATCCGAGGCATGGACGAGCTGCGTTTCGACGCCAGGAAGGGGCTGACCATCGGCGCTGCCGTCACCATGCGCCAGATCGAGCAGTCAGCCGACGTCGGACAGCACTACGCGGCGCTGGCCCACGGCGCGGCACGGGTCGGCTCGGTACAGATCCGCAACCAGGCGACGGTGGCCGGCAACATCTGCAACGCGGCACCATCGGCGGACACGGCTCCAGCGCTGATCGCTCTGGGGGCGAAAGTGCGGATCGCCGGATCGCAGGGCCGTCGATCGATGACGGTGGAAAAGCTCATGGTCGGCCCGGGCAGGACAGCCCTCGTGGCGGATGAGCTGGTCACGGCTATTCACGTACCGGCACCCCAGCCGCGCGCAGGTTCCGCCTACACCCGCCACACACCCCGCGGGGCGATGGACATCGCCGTGGTCGGTGTGGCGGCGGCGGTGATGCTGGCGCCACGCACCGGAGCGTGCGAGCAGGCGAAGATCGTCCTGGGAGCTGTGGCGCCCACGCCGATGCGGGCCAAACGGGCAGAGCGGATGCTGCAGGGCGAGAAACTCAGCGATGAGTTGATCGCGGCGGTCGCCGCGGCCGCGGCAGAAGAGGCGCGGCCTATCAGCGACGTGCGCGCCTCGGCGCAATTCCGTCGGCAGATGGTGGCGGTGCTGACGCAGCGGATGGTCGTGGCGGCACGGGAGAACGCAGGCGGTCAGGGACAGAGCGGCAGGAGGGCAGCATGAAGACGCCGATCCATGTCACGATCAACGACCGCGGGTACGATCTGCTGGTGGAACCGCGCAAGACCTTGCTGGCCGTATTACGCGAGCAGCTGCGTATGACGGGTACGAAGGAGGGATGCAGTACCGGTGACTGCGGCGCTTGCACCGTGTTGCTGGACGGCAAACCCGTGACGTCGTGTCTGGTGCTGGCCGTGGAAGCCGACGGCCGCGACGTGTTGACCGTGGAAGGCATCGCCGAGGGCGGCAAGCTGCATCCCGTGCAGGAAGCCATGATCGAACTGGGGGGGCTCCAGTGCGGCTTCTGTACCTCCGGAGTTGTCGTCTCGGGGATCGCCCTGCTGGAGGAGAACCCGAAGCCGACGGAAGGCGAGATCCGTCAGGCCCTGGCCGGCAATCTGTGCCGCTGCACGGGGTACACCAAGATCGTCGAAGCCGTGCAGCTGGCGGCCAGGAAGATGGGACGACGCCGGCCTGCACGTGCTGCCTCGGGGGCGAGATGATCGAGTTAGGTTCGGGCGACTACCTATACGAGACCACGGGGCAAGACTGGGGCAACCTGCAGGACGACGCGACGTACAAGGAGGCGACGGCGGTTGCGGTGGATGCGAAGGACAATGTCTTCGTGTTCAATCGAGGCACGCATCCCATGATCGTGTTCAATGCGGACGGCGACATCCTGGACACGTGGGGACACGGGGTGTTCGCCAACCCCCACGGCGTGTCAATCGGGCCGGACGGGTCGGTGTACTGCGTGGACAACGGCGACCACACGGTGAAGAAGTTCACCCCGAAGGGGGAGTTGATCACCGAGTTGAAAGCCGGCCATCCGGCGCCGGCCATGAGCGGCGATCCGTTCAATCGCCCGTGCCATCTCGCAATTGACGGGAACACGGGCAACATGTTCGTCGCCGATGGGTACTCGAACGCCCGCGTGCACAAGTACGATCCTGAAGGTCGACTCCTGCTGTCGTGGGGAGAGTCCGGGACAGGCCCGGGACAGTTCAACATCGTCCACAACGTGATCGTCGACGACGACGGGTTCGTCTACATCGCCGATCGCGAGAATCAGCGGGTGCAGGTGTTCGACACGGACGGCACGTTCGTGACGCAGTGGAACGACATGTCACGCGTGGCGGCGATCTGCATGGATCCGGCGGGGGACGATCCACTCGTCTACCTGGGAGAGTACTTCTGCGGCATCGGCAGCAACACGATGGGGACGAACCTGGGACCCCGCGTCTCGGTGATGGACCGCCAGGGCAACCTGCTGGCAAGAGTCGGGACCGATCCGTTCGGCGATGAGCCCGGGCGATTCTATTCACCCCACGGGATCGCCGTCGACTCGAAGGGCGACATCTACGTCGCCGAGGTGTCGTGGAGCGATTACGGCAGCACCATGGATCCACCGCGTCAGCTCCGGTCGATGCAGAAGCTGGTGCGGAAGAAGCGGTAGACATGGACAAGACTGAGCAGATGAAGATCCTGGTAGCGAATCTCGGCAGCACCACCTTCAAGTACAAAGTGTTCGACATGCCCGCCGGTCAGGTGCTGGCCCAGGGCGGCATGGATCGCATCGGCGAAGGCAAGGGATCGGTCCACAAGTTTCGTCTGGGCGCCGGTGACGAGGCGGAGCAGCCCTGCTCGCTGCCCGACCACGCCGCCGCCATCGACGAAGCCCTGCTGCGGCTGACGGGTGACGGTGGACCTCTGACCTCAGTCGACGATCTCGACGCCGTCGGCTTCAAGACCGTCCACGCCCGTGCCATCACTGGCGTCGTCGAGCTCGATGAAGACGTCATCGGCCGCATGGAGGACTTCTTCCGTCTGGCGCCCGCACACAACCCGGCCTACGTGGCCGCCATCCGTCAGTTCGAACGTGTCGCCCCCGCCGCCTCACGAGTGGGTTGCTTCGAGCCCGCCTTCCATGGCAACGCGCCCCTGCGACGCCAGCTCTACGCCGTTCCCTGGCACTGGTACGAGGACTATGGTATCCGGCGCTACGGCTTCCACGGAGCCTCCCATCGCTACGCCGCCGAAAAGGTGATCGAGCTGGAAGGCACCACACAGCTGCGGCACATCAACTGCCACCTCGGAGGCTCGTCCTCACTCTGTGCAGTGAAGGACGGCGTGTCCCGCGGGGCGTCTCACGGTCTCAGCCCGCAGGGCGGGGTGCCGCAAAACAACCGCATCGGCGATCTCGACCCGTACGCGCTGCAGATCGTCTGCGACCGGGAGGGTGTGACGCTGGACCGGGCCCTGGAGATCTGTGCCGCAGAAGGGGGCATGCTGGGGCTGAGTGGGGTGTCGAACGACATGCGGGACATCGAGGAAAAGGCCGCGGCGGGGGACCAGCGTTGCGCCCTGGCAATCGAAGTGTTCACCTCCGCCATCCGCGACTACCTGGGGGCTTACGTCATCGAGCTGGGCGGTGTTGATGTGATCAGCTTCACCGGCGGCATCGGTGAACACTCGAGCACGGTGCGTGGCCAGGTACTGTCGGGGTTGGAGTTTCTCGGTGTGGAGATGGATCGCGGCTTCAATGACAGCGTCCACGGCGAAGGCATACTGCACGCTGAGAGCAGCGCCGTCCGTCTGCGTGTGCTGCGCACCGACGAGGAGTTGATCGTGGCCCGCCAGACCCACGAGCAGCTGACGACCTGACCGGGGGCAGGGCGGTGGCCCTTCAGAGTCGGCGTGAGGTGGTTTCCTCCTTACCTTAATAGGCTCTCGTCGATTCCCCGCCTCTCAGCCCGATTGCCGCCGTGAGTCAAACCCGTTCCCCAGGCAATTCGCGGCAACGCAGCCGCCTGACCCGGTACCAACACCGGGCCCTGGCCTCAATTGTCGTTCTCGGCGTGTTCTTGCTGGCCGACACGCTTTACCTGCTGGCCAGCCGTGTCGCCGACGCGGCTGACATTGGCTACTTCGCCGTCACCGACATCTCTCTGCCCCAGTTCTATCAGGGGATGGTCCTGTCCCATACGGCCCTCGGTATCCTTCTGGTCGTGCTGGCGCTGGCCTTTGTCGAGTGGCACGTGCCCATGGTTTGGCGACGGAATCGCAGCCAGGCCATCGCCACCGGTGTGGTCAGTGTCGCCCTTGGCGTCGTACTGCTGGTAACCGGCCTGTTCATCCTCGGGGAAGCCAACAGCCGCGAAAACGCCTGGGCCTGGTGGTTGCACGTGGTGGCGGCCGCCGCGCTGCCGACGCTGTACCTGGCGCACCGGCGGAGCTCCGTGTGGAAACCTTCCGCCCGCAGCTATCGCGTCGTGCCTGTGGCCGTTGCCGCGCTGACACTGGCGGCCATCGTCACGCATGGGATCAGCTACGACAGTGAGACATACACGAAGGCGGCGCAGGATGCATTCGCCGCCGGGACACACGAAGGTCCCGGATCGGCGGCATGGCGAAAGGGAGGTGGCTCATCAACCTTCGTGCCCGCCAGCTTCGTACCGCACGAGAGCCCGTTCTTCCCGTCAGCGACGACGACGACGACGGGTGCGTACCTGCCATCACGGGTCATCACCCGTGGCAATCTGCCCGAACCGGAACTGCTGGAGCGGGAGGTCAAACAGCAGGGCTTTGTGGTGAGCGAGAAGCTGGGCGCCGCCAGTTGTGAGCGCTGCCACGCCGCCGTTACCGAGCAGTGGTCCCGTTCGGCTCATCGTTTTGCCTCGTTCAACAACCCCTTCTACGAGGCGACGGTCAACGAGCTGCGCCGGCTCGCCCCGAGTTCGAACCCCGAGCTCGAGGCCCACATCGGCTACTTCTCCAGCAAGGCCAGGGCAGAGGGTGACAGCCAGGACCTGGCGGGACGGGAGTCGCTGGTGAAATCGAAGTGGTGCTCGGGCTGTCATGATCCGGCGCTGATGCTGGCGGGGCGCATGTCAGGCGAGATCGACCGCCGATCGCCCCAGGCCCAGGCCGGGCTCACGTGCCTGGCCTGCCACGCCATCGATCGTATTCACGATCAGACGGGGAACGCCAACTACAACATTGCCGACCACCAGGAGGACCCGTACCTCTTCGCCGAGGCGGAAGGTGGCATCGGGCAGTTGCTGCACGACATCGCGTTGAAAGCGCGACCCGCCGTGCACAAGCGGCAGATGCTCAGGCCCTTCTTTCAGCGGTCACAGTACTGCGCCACGTGCCACAAGGTCAGCATCGACACGAGGCTGAACGGCTACCGCTGGCTGCGGGGACAGGATGAATTCGACAACTGGCATGACAGCGGCGTGGCTATGAACGCGTCGCGGACGTTCTACCTGCCCGGCTTCAAGCGCGTCTGCCAGGATTGTCATATGCCGCTGGAAGAAGCGGTGGAGGGCGACGTTTCGGCCAGGAATGGGTATGTCCGCTCACACCGCTTCCTGGCGGCGAACACGGCGCTTCCCTATCTGCGCGGCGACAGTGGGACGCTTCGGCGCATCGAAGGATTTCTGCGGGACGAGAAGCTGCGCATCGACATCCCGGCGCTGCGCCGGCAGGAGGGTGGGGTGGAGTACCTGCCAGGGGCGGCGGCGTCGATCCTTCGTCAGGGGGAGCGTTTCGAGGTGGATGTCACCGTGCGCAATCTCGGCGTGGGACACACGTTTCCCGGTGGCACGAACGACTCCAACGAAGGCTGGATCGAATTCACCGTGTCGTCCGCCGCCACCGGCCAGATGCTGGCGCAGAGCGGGATGCTGGGTCAGGACGGTCACGTAGACCCGGCGGCCCATTTCTACAAAGCCCTGCTCGTAGACCGCCGTGGGCAGGGCATTCACCGGCGCAACGCACAGGACATCTATGCCCCGGTTTACGTCCGGACCATCGGTCCGGGCACGGCGGATGTGGCCCACTATGAGATTCAACTACCATCTGACTTTGAGGACGCTTCGGTTCGACTCACCGCCCGCCTGATGTGGCGCAAGTTCGATCGCAAGTACACGGAGTTCGCCTACCGCTCAAACCCCGAGGGCTTCCGGCTCTTTCCCGACGTACCCAACTTGCCCGTAACGGAAATCGCCCGGCACGAGATCATCCTGCCTGTGACGGGGAAGACGGCTGCCCACGAGACATCGACCTCACTGGCGTCACCGTGGATGCGCCACAACGACTACGGCATCGCGTTGCTGCTCCAGGGGGACACACGCGGCGCCATGGCAGCTTTCGAAAAGGTGTCCCGGATGCAGCCTGACCAACTCGATGGTCCGCGGAACATGGCGCGTGTGGCTCTGCAGGATGGCGACCTGGACCAGGCCTACAGTCTGCTGGAGCAGTGCGAACAGATCGACCCGGGAGATCCGCAGACGGCCTGGTTCTGGGGTGTGGCCCACCAGAAGGCCGGACGGTACGCTGAGGCCGAGGGAGCCTACCGGCACGTGTTGCTGCGTTTCCCGCAGGATCGGGCCACGTGGCGCAATCTGGGTCGGGTACTCTACCTCGACGGCCGTTTCAGACAAGCCCTGCAGGCTCTCGATCAGGTACTGCACATCGACCCGGAAGATCGCAGCGCTCACTACCATCGTATGCTGTGCCTGCGATCCCTGGGCCGGAACGCGGAAGCGGCGGCGGCGGAGCAGGCCTACACGTACTACCAGATCGACGAGTCGGCACAGGCGGTGACCCGGGCCTACCGGATGGAACATCCCAACGCCAATCGAGAGACGCAGTCAATCCACGTTCACGATCTGTCGCCTGCGGCTGGGATGTGATTTGAGACGTCGGTTCGGATCGTCGTTGCTGGTGGCTCTGCTACTGACGGCTGCCTGTGAACAGCAGCAGGAGGCCGACCCTGCAGTCCCCGCCGAATATGCCAGCACCGTACCGGACTATGCCAGGGGCGCCGTGCAGAGCACGACTCCAGCCATCACCTTCACGGACGTGACGGCGGCCTCCGGGATCGACTTCGAACACGACTCGGGCGGCTTCGGTCAGAAGTGGATGCCTGAGACCATGGGGTCAGGCGTCGGCCTGTTCGATATCGACAGCGACGGGGATGACGACGCGCTCTTCGTCAACGGAACATGGTTTTCCGGGCACGAAGGGGAGGGGGCGGCACCGACAAGCGCGCTCTATGCGAATCGGGGAGACGGCTTCTTCGTGGAGGCGACGGCGGGCTCCGGTCTGGAGGTCGAACTCTACGGCATGGGAGTCACGGCCGCCGACTTCGACGCCGACGGGCACATCGACCTCTTCCTGACAACCCTCGGCCCCAATCTGCTGCTTCGCGGTACGGGTGTGATGCGCTTCGAGGATGCGACGGACCGGGCGGGTGTGGCCGGATCGAGGTGGACGGACGAGGTCGGCCGTGACCATCCCGAGTGGTCGACA
>PBSR01000109.1 GCA_002726335.1 Gemmatimonadaceae bacterium
GACCCGGGGGTTGTCGCCGCATCTCCCTATGGTCTGGCCTTCGGGAGGTCGTCCGGACACGGGGCCAAACGCTGGCGGAGCCGCAGCGACGGTCTGCGCCTGAACGAACGCTTCAGCAGCGCCGTACTCGCTCACCCGTGGGCACCGGAAAGCTGGCTGGTGGCCACCGAGGACGGCGTGCTCGTGTACGCGGCGGCAGAAGACCGCTGGGAGCGAACCGAACTGGCGGGTCTGCCGTGCCGCGCCCTGCTGTATGCCCATGGCAGCCTCTGGGCAGGTACCGATGGAGGCGGCATCCGGCGCTCCGCCGATGGCCACAGCTGGCTTCGCGCCGGCACCGGCCTCGACCATGACAGTGTCTTTGCTCTCAGCGCCACGGCAGAGGGAATCCTCGCCGGTACATTGCAGGGCATCTGTGCGGGAGACGGTGATTCCACCTGGCAGCGTAGCGGCCCGAGTCTGCTCGTGTCCGCCGTGGCGACACATCCTGACGAAGAGGGCCAATGGCTCGCCAGTGCCAATCCCGGTGGCTTGTGGCGCACCGAGGACGGCGGCACGCGCTGGTCCCAGGTGGGCGGCTTCGACAGTGTGCGCACGATCCTGGCGCCGGAGAAGGCGACATGACGGACACCGAATACCACCGGCAGGTCGACGCTCGGGCCCGACAACTGCTGCAGGCCTGTTACGATCGCGGCGGCCACCGGTCCCTGTGGAGCTTCCATGCAGCTCTCGCCTGCGATGGGGACCCGGAAGAGCTGATGGAGATCGTGGCGCGGGAACACGAACCGGGCCCGTTCAACATCATCCCCGGGATTCACCTGCTGTGCCGGTGGGAGGATCGGCTGCCCACGGCGGCCAGTGAACACATCAAGAGCATGTTCTTCGACTGCCTGCAGCAACGGGGCAATACCGAAAACCACTGGCTCATGGTCTACGCCGGCAATCTGCTGGCCGCCGAACGCTGGGCGGATGAGCCCCTTTTCTGGAACGGCCTGCCGCCAGCGGCCATGCACGCCGAAGCCAGCCGCTGGATTCTGGGCACGATCGCGCGTATGGCGACGGTCGGCCACTACGAATACGACTCGACGGGTTATCACAACGAACACTTCATACCCTACCTGGCGCTTGCCGAGCATGGGCGCGATCCGCTCGTGCGGCAGCAGGCGGGCAAGGCCGTGCTGCTGCTGCTAACCGACATGGCTCTCGAGTACTTTCACGGGGCCTACGCCGGCGGCCATGGGCGTGAGGGCAATGTCAATACCTGGACGCAGGTGGGTCCCGGTCAGGGGCTCAACTATCTCTATTTCGGCGATGAAGAGTTCGAGCCGGAACGGCACTGCCAGACCTACGCCACGCCCGCCGCGGCTGCCGCCTTTCGCCCGCCAGCACTATTGGCACGGCTGGCCCTCGGTCGCGACACGCCGCACGCGGTGCGCAAGACGAAACCGCCACGCGCCGCGTACCGGCACGTCGATCAGGGGCCGGAGGCGGTGCGGAAGTACACCTGGATCAGTCGCTCTTTCGCCCTCGGCTCGACGCAGACGGGTCTGGTGGAGGCGCCGGTGGCGCCCATCGATCTGACCTCCTGGGATCTGACCTGGCGCGGGGCCAGACATCAGGCCAAGATCTGCAGCAACCACCCGTACCGTTCGTCTCTCCGCTTCAGTTCGTTCCTTCCGGAACTGCCGCAGCGCGTCGGCCGTTCGGTCGGTACGAGAAAACCCTACCTGCAGGTGCCGGATCGGCTCTTCGGCGCCTCTCCGTACGAACGCATGATGCAACATGAGGGAACGATCGTCGTGTTGTACCGGATTCCAGCCGACGACGACGCGCCTTACGTCAACTGTTTCCTGCCCCGGGGGGCCACCTGGTGCGAGCAGAGGGGCTGGATCATGAGTGACCAGGGGGATTTCTACGTCGGCGTACGTCCCATCGGCCCGTACCGGTGGGAAGACATCCACGAACCCGGCAAGGATGGCAACTGGATCGATGGCTGGCTGCTGCGCATCGATGATCTCAACGCGGGGTTGGTGCTGGAGGCGGTGGAGAAGGATCAGGCAGGCAGCTTCGATGACTTCTGCCGTGTGCGCAGTGGCGCCCATCTCGACCTGACCGGTTGGCCGGAGGCTGGGCATGTGTCCGTCGATTCCTGCGCCGGCACTCGCCTCGACATGGTGTATGGTGGCTGGCATCGTGTAGACGGCAAGGATCTCAACTACGAGGCCTATCCCCTGTTTGGCGCCCCGGGTGTGGATGCCCCATTGGGGACGGGCAAGGTGACGCTGTGCAATGGTGAGGAAACGCTGGCACTCGACTTTGATATCGATCCGACGGTCGAGCCGGTACCCATGCGAGTTATCGGCTGATGGCTTCCTGAGTTGTGTTCTCATCGTTGGCTTACTGCGAGCTGTTCACTGGCGCCAATCATCAGCAGGCATGATGCGGCGCATGAACTCATCAAACAACGGTACGGTGAAGGCGGTATCGCCATGGCTCGGGCTCCAGGCCATTCCCTTGGCAATCAGTTGACTTCTCGTGGGTCCCAGGGCAGTCACTTCACGGCTCAGCATGTTGGCGATGTCCCCGGATCGATGCGGACCCGGGCCCAACTCGGCCATGGCGCGGATGTATCTCTTCTCGAGGGGCGTCATGCGATCGAATCGCACGCGGAAGAAACTCTCATCGAGAGCGGCGATGACCGTCACGGAAGCCTGCTCGACGTCACCCAGAGAAATGGGCGACGCGGAAGCAGCTTCCCACGCGTGTTTGCCCCATTCCTGTAGAAAGTAGGGATAGCCGCCGGTCTCCTGGACGATGCGCTGCAGGGCGTCGGGCGCGACCGTCACACCTTCAGCCTCCGCAGGTTTGGCGATGGCCGTTCGCGCCGCCTCCGGAGGGAGGGGGCCGACCTCAGGGAAATCGAACAACCGCTCGGCGTACGACTTTGCCCGTCCCATCCTCCCACGAAGCTGCGGCAGACCCGCGCCGACCAGCACCACCGGCAATTGGCGCTGCGCAGTTCGATGCAGCGCCGTGATGAGCGCCGCCAATTCATCCTCTTCGACGTACTGCAACTCGTCGACGAACAGAACCAAGGCTGTCTCTGCCTCCTTGGCCGCCGCCCCGGCGACCTCCAACAGCGCCACCAGGTCCTGCTCAAGATCGCCGTTGTCAGCCAACCCAGGCTCCGGCTCGAGGTCGAGTCCCACCTCGATGTCCTGGTATTTCACCTTGAGGGCCGTGGCGAAGCCGGCTAACCCCCTGAGGGCCCGTTGTGCCAGGTCCCTGGCTTTCTCTTCCCTCGACAGTCTTAGCAGGGCCTGCCGTAACTGGGGCGCAAGTATGGCTGGCAATGATCGATCTTCGGGAGCCTCGATAGCCAAGGTCTGAATGCCGGTCGCTTCCGCTTCTTCCCGCATGCGGTCGAGCAACACGGTCTTGCCGACACCCCGAAGGCCGACCATCAGGACGCTCTTGGCGGGGCGGTTAATGCGTACCCTTGCCAAGCCGACTCTTACGGTTTCCCGCAATTCATCCCGTCCTGCCAGTTCAGGAGGCGGGGTACCGGCACCGGGAGCGAAGGGATTTCTGATGGGATCCATCTGCGACCACCTATGCGGAACTTATGAAACTTATTTAGATTATAAAATCGTCACATAGTTGACAAAAGTCCATCAATAACTCCGGACGAGGGTGTGAAAGGTGATCTGTATCTAGCGCTCTTCCGAGCCGATAGCCTTCTGAATCTGTGCTCTCAGCGCCGGTTCATCGGCGTTGGCCAGCGCTTCATCGAGGGCCGCCCGGGCCTCTTCTCCCCGTCCCGCATCGAGCAGGGCCAACCCGTAATAGAGGTGGGCCAAGGCGCTGGTCGAGTCCAGCTTCAGGGCTCGTTCGAAGAGCGGGATCGATTCTGCCGAACGCCCCGCCATGGTCAGCAGGTTGCCGGCGCCCACCAGCGACTCCACCTGCGTTGAGTCGGCCTCTATGGCGCGGCGGTAGAACTCGAGAGCGGCGTCGAGCTGGCGCCTGCGGGCCATCATCCTGCCCATGTGGTTGAGCAGGCGTGTGTCATCCGGCCGCAGGTCGGCGGTCCGGCGGAACCGGTTCGCCGCCTCGGCATGGTAACCGTGTTCGGCGAAGAAGGCGCCGATGTCGTAGTGATGCAGCGCATTCTCGGGCGCGTTGAGGACTGCGGCACGGAGCTTGTCCAGCTGCTTGGGTACATCGGGGTCGCCACCGCCGATCTGCTGCAGGCGCTGGAAGGAGGACAGGGCGGACTCGGCGAGGGCCACGTCACCACGTCGGCGGGCGAGCACTCCAAGTCGGTAGAAGGCTTCGGTGAAACCGATATCCAGCTCGACGGCCCGACGGTACTCGTCCACCGCCAGTTCCTGCTCCCCGGCATCCTCGAGCGACCGGGCCAGGTAGAACGTGAGGGTTGCGTCGTCGGGGAACAGCTCCAGGGCCCGGCGCATACGCAGGATGGCTTCGTCGGGCCGGTCGGATGCCAGGTAGAGCTCGGCCAGGCGCCGGTGGACGGAGGAATGCCCCGGCTGCAGTCTGGCCGCCTCCAGCAGGTGCTTCTCGGACAGATCAAAGCTCCCGAGTTTGTAGTGGATGCCGCCCAGGTTGAGATGACCCAGAGCGTATTCGGGATGGTGGCGCAGGGCTCGTCCGATGGCACTGATAGCGGGAGCGTAGCGGCCCTGCCCTGCCTCGACCGTGGCCAGCAGGTTGTTGAGCTCGGCATGGGTCGAGTCCACGACCAGTCCGCGTTCGCAGGCAGCCACCGCCTCGCGCGAACGGCCGGCCTGCATGTGTTGAAGGGCGTCCCGCAAAGCGGCCCTGACGACACCCGCCTTCTGCTGCGGCGTCTCCGTCGGCGGTTCTTCCACAGACCCGCAGCCCCAGGGCAGCGCCAGCAGACCGCTCGAGGCAAACACGACAAGCCATCTGACTCCTCCTGGCGCGGCGACCATTAGCGTCCGTCAGGAGACTCGGTGACCGCGTGAAAGCGGTCCACGCCAGGGACCCCGAGGCGATCGATCTGCCCCGAAGGCCAGTGGACCTCCACGGCGTCGACTCGGTCCCGCTGACCGAGGCCGAGCTCGACGTCAAGACTGTTGCCGGAGCCGAAGCCGTCACCGCTGGTGACCTGTGTGGCGGTTGTATGGTCACCGGCGCGTAGTACGACACGGGCGCCGATGGCGCCGCGGTTGGGAGCGGCCCCGGACAACCGGAGCCCGATCCAGTGGTTGCCGTGGCCATCGTTGCGGTAGAGGCTGTTGGCCCACACGTCCCCGGGATGGTGACCGCCGATGCCGGCGTAGAGGTCGAGGTCGCCGTCGTCGTCGAAATCTGCAAAGGTGGCGCCGTGTCCCTTGCCCAGGTTGCCGACGCCGGCGCTCTCGGTGATGTCGGCGAAGCCTTCCTCGCGGTTCTGGTAGAGGGTGTTCGGTTCGAGGCGCGACATCTCGGGACCGCCGTTGGACAGGTAGAGATCGACGCGACCGTCGTAATCAATGTCGCCGTAACCCGCCCCCATGGAGCCGAAGGAGCGGCGCAAGCCCACATGGTTGCCCACTTCCGTGAATCGCGTATGGCCCTCGTTGCGATACAGGTGCGCCCTGGGACCACCGGCCTGACCGGTAACCTGGGACTCGACGAAGTGCTCGTAGTGACACATGGTGCTGACAAACAGGTCCAGGTCGCCGTCGACGTCGTAGTCGGTGAAGAAGGAGACGTAGCTGGCCTGGATGGGGCGCTCGACGCCGGCTTCGGTGGTGACGTCGGTGAAGCCGGCGCCGCCGTCATTTCGCAGCAGCGTATTCGGTCCGGCCACATCGACGACGTAGAGATCGAGGTCACCGTCGGCGTCGTAGTCACCGAAGGCGACGCCAAGGGTCCTGCCCGCCACCGCCGCCCCCATGGCCCGGCCGCACTCATCGAACCTGCCGTCACCACGGTTGATGAACAGCTTGTTGGCCGCCCCCGTACCGGTAATGCCGTCGGCGACATACAGATCGACCCAGCCATCGCCGTCGACATCGGCCCAGGTGGCATGGAAGCTGTCATCGGGGTCGCTGACGCCGGCAGCGTCTCCGGCGTCGGTGAAGCGGAGTGGCCCCGCCGCGTTGTGCTCATTGCGGTACAGCGAGTTGGCTGCACGGCCTTCCCAGGCATCACGGGTCACGTACAGGTCGGCATCGCCGTCGTTGTCATAGTCGGCGGCGGTGGCGCTCCAGCCGCCGCTGAGATCGGCGAGGTCCGCCGCCTCGGTGAGATCGGCGAAGCCGCCTCTGCCATCGCTGCGGAACAGAGAGTGACGGGCGTGAATCGCCACCGTGAACATGTCGAGACTTCCGTCGCCATCGAGATCCGACCAGACGTTGCCGCGCCCCCGGTCGACCCGGTCGACGCCGACCACCGGGGCGACGTCAGTGAAGTGAACCGGTGATTCCCGGGCGTCGTCGTTCAGCTCCAGGTGGTATTCGGCGGGCAGCTGCCCCGGGTAGGTCCCGTGGGCGGCCAGGTAGGCGGCGCGCAGGTTCCAGCGGCGCACGAGTCGGCGGGGTGAGTCCGGCGGCAGGGCGTCGACGGCGTCGCGGTAGGCATCCACGGCAGCTTCGAACTGACCCTGTCGATAGAGAGCCGTGCCGAGGAAGAACGTGAGGGGCACGTCCCCGGGTGTTTCTGTTACCAGCGTCTGCAGTTCCGTGGTGGCGCGTTCGAGCTGTCCCACCCGCAGTCGTGATGCCGCCGCCCCGGCCCGGGCAGGTCGGTACTCCGGGTGATGTTGCAGCGCCTGCTCATACTGGACCAGCGCCCCTTCGGGATCGGGCGGCTTTCTCGTCATCAGCAGATCCGCGAGCAGCATGCGGATGCCGACGTGGGCGGGCAGGTCGGCGGCCAGCTCCCGCAGCAGCTCGATCGCCTCCCGTCGGCGTTCGAGCCGTACCAGCGTTCGCGCCAGCTGCATGCGCGCCTCCGGCCGGCGCGGGTCGACGGATCGAGCCTGCTGCAGAGGGGCCAGGGCCTCGGCGTGGCGGTCCCGGCGCATGTGCACCTCCGCCAGGCCCAGATTGGCCTCGTAGTGGGTGTCGTCGAGATCCAGAACCTGGCCAAAAAGAACGGCGGCCGAGTCGAACCGCCCCTGGCGGACCTGGGTGATGGCCCGGGCGTAGAGCGTATCGATCTGTTGACGCTCCCCAGCGACCGGCACACCTTTTGGACCGTTCTCCGCCGGCTCCTGCTCCGAGCACGCGGACAGCATCAGGCCCACCAGTATCCAGGTAGAGGCGTGGCCCAGAAGACGAGCCGGATCACAGCGGGTGAGTCGAGACAAGGGCATAGCAGAAGGTGAGGGAGAAACTCGCCGACCGCCGTGGCAGGCGCAACCAACCAGGTGCCGAAGAGAGAGGCCCCACGAAAGTGACAACAGGGACAGGGCGAACAGGTACGTCGGCACGGGATGAGTACCAGATCGTGTCGCCGGATGCCCCCTTCGAGCCCGGGTTCAACATCAAGACGCTGCTGGCGGCCCTCTTCGTCGGCTTCCTCATGCTCCCGGGGGCTATCTACCTTGGCCTGGTGACCGGTCAGAGCATGGCGGGGGGCGCCGAGTGGGTCACCCTGATCCTCTTCATCGAGATCGCCAAGCGCTCTTTCGTGCATCTGCGTACCCAGGAGATCATTATCCTGTACTGGGTGGCCGGCGGTCTGGTGGTGATGGGCGGCAAACTGGGCACGGGCGCCGACCTGTTCGGCGGACCTTTCGGCGTCCTCATCTGGGACCAGTATCTCATCCAGTCGCCTCAGGCGGACGGCCTGGCTCAGTACATCCCCAGCTGGGTCGTGCCCGAGCGCGGTTCCGAGGCGTTGCTGGACCGGACCTTCCTGCACGCCGACTGGCTGGCACCGGTGTTGATTCTCGTGGTGGCCGTCACCCTGCAGCGGATCAACGCGCTGTCTCTCGGGTATGTCCTGTTTCGTATTACCAGCGACATCGAGCGTCTGCCCTTCCCCATGGCCTACGTGCAGGCCGGCGGCGCCACGGCCCTGGCCGAGACGTCGTCAAAAAAGGAGGGGTGGCGCTGGCAGGTGTTCAGTACCGGCACCTTCATCGGCGCCACGTGGGGGCTCGTCTACGTGGGAGTGCCCACCCTCTCCGGCGTCTTCCTGACGGAGACGGTGTCCATCCTGCCGATCCCCTTCATCGATTTCACCGTACCGGTCAAATCCGTTCTGCCCGCTGCGGTCCTCGGTGTCGGCACCGACCTCGTCCACCTCTTCATCGGCCTCGTGTTGCCCCTCTGGATCGTCGTCGGCGCTTTCGCCTCCTCCATGCTCGTCAACCTGGTGGCCAATCCGCTGCTCTACGCCGAGGGCATTCTGCACACCTGGTCTCCCGGCATGTCGGCGATCCCGACGATGGTGGCCAACTCCTTCGACTTCTGGCTCAGCTTTTCCATCGGCGGCGCCATCGCCGTGGCGGTGGTGGGATTCTGGACGGCGGGACGGGCGATGATGGCGGCCTCGCGGGCGGCGCGAGATCAACCCGCCGTCGAGGCCCGTTCGCGCAACGAAGGACGGGGGGACATGCCCATATGGCTCGCGCTGGGCATCTGGGGGCTGAGCACAACCGGCTTCGTCGCCATGGTGGCGTATCTCGTACCCCAGTTCCCGATCTGGATCACCCTCTTCTTCGGTTTCGTCTGGACGCCTATCTATTCGTACATCGGGGCCCGCATGATCGGTCTCACGGGAAGCCCCCAGGGCGTCACCTTCCCGTACCTGCGCGAGGCCAGCTTCTACATGTCCGGATACCAGGGCGCCTCCATCTGGTTCGCCCCGGTGCCCATCTTCCAGTGGGGCTACGAGGTGCAGGCCTTCCGCCAGCTGGAGATCACCAAGACCAGTTTCGGCAGCCTGGTGAAGATGACGGCCATCACTCTGGTGGTAATGTTCGTCTGCAGCTTCCTGTTCTGGTCGTGGATCTGGAACCTCGGCGACATCCCCTCCTCGGCCTATCCCTACGTGCAGAAGTTCTGGCCCTTCCACGCCACCATGCAGTCCTTCTGGGCCAAGTCGACCCTGCCCGGCGCCGCCGCCACGGGGGTGGTGGAGCAGATCATCCGCTGGGACTACATCGGCATCGGCCTGGCCAGCAGCGGGTTGCTCTACGCCGCGCTCGTTGTGGCCCATGCCCCCGTGGCCATCTTCTACGGATTCGTCGCCGGCCTGGGACAGTGGCCCCACTTTGTTATTCTCAACTTCATCGGTGCTCTCCTCGGTCATTTCCACATGCGGCCGCGCTTCGGTGCGGAACGCTGGCGTGCCTACGCTCCCATCCTTCTGGCCGGCTATTCCTGCGGCGTCGGCCTGGTGGGTATGACCGCCATCGCCATCGCCCTCATCTCGAAATCCGTGTCGCAGGTCATCTACTAACCAACTGGAGCCCCCCATGAAGCGGTCCTGTCATCGCCTTCTCGGTCTGTCACTGGCAGTCGGGTTCATGTCCGGTTGTATCCCCGCCCCCATCCCCAGCCCCACGCCCACGTCAGAAGAGCAGGAGGAACGTCTCAACCGCGAACGTTACCAGGCCCGGATTCGGGTGATCCCGGGGGCGCCGCAGGCGATCTCGGGATTCCTTCGCATCGGCCGGGTCTACGCCTCCAGGATGGGATCGGCGGCGGTGGTGAGTCGTGTCGGCAACCCACGAGATCTGGACATGATCCTCGACACGATCAACGAGTACACGGAGATCGAGGCCGACTTTGCGCCCGACCTGCCGTACAGCGATCCGCGCCTGCTGGATCTGCCCATCATCATACCCCAGAGCGAGCCGAACGAAGTCGAGCTCGAACAGCTGACGCGGTACCTGTTGGAAGGGGGTTTCGTACTCGACCCCGGTCTTGGTACAGATGTCTTCCGCGAGGGGTTGGAAAAGTACGGCGGCCTCGTCTGGGGTCAGGACGCCTGGATGGAGACCCTGCCCAGCGACCATCCCGTCTTCAACTCCTTCTTCGTACTGGGGGAGGTCCGGCCGTCCGCCGGTCAGCCATCGCCAAGAGGACTGTTCGTCAACGGTCGTCTTGCCGTTCTCAACTTCGAAACCCTCGGAATGCGTGAGGAGCAGACGCGAGCCGAGGTGAGCCGGCCCGGGCAGGTTCCCGGACGGGCGCCCGTTTCGCCGGGGACGGAAACGGTGGATCCACAACTGCTGCGGGAACTCGACGCGGCTCACGTCGATCGTTTCCGCGACATCCGCTTCGAGAAAATGACCGTCAACGTCGTTGTCCACGCCCTGACGCAGGAAGGTTCGATCACGAGCCGCAACTCGACCGGTGGGAGATGAGAGCCTTCCAGCCGAGCGGGTTGTCTCTCGAGTCGTTCGTCGGCCGGCGCTTGCTGGCCCTGCTGGTGGCGCTGTCGCTGGCCGATGTCGTCATCCTGCTGAGCATCGGATTGAGCACGGCCGCCTTCGTCGGCATCGCCAACGAGGGAGGCATTCGGAAGACTCTGCGCGCCCGCAGCTTCGAGGTCGTCAATCGGGCCGGCCAACCCGTCCTCGTGGCGACAGCAAATGAGGCGCACAACGGCGCCTTCTGGGTCAGTTCCGCGGGGGGCAAGGGAGGGGTCAGCATCGGTGTGGACGAGGCGGGGAATGGCAACATGACGGTGAACACCCGCTCGGGAGATCCCTTGCTGACTGCCTCTGCCAGTGATGTCAGTGGCGGCGCCCTGCGGATCGTCGACGACGAGGGCGCTGACCTGGTCTTTGTCGGCACCGGCGACAGGGGCCACGGCCTGCTGATGACGAACAGCGGCCAGGGCGTCAACATCTTTCTCGCCGGTGCCGACTCGGCCGCCAACGGCGGTGTGCTCATCAATAGCAGAGACGGAACGAACCTCATCTACGCCGGCGCCGGTGCCGGCGGCAGCGGCGGCCTGCACGTCAACAGCCGTGCAGGCAAGAGCCTCCTGTTCCTGGGGGCCTCGGAAGCCGGCGGCGGTGTTCTCGGCCTCTGGAACCGTGCCGGGCAGGGCCGCATCCTCGACGCTGACTAGGAGCGAGTCATGCAGATCGGCTGCCTGATCTCAGATCTTGACCAACTGGACCACGTGTCCCAATGGGGGTACGACTACGCCGAGTCCGTGCCCTGGGTCATCGACCCCCACGTGCTCGATCCGGCCCGGGCCGCCGGCCGGGAGGAACGCGATTCGCTCCGTCGGCTGGAGACCTCATCGGTATCCATGCCGGTGTTCTGCGGTTTTATCCCCGAGCCGGAGAAGCACGGACTGATGGTCGTCGGCCCCCATGTCGACGCGGCGCGTCTGCGTGGCTATGTGACCCGACTGTTCGACCTGATGCAGCGGGCCGGAATCGGCGTGATCGGCTATGGCAGCGGTGGCTCGCGATGGGTACCGGACGGGTTTCCCCAAGACCGGGCGCTGGGCCAGGTGCGCGATTTCCTGAGCCTGTGTGCCGAGCTCGGTGAGCCCCGCGGTGTGAAGGTGGCGCTTGAGCCGTACAACCGGGACGACGCCAATCTGCTCAATACGGTGCCGGAGGCCTTGCGGCTGGTGCAAGACATGGACTGTCCACACATCCAGCTGATGGCCGACTTCTTCCACATGCGGCTCAACGGCGAGTCTGACGACGAGCTGACGACGGCAGGGCCTTTCCTCATCCACGGTCACATCGCCGAGCCCGGCCGAGGGCGAGCCCAGACCACGCCCGAACAGCACGCCGACTATCTGATGGCACTGCGACGGGCAGGGTACGACGGGAGGGTGACGCAAACCGGGGACCTGCCCGCCTACGCCTCACCCGAAGCGGCGGCAGCCGCGCTGGTTGGGGCAGCCAGATCGTGACGGCTCCCGCATTTCAGTACCGACGGTTCGTCGATCTGTCCCGAACCCTCAATCCGGAGGGTGATCAGCATCCCTGGACGCGCTACGAGACCCGCACTGACAGCATCGTCGATGATCCTGAATCCGTACCCGCTGAGGGCAGGTGGTACGTGGTGACGCAGATCGCCATGAGCGGCCACGCCGGCACACACGTGGAGTCGCCGTTGCACGCGGTGGCGACGGGGGACGACGTAGCGCAGATGCAGGTGGATCGGTTCTTCGGGGAGGCGGTGGTCCTCGATCTGAGTGATACGCCGTGGTCGGAGCCTTTCGGGTTGAAGGACCTGCGGGCAGCAGCCCAGGCGGCTGGCGGCATTCGCCAGGGCGACATCGTGTTCTGTCGTTTCGACTGGGACCGGCGTGCCTCCGCCGGCGCCTATCCACCCTACCCGACGCCAGAGGCCCTCGAGTGGCTCGTTGGCCAGGGCATCAAGCTGCTGGGCATCGACAGCCCCGGTCTCGAGGTCCAGGGCAACCGGGCGAATATCAACCACCACATCCTCTTCGATCGGGGCATCCCCCTGATCGAGAGCCTCATCCACCTCGAACAGCTGGAGAGTTCGCGGGTCTACGTTTTCGCCCTGCCGTTGCCGGCGCAGAAGACCGACGCCGTCCCCCTGCGAGTTCTGGCCTTCGAAGGACACGAAACAGGAGAACAGACATGAAGATCGCCCTTGCCTTCGGCCCGGAGCCAAGTGCTGTCGCCGCCTTCGGAACCCAGTGTGGCGTGGAGCACGCCGTTGGCACTTTCAGTCTGGATCCGGTGGCCGGCGCCGGCCCCGAGGCACAGCCCTGGAGTCAGCCGTCCCTGGCGCGTGCGAAGGCGGCCTATGAGAGGCTGGGGTACCAGCTGGCCGTCATCGAGAGCCGGCCGCCGATGGAGCAGATCAAGCTGGCCCAGTCCGGCCGAGACGCCGAGATCGAAGTGGTCTGTGATATGATTCGCAACATGGGCGCCGTCGGGATCCCGGTGTGGTGTCCCATGTGGATGCCAGTGCACCACGTGATCCGCACCTCCTTCGACATCCCGACACGCGGCGACGCCATGGTCAGCGGCTTCGATATCGAGACGTTCAACAGTACGGCGGGTCCCATCGAGCATGGTGAGGTGACCGAACAGGATCAGTGGGACAATCTGAGGTATTTCTTAGAGCGGGTCGTCCCCGTCGCCGAGGAGGCCGGTGTCAAACTGGCCATGCACCCCGATGATCCACCGCTGTCGCCGATCCAGGGGGTGGCCCGCATCATCAGCAGTATCGACAACTACCAGAAGATGGTCGATCTCGTGCCCAGCCCGGCGCACGGTATCGGCCTGTGTCAGGGCAACTTCGGCCTGATGACGGACGATCTGCCCGGGGCGATCAGACACTTCGGCGAACAGGGCAAGATTCACTTCGTCCACTTCCGAGACATCCGCGGCACCCCCGAGAACTTCGTCGAGGCCTTCCACGACGACGGCAAACACGACATGGCCGCCTGCGTGCGTGCCTACCGGGACGTGGGCTACGAAGGCGTGGCACGACCGGATCACTTTCCGCGGCTGACCCACGGCGATTTTGCCGACGAACACTACATGGAACGGTTGTTTGCCATCGGCTATATGAGGGGGCTCATCGAGGCTGTGCACAGCGAGGGGTGAACGAGGGCTACCGGCGCGTCTCTTCGGCAGCCGGGTATCGGCCACTCAGCCCGCCTGGCTGGATCAACCCGAAGACGACGGCATTGACGAAGACCTCGCGCCGGCGCGAGCGCAGGGTCACCGCCACCAGGCGGCCGTCTACCTGCAGGCCGTCCACGGGGGCATCGTTGGCCTGGCGAGGCGCTTCGTAGTAGTCGTCGATTGTGTAGTGTGACCCCATGAGGGCATGGTTGGACCAGATGCCAACCCGCTCGACCCGCCTTCGGCCCAGATGCCGGGCAAGGGCGGTTTCGAGACTTTCCAGTTGTCGCCGACGAGCCATGACGAACCCGCCAGCGGCGAGATATCGGACCAGGACCTCGGTCGACTCCGGGTCGATCCACTGCAGCAGGAGCACCGGGAAGCGGCCGATATCGGTGCTGTCCAGGACATCGCGGTAAGGTTGCCATCCGTAGGTGTGGATCGGGTCGTGATCTATCTGCTCTTCCTGCTCCGATTCCTGCGCGTTGAAGTCGTAGCCGTCTTCCAGAACGGCGCGGATCGGCAGGGGCTGCAGCCTCTGTTCGCGCACGATCGGGAAGAGATCGGCGGTGACATTCGGCAGTCCCACACCGCCAAGGATTTCCTCGAAGCGGTCTTCGAAGTCCCGGTACAGACTGTCATACCGGGTACAGCCGGGACACGCCTCATGGCCGTACACCGGCAGCCGCCACGAGGCCCGTATCAGGCGCCCCGTCTCCGGATCGACGACCACGACCGTCTCGCCAAGAAAACCGGCCTTGATGGCCAGTTCGAAGGGGGAGAGGGGGAGTTCGGCTCGCCGTTCTTCCGGCGTCAGGGTCAGCTGCAGGTCGAGGGAGTCGCGCCAGCTCTGCAGCGCCTGCCGCTCCCGCAGGAGGCGGTCAGGCTGTGACCGGCCCCCATCAACATCGACACGGGCCACGGTGGGAGACAGGGCGGAGTCCGCCTCCACCATGCCGCGTTCCAGCAGCCACTCGCCGTCCACGAGAAGCGCAGCGTGCCGCCGTAGAGGCGCCCCCGGCGCCGACCATCGCAGGGAGAACA
>PBSR01000110.1 GCA_002726335.1 Gemmatimonadaceae bacterium
ATGCCGTGCATGCATCCGTCTGCATCCGTTCGAAACTGCCAGGGCTCTGAAACGTGCCCCAGTCACTCTTGCCGGCGATATAGCTGCACGGAACATCGATCGTGCGCCCCGCATACGCCCGCAGCTCGGGTCTGAATGTCTTCCCTGTGGCGCAACGATACCACTGCAGGCCCCCCTGAAAGCCGGTGCGCTCGTACTCACCGGAATACACACGCAGCTCGTCGTCGGTCAACCAGCGGTGCGGTTCAATCGTCGACGGTGCAGGCATTTCAGAGGCAACGGTCTCTGCCATCCCCTTGTCGAGGTCCATGACGTAGTACTTCGGCATCCTTGCCAGTTCGGTCGCCGTCCACGCCTCCAACGGATGTGGGCGGTTCTGCGCCCAGTCAGCACTCTTGTAATTGTAGTAGGCGCGCAGGAAGTCGTGGACGTCCTGGGGACAGCGCCACATATCTTCGTTCGCTTCACGGGTCGAGTAGTACCACTGGTAGTGCTTCCTTGGAGCTGGCAACGCGGCGAGGTCTTCGTGTATGCTGGCGACGTCTGACGAGGGCAAAGGGGCAGCCGGCGGGCCGCCAAAGGGGCTGCTCATCAACACGACCGATCGGAAGACGTCGGGGTGCGTGAGCGTGCACCAGGCTGCGACGGGAGACCCGAAGTCGTGACCGACGACGGCAGCGACGTGATCGCGGCCAAGCGCATGGACAAGGCCTACCGTGTCCCTGACCAGGTTCAGCATTCGGTACGAGGCAGGGTCTCCGTCATAGTCGGGATCCCAGCCCGTGGTTCGACCGTATCCACGCTGATCGGGAGCGATGACGTGGTATCCGGAATCGGCGAGGGGCAGCAGAACGTGGCGCCAGCTGTAGGCGAGTTCCGGGAACCCGTGCAGGAGCAGAACGGTGGGACCTGCGGGATCTCCCGCTTCAAGGCAGTGAAGGGTCAGTCCGTTGCCGTTCTCCACAAAACGCGACCGGATGCCCGGTTTCAGCGTGGTGTGGCCGTATTCAACCGCGTCGTTGACAGGCACCGGCTACAGGCTGTACTGCGGAACCTTGAGCAGCTCTCCGTCCCTGAGTGCCGACTCGTGGGCGACGATGCCGCTCACCGTCATGTTCAGGGACTGAGCGATGTCCACCAGGGGGGTGCGTTCCTGCAGAATGGCCTCGACGAACTCGCTCATCAGGTAGCCATGAGAGCCGCCGTGACCGCCGGCGTCGACCCCCGGGGGCAGAGGCGGCCGGGTGATGACCGGGAGGGGCTCATCGTCGGGCTGGCCGCTCTTGAAATCGCCGTAGAAGGTTCCCTTCTCGGTTCGTACCCTTCCCATCTCGCCGCCCACGCCTGGCGTATCCCAGCTCACTCCCATGCGGGCCATGCCGCCCTCGCTGGTGCGGAACAGCGCGATCTCAGTGCCGAAGGGATTGCCGAAGCGGTTGTTCTCAGCCTTCAGGTGGTCGATGGGGCTGCGAAACCCCATGCAGGAGACCTCGGTGAAGCTGCCACCGGTGACGCCGACGTAGTAGGCATTGGAGTGGGTGGGATACCACTGTGGCGGCAGGCCGGTGCGCCAGTTCTCGTGCGCGGCAAGAGGCGTGCCGAAGTAGTGCCAGTACTCTCCCTCGGCGTAGATCACGTTGCCCAGCGTGCCGGAGCGGTACATCTCCCGCATGCGGTAGAGATCGTCGTGGTAGTAGGAGGTCTCGAACATCATGTATTGCCGGTCCGACGCTCGATAGGCTTGGTAGAGAGCGTCTGCATCTTCGAGGGAACCGAACACGGCCGGCACGGCCGAGGCCACATGCTTGCCGGCCTGCAAAGCCGCAATGGCCAGCCGCGCATGGCTCGGCGCATCTGTGGCGATGAAGACCGCCTCCAGCGTGTCGTCGCCGATCAGATCCTCACACGACTCGTAGGCGGTCTCACAGCGGCACGCAGTGGCCAGCGCCGCCCGCTTGTCGGGATCGAGATCGGCCACGGCGGCAACGGTCACATTGGGGTGGTGCTGAAAGTGGAACGCCGACCCGAAGCGGCACACTCCCTGCCCGGCGATACCCACACGGATCTTGCGGTCAGAAACGGGGCGCCACTCCCCTGCGGACTCAGTGTCGGTGTCGGCTGGCTCGAACCCCTGGATAGGGGTCGCGTCTTCGGTCGTTGGGCTCATCAAAGGGCTCCATTCCTTGCGGTCATCCTGGCAGTACCGGTCTCGGGATCCCACGCCATCAACTGCTCGGAAGACTCAAACACTTGTCCGCCCAGATCGGCGGCCACGGTTTCGGCCCTGGCGCGCGTGCGGCTGTAGAGCCCCAGCTCAACCTCCTGCTCCGCTGCAAGGCAGGGAATGTAGTTCTGCCGTGCAACGTTGCCCGTGCCGACCACCCCGATTCGTAGTGTCCTGGCCGTCGTCACTCGGTGACACCGATGTAGATATCGCCCCACAGGCTGTCATCGCCCCAGCGGTTGCCGGAAATGCCGTGTCTGTCGGGCCTCCGGAAGCTGTCGCCACGAAGGTGCGGTTTGAACAGGTCGCCCGCCCAGCGATGGGCGATGAAGACTCCCCCGACGTCCCCGACGAGGATCCGCTCGGCCTGACGGAAGAGCTGATCGCGCTCTTCGGGCTGACCGATCATGGCACCGGCTTCCGTCACCAGACGATCGAAGGTCGGGTCGCTCCACGAATGCCGTCCACCCGACCTCCAGGCACCAAGCAGGTTGGCCGGGTCGAGGAAATCCATGCCGTACGACACGGCTCCCAACTGCAGTCTTGTGGGGCGGGCGTTGAGGGATTCCATGAAGATCTTACCGTCCTTGTTGGATACCTCGAGGTGAATGCCCAGGCACTGGCTGATCGACGCGGCACTCGCCTGATAGACGGCGGCTGTGGCTGGCGGCTCACCCCGCAACCACATCACCAGAGGCGGGAAGCCCGCACCGTCGGGGTACCCGGCATCGGCCAGGTGCTGCCGAGCAAGGCCACAGTCAAACCGCTGCAGCTCGGACAACTCACCGGAATCGTCGGCGGAGGGAAACCCGGGCATCAGCATCGAGTGGGCGGGTTGGGCTTTGATTGAGCCGTAGACGCCGGAGACGATGGCCTTACGGTCGACGGCGTGAGCGAAAGCCCGACGAACATCGAGATTGTCAAACGGCGGTGTGAACGTATCGAACAGGATGTAGTCGGTGCGAAAGTCTCCGTAGTGGCGCAGGTAGTTGGCCATCAGCGATGAGTCGGCCTCGATGATGGCGAAATCTGCCGATGTCAGCTGCTCATGGCCGACCATGTCGATCTCGCCGTTCTGATAGGCGAGAAAGTAGGTGGCCGGTGACATATAGATGCCTTCGATGCGAGCCAGCCGTGGTGGTCGATAGCCGGTATAGTCGGGGTTTGCCTCGAGCACGATTCGGTAGCCGGGATCAAATTCTGCCAGCATAAACGGACCCGACGACACCGAAGTGCCCGGATCGCTGTTGTAGTAGGGACCGTGTTCCTCCAGGGCGCGTTTCTGCAGGGTGTAGCCGAACTTCATGACCGACGGCATCGCCGGGAACACACCTTCGGTGACGATCTGCAGGGTCAGGGCATCGACGGCGGTGACTCCGAGAGAGTCGGCGGGTAGTTCCCCAGCGACGATGCGGTCCCAGTTTCGCAGGCCGCCCTCACCGATGAATGAGTAGAACCAGGCGAAGTCCCAGGCGTGTTCCGGACTGGCGCACAGGCGAAAGGTCGCGACGTAATCGTCGGCGGTGACCGGCGTGCCATCGTTCCACATCTGCCCGGGTCGCAGGTGGAAGGTCCAGGTGATGCCATCCTCGGCGACCGACCAGCTGGTGGCGCCAGCAGGCTCGGGTTGAAATCCGGGGTCGAGATCGACGAGGGTGTCGGAGAATAGATCCTGAACACAACCATAGCGTTGGTAGACGCTGACGGGGTGGTCGAAGGTGTTTTCGTTGCGCGTGTTATCGCAGGGAACGCGCAGAACCTGCTCGGCATACGGGACCGCGTCGACGGGAAGAGCATGGCCGAGGATGGTCGTCGACGATGCGGCGGCCGCAGAACCGGAGAGGACCGACAGCAAGAGGACGATGCGGCTCAGCATTCGCATCGCGTGCTCAGCTCCACCAGATCGGCAGGTTCTGCCCCTCGAACACCGGGTTCGTCTTGTAGTACGTCCCCGGTGCAAAGGGGAAGCGCTCTTCGATGTCGTCGATCAGCTCGACGCCATAACCGGGCTTGTCTGGAATCGTCAGCACCCCGTTCGCAATCGGGTACGGGTCCTTGAAGATCTCCCACTTCAGCGGGTTGATGACCTGGTTGAGTTCGCACATGTGCCCGCACGGCACGCCGGCGACCAGGTGAATGTTGGCGATCGTCGTCAGGCCACCGACCCAGTTGTGGGGACAGTACATCTGGCCGTGCTCGTGAATCGTCTGCCCGATGTACCAGCCCTCCGTGATCCCCGTCAGGTTGACGTCGGTCTGGATGATGTTCATCGCCCCGGCTTTGACGAAGGGCTCGACCTGGTAGCGGTTCCACCAGCTCTCGCCGCCCGAGACCATTACCGAAGGCATGGCTTCGTTGACCGCCAGGTGCTTCTCGAGGGCCGACGGATCGGTATGCGACACCGGCTCTTCGTACCAGTAGAATCCCAGCGCCTCGATGGCCGGGCAGAGCTCGCCGATGATCTGCTCGAAGGACCAGGGGAACTTCTCGATCACGAGCTTGAAGTCGGCGCCCACCGCGGCGCGCAGGTTCTCCAGCACGGGGATGTACTTCGCCATGGTCATGCCGCTGTACTTCCAGCTCGTGCCGTTGCGGAACTTGAAGGTGTCATAGCCTGCAGCCTGGTAACGCAGCGCCTCCTCGATCAGTTCCTGCTCGCCGTTGTCGTACCAGGCGTGGCAGACCCCGCCGCTGGCGTAGACCTTCACCTGGTCCGCGGGCGATGGTTCATCGGACAGCAGCTTGTAGACCGGCTGCCCCACGGCCTTCCCGATCACGTCCCACAGGGCGTTGTTGACCCCCGCCCAGGCGCCCTCGGCCACGTGGTTGTGGCCCTGGTTGTTGGTGAGCCAGTCGACATCAAAGACGTTGGCCCCCTTGAGCAACGGTGTGACGTATCGATCGGTGTACTTTTTCAGTTTGTCGGGGCCACGGTAGGGGCTGCCTTCGGCGATGCCGACGATGCCCTGATCGGTGAAGACCTGCACGAGGGCGGCGTCCTGTTTCCATTGGTACAACCCGCCGCAGCGCTGCACGTACTCCCCATCGTGGGTGTATGACAGGGGCGTCACGCGTATGTCAGTGATCGTGATGTCCTGGCGCTCCAGGCCCTGTGCCGGATGCTGCCGTGGTTCCTGCGTCATCTCTTCCTCGCTTCGCTCGCTGTCGTGGATCGGCTCAGGTACTCACGACCTACAGGCCGGTGTTGAGAATGCCACCAGCCCCGGAGAGCAGACTGAGGCAGATGACACGCCCTCGATCGTTACCAGAGCTTTGCCAGGATACGACGAGCGTTCGAGGAGCCCAGCGTGGCTCAACTGTATCGCTGTAGCATGGCCTTGGGAATCGTCGTGCCGGCGGAGTTGCCGATGCTGCGAATGGTCGTGGCTTTGGTCATGAGATTCTCGTTTGGTTGACGTGCCCACAACCGTCTTTGGCTCATGTACCGTCTCGGACGACCCAGTTCTCACATTGCAGATCTGTAACCCGAGAAAACTCCTGAAGATTGTCGGTGACCAATCTGGCACCCGTCGCAATGGCATGTCCGGCGATCAGCGTGTCGTTGTGGCCGATGGGCCTACCGCGAGACGCAAGGTCGGTCTTTACACTCGTCGATGTCTCGACGGCTGCCTTATCCCAGGCCAGGACGCCATCCAGTCTCTCGATGAATTCTGTGACGACACCCGCCATCTTCGGGCTTGCCCTCTTGCTGGCCGCCCCGAACCTCAACTCGGCATAGGTGATGGCAGACACTACCACCTGGTGTCCCGAGCCCACGGCTTGCTGCAGCCTGTCGAGCATGTAGATGAGAACTTCCCTACCCATCGAGATCGACCCGGCCTTCCTGTACGACCTCGTGACGCTCCGACAGGAAGCTGTCGTCTGCGGGGGCCGTCTCCGCAAAGCTCTTCCAGCTCTTGCGGACCGGCGTGAGGATAATCGAGCTGCCCTGCCGGCGGATCTCGACCTCAGAAACTCCCTCGAACTCAAGCCCTCTGGGCAGTCTGACCGCCTGGTTGCTGCCGTTCTTGAATAGACTCGCCGTCGCCATAGTCGCATGCCTCCTCTGTCGCACTCCAGTATGGCTCAGCACGAACATATGCTGCTATTCCCGAGCCGACCAGCTACTTCCCTTCGAATATCTTCGGGGTTACCAGGGCACTACGAGAGGGCACGCCAGTCCGTTTCGCCTGCGGCTCTCAACTCCCTCTCTTGCAGAGAGATAGCTTCACCCTTTCTATAGGATCTGTAGCCAATCGATCGAGACCTGACCGGCGACAGCGGCAAACTCTGGATCGCCCGTCAACAGCGGGCAGCCTCGCAGGGATGCCAGCGCTGCGGCATAGCTGTCAGCATAGGAGATTCCACCGGCCGCTTTGTAGCGCACAGCCTCTCGAGTCAGCTCCATGTCGACGTCGACCATCTCGATGGGCAGCATCTGAACAGCGCGCTCGATCTCCTCGGCTTTGTCTTGGCCTTCCTCGCGACGGACGATGTACAGGACCTCCCCGAGGTTCACCACCGTCATCGGCAGCCGATCACCACGGGTCAAGGCCTCTGCAAGGCGCATCTTGACCGTCTCGAATCCTTCTTCCCGTTCGAAATAGACCAGCAGCGCATGCGCATCGAGGACAGGCGACGGCACGTCAGCGATCCTCACCCTTCCTGTCAGCAGCCCTCTCACGCAGCAGCTTGTCAGATAGTTTGGTCCGACCACTCAGGATACCGGCCATACGATCCAGGTGTTCGGCCGTTAGTGGCTTCAACACGATCTCCTGTCCCCGCTCCTCAACAAAGAGTTGGGTCCCCTTCTCGATCCCTAGATGTTTGCGGATGCGGGCCGGAATCGAGATCTGTCCCTTGCTGGTCACCGTGGCGATAGACATTGCGGGCTCCTTTCACACGCACACTCTACATTACCCAATTCGCACAGTAAGGCAACCACTTTGTTCCTTACCCAAGGTATTGCGCAAGACATCCGCCGCGGATTCAGCCCGACACGAAGCAGACGCGCCAGCTTAGGCGGTCCGCCAGAAGGTATACTCCCAATACCTGCCCAGCATTGCCAGGACGTTACAAAAGGGAACAACAGCCCTCCTCGCCCGCCGCTCGCAACTTGATCTCTTGCAGACATTGCCTCATCCAAGGCGGTCTGGGCTCCCTAGAAGTTGAAGATCTGCGATGGACATATGAACGGGGATGAACTGGACGAATCCAGAGCGGTAGCAAAGTAACTGGTTCATCTCGGTTCATCACCCATCATCCCCTCAAGTGTTACCAGAACCGTTAGTAAAAAACCTCAACCCACCAGCAGAGCATCCAGCCGGTGTGAAGCCGCTGCCCGATCTTCAGGATACAGATGCGAATATGTGTCAAGAGTGATCTGGATGGTCGCGTGGCGGAGCTGCCGTTGGACTGCCTTGATGCTCTCGCCGTTCGAGATCATGAGACTCGC
>PBSR01000111.1 GCA_002726335.1 Gemmatimonadaceae bacterium
CCACCGATGAATCCCGGCTCGCGGCGTTGCGCTCACTCGACGGGTCCACTGACCCGACTCGATCGCGCGCCTTGCGACCCGGGTTCCTCGGTGCCCTCATTGCACAAGGTCTACTCCTCAGCAGAGCACTAGTCTCCAGGAATCCGTGAACTCGGCGCCGGACCCCAGTCGGGGTACGGCGCCCTTTTCATAACAAGCACATGGGAGGTCAGTAGCCATGCCCGCATCCGGCCACGGCGACATTCGTGATTTCGGTGACCGTAAGTACAAGGTCATCGGCACCAGACCCAAGCGCCACGACGCCCCCGACAAGGTCACGGGGCGTGCTGTCTTCGGCGGCGATGTCCGCCTGCCCGGGATGCTCTATGGGCAGATCCTGCGCAGTCCCCATGCGCACGCCCGCATCCGCTCCATCGATACCAGCAAGGCCGCGGCCCTGGCCGGCGTTGCTGCTGTCGTCACAGGCGCTGACCTGCCGACACCGGCTTCCGCCGACGAAACGGTTGATCTGGGCGAGGGACCGGTGTGCGTCAAATACCTGCGCGATAACATACTGGCTACAGACAAGGTGATGTACCGCGGACAGGCCGTGGCCGCTGTCGCTGCGGTGAATCAGCAGACGGCCGTTGAGGCACTGTCACTGATCGCAGTCGATTATGAAGAGTTGCCGGCGGTGGTCGACATCCTCGAAGCGATGAAAGACGATGCGCCGCAGCTGCACGACGGACTGACAACGAAGGTCTTCGGCCAGGACACCGGCAAACAGAGTAACGTCGCCTCGCAGGTGCGCCAGGAACTGGGCGATGTGAAGGCCGGTTTTGCGCAGGCCTCCACCATCTGCGAGACCGAGGTGCGCACCGCCACCGTCCATCAGGGTTATATCGAGCCGCACAATGCCACAGCGCAGTGGGGTGTCGATGACACGCTGACGGTGTGGACGAGTACCCAGGGCGCCTTTACGGCACAGAAGAACATCGCTGCCGTCCTCGGTCTGTCCGTCGGTCAGGTCCGCGTCGTGCCCCAGGAGATCGGCGGTGGCTTCGGTGGCAAGATTCCAATCTACGTCGATCCCACGGCGGCCCTCCTGTCGAAGAAGAGCGGTCAGGCGGTCAAGATCATCATGACCCGCGCCGATGTCTTCGAGGGTACTGGTCCCACGTCCGGATCCTGTATCCGTATTCGTATTGGCGCCGATGCATCCGGCAAGATCACCGCCGGCGAGGCGTGGATCGCCTTCGAGGCCGGTGGCTATCCGGGCTCGCTGGTGGGGGCTGCGGCCATGTGTGTATTCGCCTGCTACGATTTTCCGAATGCCGTCGTCGACAGCCTCGATGTCGTGGTCAACAAGCCCCGGTCTTTCGCCTATCGTGCCCCGGGCTCTACTCAGGTCGCCTTCGCCGTGGAAAAGGTGATCGACGATCTGGCAGCGAAACTGGGCAAGGACCCGGTGCAGTTCCGCCTCGACAACATCGCCAAGGAAGGGACCCGTCGATCCGATGGTTTCGTCTACCCCCGGGTCGGAGCAAAGGAATGTCTGGAGGTGGTGCGGGACTCCGAACACTACAAGTCGGCGGTCAAGGGCCCGAATCAGGGACGGGGAGTCGCCATCGGCTACTGGTTCAATGTGGGCCTCAAGTCGGTCGTGACCGCGAGTGTCAATACCGATGGTACCGTACAGCTGGTGAAGGGTTGTATCGATTTGAGCGGTACGCGCACGACGATCGCCATGCAGTTTGCCGAGACTCTGGGTCTGGACGTGGCCGATATCAACCCCAGCGTGGGTGATACCAGCACCGTTGGCTTCTCCGATCTCACGGGTGGCAGTCGCGTCACCTATGCCTCGGGATGGGCGGCTTACGAGGCAGCGCAGGACATCAAGGCCAAGATGGTCGAGCGCGCTGCTCTCGTCTGGGAAGTCGATGCCTCCGAGGTAGAGTATCACGACGGCAGCTTCCGCATGAAGGACGGCAGCAAGTCGGTGGGCTTCAAGGAACTGGCGGGCCGTATCGACACCACCGGTGGTCCCGTGGTCGGTCACGGTTCGGTGGATCCTGCAGCCGGCGTCGGCGGATCCTTCGCGGTCAACATCGCCGATGTCGAGGTTGACCCTGAAACCGGGAAGGTCGGTGTTCTGCGCTTCACCGCGGTGCAGGATGCCGGCAAGGCGATCCACCCGGACTTCGTCGAAGGCCAGATTCAGGGTGGCAGCGTCCAGGGGATCGGCTGGGGATTGAACGAGGAATACAGCTATAACGAGGAAGGACGTATGACCAACTCCACCTTCCTCGATTACCGCATCCCCACGGCCCTGGATCTGCCGATGATCGAGACGGTCATCGTGGAGGTGCCCAACCCAGGCCACCCCTACGGCGTGCGCGGTGTCGGCGAGGCGTCCATCGCGCCGCCCCCGGCAGCTCTGAGTGCGGCGATCAAGCAGGCAGTCGACGTCGATCTCACCGAACTGCCGATGCGTCCCGATCGTATCGCGGCGGCCCTCGCCGCCGGCTGACGTGGCCTCCGTCTGGGTACCGACCCCGTGGCGTGACAAGCTGACGGGTGGCGCCGCGCAGGTGGACGTGCCGGGTGAGACCGTGCGGCAGATCATCGATGCCCTGGAGGCGCAGTACCCAGGTTTCCGCGAGCGCCTCATCGATCCCGATGAGGATCGCATCCGCTCCGATATCGCCGTTTCCGTCGACAGTGAGATCTCAACCGAGGGTATGCGGCGCAAGGTCGGGCCGACCAGTGAGGTGAATTTCCTGCCCGCCATGGCTGGCGGCGTCTGATCCATAGCGGCGTCCTGCGACGCCGTCCCGCGCCGCTTCATACTACTGTCTATTCTGAGACTTTCTCCATGGCAGAAGTGTGTACCGTTTTTCGGCAGGAGGTCGAGGATCTGCTGCCGGTGTCGCACCAGACGTACCGGTTGACCGCTCGTCTGCAAACGGACCTACAACAGGAGAGCGAGGCGCTTCGGCGCGTGATGGTAAGCTGATGACGAAGACCCACTTCGGCGAGGCCGATCACGAGCTGTTCCAGGATCAGGGGTACGTCCGTCTGGGACAGGTGGCGTCGGATGAGGATCTGCGAGCCCTGCAGCTGCGCATCGACGACATCATGCTCGGGCGGGTCCGCTATGAGCACATGCGCCTGCAACTCTTTGACGAGACCACCGGACAGCTGCGCCGGACGATGGGCAACGAGGTCTCCTCTCTCTCCTACCGACGCATAGACGACCTGGAGCAGGATCCGCACTTCCTGAAGTACCTGCAGCAGCCACTGTTCGAATCGATCTGCAGGCGTTACGTCGGCGACCGAGTCTCGGTCTTTCGTTCCATGTTCATGAACAAGCCCGCCCACTGGACTCAGGAACTGCCCTGGCACCAGGACGTGGGGTCCGGTTGGGGGATCGACAGCAACCCGGTCGTGGCGGTGTGGACCGCACTCGATGCGGCCACCCGTGAGAACGGTGCCGTGCAGGTGGTGCCAGGCAGTCACCGGGACGGCGTCATCAACGAACGCCATTTCCTCTCCGAAGAGCAGTGGACTGTCCTCACCCAGGAGGCGGACGTGGTCGACCTGGAGGTCGCGGCGGGGGAAGTGATCCTGCTGCACAATCTGCTCGTACATCGCTCAGGAACCAACCCCACGTCGAGTCCACGACGTGCCTTCAGCGTGACCTATATGGACGCCGAAACCCGAACGCTGGACACGGGGCAGACATTCCCCGTCGTCTTCGGCCAAGGTGCACTCGAACCAGCATCCGTCGCCGGTAAGGAGGCCGAACTGGTGCGCACATTCTATGGGTAGTGGGCCAGAAGGGTGCTCAGTGGGCGAGCCGGTCCGGGCCCCAGATCAGGTCGAGACCAGTGACTTCGGCGTGATCTCGACATCTGCCCGCACGAAGTCGTGGTCGCTCATGTAGCGGCCGTCGCGCTGCTCACGGATGATGTGTGACGCAATGGGAGCGACACGGCCGCGAGCGAAGATCCAGTCGATCTTGCCACTCGCCCCGTCGTAATCGGCGCCGTGGAACCCATGGAACGTGTCGGGGTTGCCGTTCCCATGGAGAGCGCCGTAGGTGTCCGACCAACCCTCCTGACGGAAGCACTCGATCGCTGCGTTCGAGCTGTCGCAGTTCATGTCACCCGTCAGCAGCTGCGGGTACCGTTCAGGATACGCCGCCGCATCCTCGACGATGAGGCGGGCCTGCTGCTCTCGGGCGGTCTGACTGACATGATCGAGATGGGTGTTGATGAAGCGGAAGTCGACGCCGGTCTCACGATCCTTCAGTCTCACCCAGTTGGCCAGACGCACGCAGGCGCTGTCCCACGATCGGGAACCGGTCACGTGGGGTGTCTCCGACAGCCAGAAGCCACCCTGGGACACCAGGTCGAAGCGCTCCATCTTGAACAGGATGGCGTTCACCGGACTGTCCGTATGGGGTTCATCAACCAGACCCCAGGCGGTGAAGTCCGAGAAGCCGCTGTCGAGGTCGTCGAACTGATCTCGCTGCAGCTCTTGGAACCCCAGCAGGTCGGCTGACTGGGCGCGGATTGCGTCGATGCAGAAGTGCCGGCGCAGCGACCAGTGATCCGGTCCGTCATCGGCGAGGGACGTACGCACGTTACACGTCATCACCCGCAACGTGCAGCTCATCGGGGGTCGCCTCCTGCCAATGCCTTGTCGACTTCTTCGACGAGGCGATCACCGAACCCCTCCGTCTTGTCGACGAAGCCGACGACACCTAGGGAGCGTAACTCCAGCACGGTGTCGACCTTGATCTCTGTCGAGATGACGAGGATCGGTGCGGCCACCTTCATCACGAGGCGCAGGGCGCGGATGGCCCGCTCGCCGCGGCTGTCGGGCAGGTTCAGGTCCATCAGAATGAGATCGAAAGCACGCTCTTTCACGCGCTGTACACCATCCACGGCCTTGCCTGCGATGACCACCTCGTGCCCCTTGCGCGAGAGCACGGCGGAGACGGCGCGCTGCACCATTTCCGAGTCATCCACAACAAGAATCGAAGCCATGGCTTCCCGTCCGTGGTGTGCGGTCTCAATCCTCGCGTCGGGCGAAGATGGTGAAGCTGTCGGCGCTGTAGCTGCCGAAGACACCGAAGCCGCCTTCGGTATGGAAGATCGGCCCGGCGTCCCCATCGGCGCCGGACTGGCCGTTGAAGGCGGTGGTGTAGTAGTCGAAGTAGTTGGAGTCGGCTGCCTGCAGGGTGATGCGGTAGTCGCCGGTGAAACGTACGCCGAACCACCAGAAATCGGAGCGCAGGGTGTCGGCGGGGATCCAGTAGTCGACGACGCGGCCCCAGTAGACCTCGTCCCGCCGGTCGCGCCAGAACTCGCCACGGCTGTCGGCTTCTTCTGTGATCTCGTCCCAGTCCTCCTGGTCGTCGTCGCGCAGCCACTGTGCCGTCTGTCCGTCCGGTCCCTCGAGGGAGATGTTCCGTCGGAAGAACGATTCCAGCTCTTCGATGCTGCGGTCGAGGACGATGAGCGAATCTTCGTTGACCAGACCTTCGAGGCGCTGCCGACGGGCGATGACCGAGTCGAGGTCGGCTGTCAGGGGCTCGGCTTCGGCGCCGAGAGCCGAGACCCACTCGGCCTCGACGATGATGACGTAGCCGGCGGCAGTGGGGCTGCGATCCCAGAAGAACTGCCCCGGGTGCAGCAGGTTGCCGAAAGCATCGGAGAAGATCTGGCGAAAGGAAAGGGTGTCGCCGTCGACACGGGTCACCGGCGCCAGTGTCGGCACCGTCGTGTGGGCCTTGAGCTGGCGTTCGCCGTGGGTGGCAGTCAGGTGATAGGTCCGGCCGACCTCGATGGGCATCATGTCGTGGGAAACACCGTAGGTGCCGGCCGCCCCGAGCTGCTCCGACAGGCTGACGGAGAGATCGTCGGCGCGGAGGATGACGTCGGCGTCAGATACCGGGGCGGCGAGTCCCTCATAGAACCGTTCCGGCGGGATCGTCTCCTGCAGGCGGACCTCAGGATCGACACCGGGAGACAGGAAGGCCTCCACGTAGAGCGTCTGCGGCCGATCGTCGACCTCGCTGGGATTGCTGCAGGCACCGAGCAGAGCGCCGGCCAGAAGGAGGACCGGCAGGAGGGTTGTGCAACGGGAGGTCGGTGTTGTCACCAAGGCGGCCACCATCAGAAGGAGAAGTCGAAGCCGAAGCTGGGCAGGACGGGCAGCATGGACAGCTCCTTGCGTTTGCCGGGTTTCCGCTTCTGTGGCTTGCCATCGGTCCAGTAGTAGTTGAACACGTTCTTACGGTTTCTGAGGTTGACGATCTGCAGGTAGGCCTTCATTTCCCAGTTGCCGAAGACGAAGGTGCGCGCAAGGGACGCGTCGAGTCGCTGGTAGTAGGGGAGGCGGACACCGTTGAGCTCACCCTTCTCCTGGAAGCCCCAGCTCTGACCCGAGGGCAGTTCGATCTCGCCGGAGCCGAAGACCTGTGTGTAGGGCTGACCGCTGGCCCGGGTGAAGCGGGAGTTGATCATCCAGCGCTCGCCGAGGCGCCAGGAATGGATGACGTGCAGGGTCAGGCGCCGGTCGAATTTCGAGCGGAAGGACTGCGGTCGATCCTCCGCGTCGAGGTTGAGCCCGTCGATGGTGCGTTCCGTGATGCCCGTGTTCAAAGAGATCCAGCCCGTGTGACGGCCGGCCCGCTTGCGCAGCAGGACGTCGAAGCCGTAGGCCCGGCCGTCACCTCGTCGGAGGATGTCGCCAATCTCGACGGATTCCTGCTCGTCATAGTTCAGCTCGTACAGCCCGTCGTACTGCTTGAAGTAGGCTTCGATGTCGAGATCGACTTTCCGCAGCTTGGTCTCAAAGCCGGCCACGTAGTGGATGGACCGGCTTGGCTGGGCCGTCGAGTCGGCCAGGGCCCACACATTCGACAGCAGCGAAATGCCCTGGAACTCGCGGGCCAGGCGGAAGATGTACTGGTGGTAGACGCCAGTGGCGGCCTTCAAGTAGGTGTCGAGGCCCAGCTGATATCGAGCGGCCAGGCGAGGCGACACGCCGGTGTGGTCACCGTTGGAGAAGTGGTTGAAGCGCAGCCCCGGCTGCACTCGCAAGCGCTGTGACAGCGACCAGTTGTCCTGCGCATAAAGAGCACTGTGGAAACCCTCGACGTCGATGTTGACCCAGTTCTGCTGCTTCTCACCGAAGTCGTACTCCATCGACATGCGCTTCACGAGATACCCCAGCTCCAGGCTGTGGTCCTGGGTAGGCAGCCAGTTGAGATCGCCCTTCAACGACAGGTCGGTGAGCCGGTTGGTCTCCTCCAGAGTCGTATCCTCGGCCTTGAACAGCGTCTGTGCCTTGAAGCGGCTGCCGGTGAACAGAAAGTTGCCGAAGAGATTGCTGTCGAACACGTGGGTCCACTTGGAGCTGACGGTGCGGTTGCCCCACTGCAGCTCGAAGTCGATCTCGTCGATGCCCATGTTCAGCGCGTCCAGACCCGTGTAAGCCGCCAGGGTCAATTGGTCGTCGTGGGACAGCACCTGGTGTGTCTTTCCCTGCAGGTCGTAGAAGTAGTAGCCCAGGTCGTTGGAACCGCTGGCAGCGTTGATGAGAGGGTCCAGATGGGTGCGCCGGCCCGAAACGAGCCACGAACCGCGCCCCACCGGCCCCTGCACCGTCAGGCGGGAGGCGAGAAGGCTGAGGCCGCCGGTTCCCTCGACGCGCTCCTTGTTGCCCTCGTCGGTGATGACGTTGAGCACCGAGGATAGGCGGCCGCCGTGTCTGGCCGGATACCCACCCTTGAGCAGCTCCGTGCTTTTCGTTGCGTCCGCCGGAAAAGTGCTGAACAGGCCGAACAGGTGCGAGGCGTTGTACACGTCCGAACCGTCCAGCAGCACCAGGTTCTGATCGGGTGTGCCGCCACGCACGTAGAGTCCGACGGAAAAATCGGAGAGGGCGGCCACACCGGGCAACGTCTGGATGGTGCGGATGGGATCCGCTTCGATGGCGGCGGGGGCCGCTTTCAGCTCTGCCGGACGCAGGGCGATACGACTCGGGCTGGGGTCGAAGTCGACGACGTCCATGGCCTCGGCTTCGACGACAGTGGCCTGCAGTTCGATGGCCTGCCACGACAACCGCACGTCGACGACGAGGTCGTCATCGCCGGTTTCGACGACAAGAGAGAAGGGGGTGTAGCCGATGAAGGAGACGTTCAGATCGTGAGTGCCGGCGGGTACGTCACGGATCACATAATAGCCGGCTTCATTGGTGATGCTGCCCCGGCTCTCCTTCTTGAGGTAGACGTTGACGAAGGGCAGGCTCTCACCGTTGCTGGCATCACGGATGTAGCCCGAGATGTCGGCCGCTTCAGACGTGGCTGCCAGGCTCAGCCACAGCACCGCGAGAACGCCCGGCAGGCGGGGCCACGGCATCATCGCTGTTGTCAGCGTTTCCCCGTGGAACCGAAGCCGCCGGCGCCGCGGTCGGAACCACCCAGCTCGTCTGTCTCTTCCCAGTGTGCCCGGGTGACGGGCGCGAACACCAGCTGTGCCACCCGGTCACCGTGTTCGATACGCTGGTCCTCATTCGACAGGTTGATGAGAATCACCCCGACATCGCCGCGATAGTCAGCGTCGATCGTGCCCGGTGCATTCAGTACGGTGAGACCCCGCTTGAGAGCCAGGCCGCTGCGCGGGCGCACCTGGGCCTCGTAGCCGCGGGGGATTTCGAGGCGCAGACCGCTCGGCACCAGGGCCCGGGCACCGGGAGCCAGGGTCACCGGCTCGTCGAGGTGGGCGCGCAGATCGAGTCCGGCACTGTCCGCTGTCTCATATGCGGGTAGTTCGTTGGTGGTGTCGCGCAGGACGCGGATGGTCAGTTCGGCCATTCTCCCTTCCCCCTCAGGTGCGGCCGCTGAACTCGTTGCGCCAGCGTTCACGCAGGGCGTGGAAGTAGACCGAGCCCAGCACATAGACGGTGCAACTGAAGAGGCTCAGCACGCCGGCGATGAAGACCATCAGCAGTCGCCGCGGGCGGGACGGCTTCTCCGGCGGCTCGGCGGCGTCGAGGACCTGAATCGTGGACGTGTTGTTGTCCTTCTCGATCAAGGCTTCCGCCTTCTGCTCGAGGAGCAGCTTCATCAACGCCGCCTGTACGAGCACGTCCTTCTCGATGTTCTGGTAGTTGTGGGCTACCTCGGGGATCTGGCGCAGGGGCAGAAACAGGTTCTCCTCGAGGAACAGTCCTTCGAGCAATCCCGCCCCGCCACGCGACCCGAGCTCGGCTTCGGGCCCGTCGCGCAGGAAGGCGAGGGCCTCCTGACGCATATCCGATTCCTTCTCGAGGCGCTTGACCTCAGGGTGGCTTTTCGAGAACCCGGACAGCAACAGACTGCGCCGCTTGATGACCAGCTCCATGGCGGCGCTCTGCATCTCGGAAGCGGCCCGGATGGTAGCGCGGGCCTGATCCTCCAGCGAGATGGCGTTGTGCTCCTCCTGGAAGGCCTGCAGCCGTTCCAGTTCACTGTCCAGCTTCAGTTCCTCCTGCGACTCGAGCAGAGAGATGAAGCCGAAGCGTGCCGTGGCAGTCTCCTGTGACAGCTTGATATTGGTCGTGTCGAGGTAGAGCACATACTGGTTGGCCATGTTCGCTGCCAACTCCGGATCGCGAGCCAGCACGGAGATCATGATCGTGCCCTGTTCGCTCTTGCCGATCTCGGTGTTCTTCTCCAGCGCATCGATGGCATCCTCCATGCTGTCCGTCTCGTACCGGGTCAGCAGGTCGAAGTGCTCCACCATCTGCCGGCGCAAGGTCGGGCTCTTGAGGATGGCGACGAAGATGTCGGCGGGCGTGCCTTTCTCACCCAGGCGGAGAGAGGGGATCGGCAGGTCGGAGAGCAGATCGGCGAAACCGAAGCCCTGCTTCTGCTCCTTCGGCGGCAACAGCTGAACCACCGCCTCGTACTCCTCCTCCAGGGTGAAGCTCAGGCCGGCGGCGGCGATACAGACGGCGATCGTACCGCTGATGATGAAGCGTCGCCCCGCGATCAGCGCGGCGAGCAGGTCGAGGACGTCGATAGTTGTACGGTCGGTGTCGGTTCGATTCATTGGATTAGATCGCGCGGACCAGGAGAATGAGGGTGAGGGCCTCGGCGGTGGATCGGATCGTACCCTGTACGAGGGCCCACCAGTCGCGGTATTCCTTTTCCGGAACCCAGATCTCGTCGCCCGCTTCGACGATCAGGTTGCGGTCGAACTTCTTGCGCTGACTCGTGCGGGCCCGGATCAGGCGGGCGCCGGACTTATCGGCGTCGAAGCCGTAGCCGCCGGCCTGCGCCAGGTAGTAGCCGGCGCGACGGCCTGCCTCGAAGGTCACCAGCCCCGGTTTCTGCAGCTGGCCGCTCATGCTGACCGTGAGCCGTTTCTCCGGAACGAAAATGACGTCGCCACCCTCGAGGAAGATGTCCTGCGTTTCGTCTCCCTCGAGAAACAGGCGCTCGAAATCGAGGGACAGGCGTCCTCGCGTTTCGCGCTGTTTCGACTTGAGGTAGGCGCGCTCCTCCGGCGTCAGGTCCGCCAGCCCGCCGACGGCGACGGCGCCTCGCAAACGGCTGAGCTCTGGATCCGGGATCGCACGATGCTTGGCGCGGATGACACGGGCCTCGGCGAGGTTCGCGTTTTCGGTGAACCCTCCTGCCCGGATGACGAATTCGGTGAGGGTTGTCACGCCCCGGGTGATGCGATAGCGCCCCGTATAGACCATCTGCCCGTGAGCGAAAGCCGTCGGCGTCATTCGCCAGTCGGACCGTGTGCGCACGAAGAGCATGTCCTCGGGCTGCAGGGGCACGTCGGCAATGTCTTCAATGGTTGTCTTGATGTCGCCGGTCTCCTGCTCGATCAACGGCAGGACGATGGTGGAGTCGGTGTCCGCCACGAAGCGCCAAATCTCCACCCGTGCCAGAGGGGCGCTGCCGGCGACCCCTCGGGCCAGGCGCATCAGATCTGCGACGGTGTCGCCCTCGCGATACTCCTTGTCGCCCTGCTCGTTGACCGCACCGTAGGCGAAGACCCGGTGGCGGCTGAATTCGACGTGGACGATGTCACCCATGCGTATGTAGGGGTTGTGACTGATATCGCCGGTGGCGATGAACATGTCCAGGTCGATCTCGTCCGCTGTGCCGTCGGCGTGAGCGACACGAACGGAGCGACGCGCCGTGGGCTGATTGGTCAGGTCGAAGAGGCGGGTGACACGCTGGCCGCCGCCGGTTTCGTCTTTTTCGGTACCTTGAAAGTCGTCGAGGAACCCGCCGGCAAGCTCAAGCAGGTCGGACACCCGTGTCACCGGCGTGACGACGTAGGCGCCCTCGCCCCGGAGCACGGCGCCAGTGATGTAGGCGGTGAAAAAGCGCATGCTCTGCAACGACAGGGTGATCTCGACGCCGGGGTACTTCTCGCTCGACGCGGCGGAGATGATCTCTGCCTTGACGTCGGCCAGCGAGCGTCCGGAGACCTGGAAGGCGCCGATGGTCGGCACCAGGGCGAGCCCCTCGGGGTTCACCTCGAAGCGGATGTCCTGGTCGAACTCTCCCCAGATGTAGAGCTGGATCACGTCTCCGGGTCCGACGATGTACGTTTCCGGATCGATCTGCCGATCCTGGGCGATGCGCAGCCGCTGCACTTCGTCGCCCTCGGGCAGCAGTACGCGACCGTCGCCGCCATCGGTCAGCAGGCCCGGCGTCTCGGTGCCCGGGATTCGCCGCATCTCCTCTTCCTGGCGCTCGGTCTCATCCACGAGCTCCTCGAGATCCTGTGCGCCTGACGCCGCCGCCCACGACCCCAGGGCGGCCAGGCAGGCGATTAAGCAGTTTCTGTATCTCACTTCAGTCGATCTCCATACTGGCGCTGGTAGTACGCCTTGTAGTCGTCCCGGTCGCGGATGTCCCGCCACCAGTCCTGATGATCCACGTACCAGTCGATTGTTCGGTTCATGGTCTGTTCGACATCCACCGTGGGGGTCCAGCCGAGGGCCTTGATCTTGCTCGAACTGAGGGCATACCGCAGATCGTGGCCGGCCCGGTCCTCGACGAACTGAATCAACGATTCCGGCTTGTCGAGACGACGGAGGATGGTTTGGGCCACCTCGACCCCCGTGGCGTCGTTCTCGCCGCCCACGTTGTAGGCCTCGCCGATCACGCCCTTGTGCAGGACCAGGTCGATGGCGGTGCAATGGTCGTCAACGTACAAATGATCGCGCACCTGCATGCCATTGCCGTAGACGGGCAGGGGTTTGTCGTCGATGGCGTTGGTGATGTAGAGCGGTACACGTTTCTCCGGATACTGATAGGGACCGATGTTGTTTGAGGCCCGCGTGACCACGGTGGGTACGCCGTGGCTCACGTGGAAGGCGCGGACGAGCAGTTCGGCACTGGCCTTGGTCGCCGAGTACGGGTTGCGTGGCTCAAGGGGATAGTCCTCGTCCCATTCGCCCTCGGCGATGCTGCCGTAGACCTCGTCGGTGCTGATCTGATGAAAGCGCTCCACGCCGTGGTGGCGGGCCGCATCGAGCAGTACGTAGGTGCCGTGGACGTTGGTGTGCAGGAAATCAGCACCGCCGAGGATGCTGCGGTCCACGTGGCTTTCGGCGGCGAAGTTGACGACGCAATCGGCCTCGGCCACCAGCGGATCGACCACGGCAGCGTCGGTGATATCTCCCTGTACGAACCGGTACCGCTCATCGTCGGCGAGGTCGGCCAGGTTCTCCGGATTCCCGGCGTAAGTCAGTTTGTCGAGGTTGATCACCCGATAGTCCGGGTAGCGGTTGAGGATGTGGCGCACGAAGTTGGCGCCGATAAAGCCGCACCCGCCGGTGATCAGCAAGGTTTTCGTCAATTTGTCTCCTACGCCATCGGTGATAAGCGCCCCGGCAGGATCCAGTCGGCGGCGGTCTCCACCGTGTCCCCCGGGGTGCGACGCGGTCGGCCCACGCTGACGTAGTCGAAGCCGAGTTCGGCCATCTCGCGTGGATCGTAGACGTTGCGGCAGTCGAGCAGGCGGGGTGAGCCCAGGGCGGACTGGATGCGGGGCAGGTCCATGTTGCGGAACTCGTTCCACTCCGTCATCAACACCAGGACATCGGCGCCGGCAGCAGCGGAGTAGGGATCGTCAAAGCAGACCAGGCTGGGAAACAGCTCCCTGGCATGGTCCATGGCCACCGGGTCGTAGGCCCGTACCGAAGCACCCTCCTGCAGCAGGACATCGACCATCTCCATGGCCGGTGATTCGCGCAGGTCATCGGTGTCCGGTTTGAACGAGAGGCCCAGCAGACAGACACTCTGGTCCTCAAAGCTGCCGATCAGGTCGCGCAGTTTGCCGATCATGTGCCGGCGCTGCTGCACGTTGCTGGGATCGATGCTCTGCACCAGAGGCGCCTCGACGCCCGCCTTGCGCGCCGTGGCGGCCAGGCCCTGCACATCTTTGGGAAAGCAGCTGCCCCCGTACCCGGCGCCGGCGTACAGGTTGCGCGGGCCGATGCGTTCATCGAGGCCCATGCCACGGGCCACGGCGGTGACGTCGGCGTCGAAGGCCTCGCAGATGTTGGCGATCTCGTTGATGAAAGAGATCTTCGCCGCCAGCATGGCGTTGGAGGCGTACTTGATCATCTCGGCGCTCTGCACATCGGTGAGGACCATGGGCACGTCGCGCTGGTATAATGGTCGATACACATCGATGACCGCCTCCAGGGCGCGCCGGCTGGAAGCGCCGATGACGACGCGGTCCGGATGCATGAAGTCGTCGATGGCTGACCCCTCGCGCAGGAACTCGGGGTTGGAGACGACGTCGACATCCGCATCGGGGCGGACCTCGGCGATGATGGCGCCCACCTCGTCGCCGGTGCCTACGGGGACTGTCGACTTGTTGACGACGATCTTGTAGTCCTCCATGTACTGGCCAATGGACCGCGCCGCGGCGTGCACATAGGACATGTCGACTTCGCCGGAGGGCTGCGACGGTGTGCCGACACAGATGAAGACGATGTCACTGGACTTGATGGCGAAAGCCACATCGGTGGAGAACGAGAGCCGGCCACGGTCGCGGTTGCGTCCCATCAACTCTTCGAGTCCGGGTTCGTAGATGGGCACTTCACCGCCACGCAACCGGTCGATGCGCGGCTCGTCGATATCGACGCAGACCACGGCGTTGCCGAAGTCGGCCAGGCAGGCGCCGGACACCAGACCGACATAGCCGGAACCCATGACGCAGATGCGTTTCACGAGGCTGGAACTCCGCGTGGAGCGATGGTCAGGACGTTACCCGAAAGGCTACGACCAGGGACGAACCCGCTTGCCGCGCAAGGGGTTATACGATGTGGCACACAAACCATCAAGGGTAACCCGAGACCGCGATTGCGTCAATTTCCCACGCTGCCTTCTAGATAATGCCGCAGGTTGTCAGCCAGCTGTTCGGCCAGGGTCTCCAGTGCGACGCCCCGGAGGGCGGCAAGTTTCTCGGCCACGTCCCTCACCCGCCGCGGATGCCCCGGAACGCCGCCTACGGGCACGGGGGCATCACTCTCCAACAGCAACAGATCGTCGGCGACTTCACAGGCGGCCGCGGCGGCCTGCTCATTCATAAGTACTGTGGGTCCGGCCGATACGTAGATCCCCTCGTCGTTACTGATCCTGATCAGCTTTCTGGACTCAGTGAACCAGTGCATCTGGGCAGCCAGACCGGTGCGGCGGTGGAAGTCGACGGCACGCTCCAGAGTCTGCCGCAGGCAGCGACGGGAGTGCAGATTGACGGGTTTGCCATGGCTCTCGGCGATCTCGAAGTGGACGTCGAGAAGGTGTTCCTGCTCGGCCTGCTGCGGCGCCGTCGTCGCCCACTTGTGATCGAGGCCGGTCTCGCCGATGACGGCGGCCTCCGCGGCCCGTTCCCGCAGCAGGGCCAGGTCCGGGGCCAGAGCGTCGGCACCCCGATCTGTCACGGTGCAGGGATGGATGCCGAGGCCCGGCAGAACCCGTCCGGGGAACCGTCGACCAAGGTCGAGGACGGCCCGCATCGAGTCGGCCTCCTGAGCCACAGCGACGATCGTCGTAACGCCGACGCCGGCTGCCGTGTCGATCGAGCTGTCGTCCAGCTGATCCAGATGGCAGTGACTGTCGGTGAATTCGAGAGGCACGCGGTGGTCAGGCCGTCAGGCCAGTGGTCTCGTCGAAGCCCAGCATGAGGTTGAGGCACTGCACGGCGTTGCCGGAAGCGCCCTTGCCGAGGTTGTCCTCACGCCCCACCAGCACGAGGCCGATCTGCGGGTCGCCGAAGACGAACAGGTCGAGTCGATTCGTCAGACTGGCGCCGTCGAGATCCAGAAACAGTCCGTCGCGCAGTTGATCTCCCGCTTCCGCGGGGGACACCGGCTGTACGAATGGCTCATCAGCATAGCGGGATTGCCAGACATCGAACACGTGCTGCGGCGTCGTTCCGGACGCAGTCCACCCGGCAGCGGCAACCGGTGTGCTGGTCAGCATGCCGCAATAGGAGTGACTGACGGAGGGTACAAACAGGGGAGCGTGATGCAGACCGCTGAACCTCTGCATCTCCGCCAGATGTTTGTGGTTTCCATCCAGGCCATAGAGGCAGAAAGGGTGCCCGGCATCCGCCTGCTCACCGGATGCTGTCGCCTGATAGGCCTCGATCATCTTGCGGCCTCCGCCCGAGTATCCGGATACGGCGTTGACGGTCAGCGCCGCATCCGCCCGCAGCAGTCCCGCTTCGATGAGGGGCCGCACGGCAAGGGTGAAACCCACCGGGTAGCAGCCGCAGTTGGCGACCCGATCCGACGTTCGAATGGCCTGACGCTGCGCAGCCGACAACTCGGGGATGCCGTAGACCCAATCGTCGTGCACGCGACGCGTTGTGCTGGTGTCGATGACGCGCGTACCACTGCCGGGCTCGATGAGGGCCAGGGCTTCGGCGGCAGCGTCGTCCGGCAGGCAGAGGATGGCCAGATCAACGTCGTTGAGCAGCTGTCGACGAGTCTCGGTATCCTTGCGCCTGTCTTCCGGAATAAGTTGTACGTTCACATCCGTCCGGGTGGCGAGCAGGTCGCGGATCCGGAGGCCAGTGGTGCCTTCCTGGCCGTCGATGAAAATCGAAGGAAGCGGGCTCACGGCAGTTCTCACCGGGCGGAAGAATAGATGGCAATGGACCAGAAGTAATAAATATCACTCATTGACGAATAAAAACTAACTCTTGAACATTCCATCGTCAACCGGCTGGCGCCAGCGCCTCAACAGTGGCTGGGAGTACCGCGATATCGTCGCAGGTGGTGTGGCTGGCCGCACGGCCCACGAGTTTTACGCGGGTCACTATCAGCATTCGACGTCCGAGCAGTGGCATCGTCGGCTGCTGGCTGGCCAGATTCGCCGCGGTGACGAGAGAATCGAGCCGTCTACCGTGTTACTCGCCGGAGACAGGCTGACATATAGACGCCCCCCCTGGACGGAGCCAGCAGCTCCTCGATGGTTCGCCGTGTTGTACGACGATGGTGATCTGCTCGTCGTCGCCAAACCGTCAGGGTTGCAGGTTCTTCCGGCCGCTGAGTTTCTGGAGAATACACTGCTCCATGCGGTGCGCGGGAAGTTCGGTGACGGTCCGGCACCGGCGCATCGCCTGGGACGGGGGACATCCGGCCTCGTGCTCTTCGCCCGGTCGGCTCCTCTGCGTCAGGGACTGGCGATCTCTTTCCGCGACGGCGGCCTGCGCAAGGTCTACCGAGCCCTCGTCCAGGGTTGTGATCTGGAGGACTCATTCGAGGTCGACGAGCCCATCGGCCGCGTCGACTATCCTGGAATGGGGTACGTGTACGCCGCCGAACGGACGGGCAAGCCGTCCCGTTCGATCGTGCGAGTACTGGGGCGCCGACCGGACGCAGACAGAAGCCTTGTGGAGGTCGAGATCCCCACGGGCAGACCACACCAGATCCGCATCCACCTGGCCGCCGCCGGACACCCGCTGGTAGGGGAGCCACTATACGACGCCGGGGGTCGACCGAGGTCGGCCCCCGAAGAGAGTTCGTTGAGGCTGCCTCGCCCGGGGGATCTGGGCTACCATCTGCATGCCACGCGCGTGGAACTGACGCACCCGGTCACGTCTGCGGCCCTGCAGTTCTACTGCCGGCCACCGGCCGCACTACGTCTCCCAGCGTAACATTCAGCCACGTCGCATGTAACTGTTACATGTTACATAGCACCCGGTGTACGCTGACAATGCGCTCTCTTTCCGGGTGAGACAAAGATCCATAACTCATTGCCGTCCTGTGCATTACCCCGCTGAATGGCCGAGCTGCTCTGGTGTCGGCTTGCGAATTGCTTCCCTGCGCAACAGAGCAGCACGATCCTCACGCGGAAGGGACTATGAGCAATCCGGAATCGACACCCGAAGCGGACCGTACCCAGTACTACTTCTCCCTCGGCCTGCCGGTAAAGTCCGTCCGCTACCTGGAATGGCTCGGCCTCGAGGCCAAACGCAAGGGGGGCGCCCGCCTGCCCAAGGCCGCCATCGTCAGAGCCCTGATCAACGTCGCCATGCGCATGGATATCGACGTCTCAGGTTGCAGAACCCAGGTCGGGCTCGAGGATCGGGTCTGGCAGCTGATCCAGCGTGCCGATGACGATCACCGATCGTCCCGGGTTGCCGAGGGAGGTGCGCCATGATCACGACGAAACACCGCGATCCCTATGCCACGCGTGTCGTCGTCACCGGTCTTGGCGCGATCACTCCCATCGGCGCGACGGTGGTCGATTTCTGGGACAGCCTCGCCAACGGTGTATCCGGTGGACGGCGTATCCGCAACACGCCGCTGGAGGATTTCCCCGTCCAGATCGGGGCCGAGATAGACCTCCCCGATCTGACCGACTACTTCCCCCGCCGAATGGCGCGTCGGCTCGGACGCTTCGTCATCTTCGGCCACATCGCCGCCGCGCAGGCCTTCGACGACGCTGGCTTCACCAGGGATGGAGTGGTCGACGAGTCGCCCAGGTTCGGCGCCATCATCGGTACCGGCGAAGGGGGGGCGGGACTACACTTCGACACCTTCCTGCGCATCCAGGATCGTTCGATGGAATCGGTATCCCCCTTCTACGTCCCCGGTGTCATCCCCAATTCGCCCACAGCCTGGTTCTGTAAGGAGTACGGCCTCACGGGACCGAGTTACTCCGTCAATTCCGCCTGCGCCTCGGGCAATCACGCCTTCGGCTCTGCCTCGATGGCGATCCGCATGGGTCTGGCTGACGTCATGTTTGCCGGTGCTACCGAGGCACTGATGAACATCCCGGCCTTTGCCGGCCTGGGGGCGCTGGGCGCCCTGTCAGAAGGCAACGGCGATCCAGCCCGCGCCAGCAAGCCCTTCGATCGAGATCGTGACGGTTTCGTCCTCGGCGAGGGCGCCGGCGTCCTGTGCCTGGAGGAGCTCGACCACGCGCGCCGCCGGGGGGCCCGGATCTACGCCGAGCTGACCGGCTTCGGCTGCTCCACCGACGCCCACGACATGGTTGCGCCCCATCCGCAGGGCACGGGGGCGGCTACCGCCATGCAGATGGCGCTGGACCAGGCCCAGCTCGGTCCTGGTGACATCGACCTGGTCAGTGCCCACGCGACATCGACGACGATCGGCGACGCCATCGAGAGCCTGGCGCTGGAGCGCGTGTTCGGCCCGGAGCACTCCCGCAGGGTCTGTGTCCACAGTGTGAAATCGATGACGGGCCACTCCATCGGCGCCTCCGCCGGTATCGAAGCCGTGGCGGCGATCATGGCGATCGATCGCGGCATCGTCCACCCATCGATCAACATCGACGTGCAGGACCCGGAGATCCCGCTCAACGTCGTGCGCGAGACGCGGGAGGCGCGCGTCGATCACGTGCTGTCCAACAGTTTCGGCTTCGGTGGCCAGAACGCGGTGGTCGCACTCTCACGGCTGCAGAACTGACGTGACACACGCTGACTCAAAGCGTCGTGTCGTGGTTACGGGGATGGCGACGGTGAATCCCCTGGCCGACGATGTCGAGACCTATGGGGACCGGTTGCTGGCTGGCGTCTCCGGCATCGGACACTGGTCGTCCATCGATGTCAGCGCTCTCGAATGCCGCATCGGTGGCGATCTCGGTGACTACGACACGGCGGCGGCTCTGGACAGCCTTGCCGAGTCGATTCCGCAATACTCCCTGGCCAGGGCGCGCAAGCTGTTCAAGACCAGCACCTTCGCCAACCGGCTGACCATGGTCTGTGCTCTGCGGGCGTGGCTCGACGCGGAGTTGTTCAATGCCACCTTCGATCCCTTCCGGGCCAGCTCGATCGTCGGCGGCCACAACTTCAATTCACGATACATCACCCGCAACGTTCATCAGTTCGACGAAGAGCCGGAGTACATCGATCCGCTGCTTGGCGTCGAGGCCCTCGATCCGAACATCGCTGCCTGCACCGGCGAGATCGTCGGCCTCTGCGGACCGACGCTGACAGTGGGGGGTGCCTGCGCCAGCGGCAACCTGGCTCTGCGCGCCGGCTTTCGAGACATCGTCACCGGTGACTGCGATCTGTCCGTCGTGTCGAGCGCGGCCTTCGACATGAGTGCCGTCGACATCCAGGCCTCCGTCATCCTCAACGCACTGCCTGTCGAGCCGGAGTTCCAGCAGCACCCGGAGCGCGCCTCCAGACCCTTCGACACACGCCGATGCGGCTTCGTGCCCTCCCACGGAACGGGCACGATGATCCTGGAGGAGCTCAACTGCGCCCGGCGTCGCGGGGCACCCATCTGGGCCGAGCTACTCGGCGTGGCGGCCAACGCCAATGGTGACCATCTGCCGGCGCCCTCGGCACCCTTCCAGGCACGCATCATGCAGCAGCTGCTGACAGCCACCGGCACCCACCCCGAGCAGGTCGACTACGTCAATTGCCACGCCACCAGTACGCCCTTGGGCGACCTGGAGGAGGTACGCGCCATCAAGGCCGCCTTCGGTGACCATGCCTGGCGCCTGAAGCTGAACGCCCCCAAGTCGATGCTCGGCCACACCTGCTGGGCGGCGCCGATCGTCGAGACCATCGGCGGCCTGGTGCAGATGCAGCGCGGGCAGTTGCACCCGACGATCAACGTCGACGAGGTCGATCCCGAAATCGACCTCGACATCTGCGCCAACGAGCCCCAGGAACACGAGACGGTCTATATGCTGAAGAATGCCTTCGGCTTCGGCGGTATCAACTGCTGCAGCCTCTACCGACGCTGGGATAGTTGAACGTGAACGTGCTGGTCACCGGCGGATCCCGCGGCATAGGGCGGGCCATCGTCACCAAGCTCGTGGCCGAGGGCAAGGGATGCGCCTTCACCTTCGTCGATGACGAGACCGCCGCCGAGGAGACGATCGCCCAGGCCAGAGAGCAGTGTTCGCAGACGCCGGTGCGCGCGTATCGGATGAACGTGCGCTATCCCGATCAGGTCGAGGCAACGACGGAACGGGTACTGGAGGACTTCGGTGACCTCGGTGCTGTGGTCAACAACGCCGCCATCGTCCGCAACGGGGCGGCGGCGCTGATGAGTGACGAGGACTGGGATGCGGTGCTGCAGACCGATCTGTCGGGGCCGTTCTATGTCATCCGGAGCCTGTTGATGCATTTCCTGAGCAACGGTGGCGGACGCATCGTCAACATCTCGTCCCTGGCCGCTGATGGCAGCAGCGGCCAGGCGAACTACGCCGCCGCCAAGGCCGGGCTCATCGGCCTGACGCGGACGGTGGCAAAGGAGTACGGGGCCAAGGGGATCACGAGCAATGCCGTCACCGTGGGCTACGTCGAGACGGACATGACGAGCCACCACATGACCCAGCAGCTGCGCGACTTCTGGGTCACACACTGTCCCCAGAAGCGGCCGGGCACGGCGCAGGAGGCGGCCAATCTCGTGCACTTCCTGTTGTCGGATGAGGCCGCCTTCGTCAACGGCGAGATCGTGCGGACCGCCGGGGGACTGACCTATGCCCCCTAGTCCGGTCGGCATCGAAGCCATCAATCTCTACGGCTCGACCCTGTGCATGAAGCAGGCGGATCTGGCCAGGGCGCGGGGACGTGATCCCCATCGCGTGGTCCACGACTACCTGATCGACACGCGGTCGCTGCTGCCCCCCTGGGAGGATACGGTGACTATGGCGGCCAACGCCTCGCGACCACTGCTGGAGGTCACCGATCCGGAGCGGATCGGTCTGTTCGTCATGGGAACAGAGGGCGGCCTCGACTTCGGCAAGTCGACGAGCACGCAGGTCCACGCCGCCCTCGGTCTGCACGCCAACGTGCGCAACTACGAGATCAAGCACGCCTGCTACGGCGGCGCGGCAGCCGTCGATGCGGCGGTCAACTGGATCGCCTCCGGTCTGAACCGCGGGCCTACGGCGCTGGTCATCGCGGCGGACTTCAGCCGTCAGAACTTCGGTGAGGAGCACGAATTCATGCTCGGCGCCTCGGCGGTGGCAGCCGTGCTGGGTGACGTGCCCCGTGTGCTGGCCTTCGAGCCGGAAGTCCGCGGTACGTGGACAACACACGCCTATGACACCTACCGGCCGACGGCCCGGATGGAGTGCGGCAACAGCAAGGAAAGCCTGTTCACCTATCTCGACGCGCTGACCGGATCGTGGGAGCATTATCTGTCCGAGAGTGCAGTCCCCGTCGACTTCGCCACGCACTTCGAACACCTCGTCTACCACATGCCATTCCCGGGTATGGCCTTCCAGGCCCACCGCACGCTGAGCAATCTGGGCGGGCGCCGATCGAAGCAGGAAGTGCAGGCCGATTTCGACCGTCGGGTGTCGCCATCTCGGCACTTCCCCAAGCGGTTGGGCAGTCAGTACAGCGCCAGCAATCTCGCCGGGCTCTGTGGTCTGCTGGCAGCCGCTCCCCAGGCCACAGCCGGCGATCGGATCGGTTTCTTCGCCTATGGATCCGGAGCCATCGGTGAGTTCTACAGTGGCCTGTTGGGCGAGGAGGCGCGACAGGTGCTGTCGCCGGCGCGGTGGGATGAGCAGCTCGATGCCCGGCGGCAGGTGACCCCCGAGGAATATGAACTGGTGGAGAGAACGAGGGATACCATGATCGAGGCCAGTGACGTGGATGTCGATCTGTCGCTGCTGGATGCGTGGTACGATCGCCACTACGACGGCCGTGGCCTGCTGACGCTGAATCGGATTCGAAACCATCAGAGGTCCTATGTCTGGAGCTGAACAGCTCACCGGCGGGATCTCCTGCATCACTTCGGCCCCCGTCGCCCTGATCACTCTCGGCCACGGCGCCCGGGCGTTGACACCGACGACGGTCGTCGGTCTCGCCGAAGGGTTCCGCAGGGCCACCGACGATCCCACCGTACGCGTCATCATCCTGCGCTCGGCGGATGATTCTGCCTTCTGTACGGGTCTGGACCTGGGGGCAACGCCGGGCGCCGACTCGATCGCGGCGGCCTCAGAAGCGTTTCCCGACCTGCTCGACTCGATCCGGCGCACACCCAAGCCGGTGGTTGGCCTCGTGGGGGGCCTCGTCCGCGGCGGCGGCATCGGGCTGGCGGGTGTCTGCGACATCGTCATCGCCGACACTGGCGCCACCTTCCAGTTCAGCGAAGTGCTGCTCGGACTGGCACCGGCCTGCGTCCTGGCCTTCCTCCAGCCTTTCCGCGTTTCGCCCGGACGACTGTCGGCCGCCGTCCTGACGGCGGAAACCTTGGATGCGGACGCCGCCCTGCGCCTGGGACTCATCGACGAGGTGGTCGACGCAGCACACAGGGAACGCCACGCCCGCGTCGTGGTGCAGGCCCTGCTGCGGGCAGAGCCGGAAGCGCTGGCGGCTTCCAAGGAACTGCTCCGAAGTGCTGGCAGCACGTCCGCGGAAACATCTCGAGTGGCTGCCGCTGCCAACATGCTGTCGGCACAGCTGGGCAGCGGTCGTCCCGCAGCGGCTGCCGCGGCCTATGAGGCGACACACCTGCCGCGGTGGGCCCAGCAGTTCCGACCGACACAGGACCTCTGGGCAGGAGCAGCAATCGATGGGTGAGCCTGTGTGCCTCCGGATCGACGCCGAAGGTATCGCCCACCTGCAGCTGCTCGACGACGACGCCGGCAACCTGCTGTCGCCGGCCTTCGTCGCCGCCTTCGGCGGGGCCCTCGATCAGCTGCAGACCGATGGCCACATCAGAGTCTGCGTCCTGTCCGGCGGCTCGGAAGTCTTCTGCGGCGGCGCCGACCGGGAGACACTGCTGCGGGTCTGTGACGGGGCAACTTCCGTGTCCGAACTGCAGTTGCCGGAGAGGTTGCTGGACACGCCCGTGCCGATCATCGCCGCCATGGAGGGACACGCCGTCGGTGGCGGCCTGGCCCTCGCCGCCGCCTGCGAC
>PBSR01000112.1 GCA_002726335.1 Gemmatimonadaceae bacterium
ACAGCATGTGGCCCTCGGGACAACTGCGGAAACAGAGATAGTAGCGCCCCCGGAACCGCGCCAGATCGGTGAAGGCGTTGTGTTCGCCGTCGTCGACCACGGGGTGAACGGCCTTGATCTGAATCGCCGGGAGCCCTTCGACGCTGTTGCCCATACTGATATAAGTTAGCCGGCCTGCGAAAGGATCGAAAGCATGTCCGACTCCATCGTCGTTCTCTACCGCGGCGGCCGCCTGCCGACCTGGCATCAACTGAGTATCGAGGAGCAGACCTCCTTTCAGGACGAACATGTCGACCTGATGCTGACCGTAGGCGCCCGACATGGGCTGCACGGCATCGAGGGATATCGATTGCTCGCCCCGAGGGAAAACTGGGAGCGCTGGTGGGCGATCCGATTTCCCGATCTGGCCGGGGCCGAGGCCTGGATGCAGGCGGAGGTGGCCCCGCCGTACGGTCGCTACGGCTACTACGAGTATGAACTGGCCCGCAGTTGGACGCCGCCATCCCTGGACTGGTTGCCCAGGCGCAACCCGCCGGAATCGACGCCGGGAGCTGACCCGCGTGTTGTTCCCCCACTGTCCGTCGACCGGAACTCCATCGTCGTCATCGCCTTCGGGGGGTGGGAACCCGGCTCGGGCGATGTGGCACCGCAGACCCGGGGGGACGTGGAGCGCAGTGAGCAGCTGCAGCAGGTCGCCCACAGGCATGGGTTGCTGCACGGTGAAGTCTTCCGCCTTCTGGGGGCAGGCCGGGACGGCGACCTGGCCTGGGTCCTGGAGTTTCCCACCCTCGACGGGGCCGAGGCCTGGATCGAAACCGAAGGCATGCCCCCGGCGGAGGCCTACCAGCGTCGTGCCTTCCATCTGGCCCGTCGCTGGGCGCCGGCCTACTTCGCCACCTGGGTTTCCTGAGGCGCCCATACGCCGCTGACGTCGTAGTCCAGCCGGAGACCGTCCTGCCGACCACTTTTTGACGAAGCCGCCCCATCTCCTGTCAGAATTCGTCCAGTCTATACAAATATTACTATTCTATGTGCAATTTTTACTTGTATTACCAGAGTATATCCGCATATTGACTTCATGTCGGACATAAATTTCCGAAACCGAGGACTCCCTCTCAGCTATCCCAGGGGAACCGAATGCGAAAACTGATCGAACGTTGCCCCGGATGCGGCGGCCCACTGGCCGTTAGCCGCATGGATTGCCACCAGTGCCATACGAGCGTCGAAGGCTCCTTTCGCCCCAGCGCCTTCGACAGACTGTCGCCGGAAAGCCTGGCCTTTGTCGAGCTCTTCGTGCGCCTGAAGGGCAACATGAAGGAGATGGCGCGGGAGTTGTCTCTCGCCTACAGCACGGTGCGCCATCGGCTGGATGAAGTCGTGCGCGAATTGGGCCCGGCAGCACCGCAGACCGAAGAAGCCATCCCCCCGGCGCCACAGGAGGCCGGGTCTGACGATGGCAGACGCAACGACATCCTGCATCGCCTGGATCGGGGTGAGATCACCCCGGAGGAGGCGGTACAGCTTCTTGGAGGAGGGCAACGATGAGCGACGAACGGAAGAAAGTCCTGGAAATGCTGTCGGAGGGTAAGATCACCGTCGATGATGCCGAGAGGCTGATCGCCGCCCTCGGTGAATCTGACCGACAGGCCAACCAGCGTTCGGCCGCCACGGATTCGGTGGACGAAGAGGCGACGATTGATCTCGATGGCCTGGAATCCCGCATCCGCTCGGGCGTCGAAGGCGTGCGACGTACGGTAAGTGCCTCCATGCCACAGTTGAAGACGGCCATCCGTGACGCCTCTCCTGACGTGGAGCGCATCGTCGAGGAGGCCACGGCGTCCATCCCCGGTTTTATCGAAGAGATGACGCGAACCATCCGGGATACCTTCGGCAAGTCCGGTTACGGGGGTGGCGACGACGACCGCTTCCCTGCAAGAGTCGAGCGCGACTTCACGGAGGAAGGTCCCGTCGAGCCCGGATCTCAGTTGAAGCTGCACAACACCCGGGGCAACCTGGAGGTGGTGACCTGGGACGGGGACGGGATGAAGGCCGAAGTCCACCTCACGGTGCGGTCGATCGATGAACCCACGGCCCAGCGTTGCGCCGACTCGGTGCAGCTGGTGCAGGAGCCAGATGGCGATCGTCTGGTCCTGCGGCCCGTATTCCCCGCCGGCAAGGAGGATGCTTCCTACCGCCTCGACATCCGACTTCATGTGCCACAGAGCCTGCGGCTGGATCTGCACACGAGACATGGCGATCTGGTGGTGCCTGAAATGCAGAGCGATCTCGTTCTCGGCGGCGACCACGGTCAGCTCCACCTTGCCGGCACCGCCGGAGCCGCCGCCGTGCAACACAACCATGGCGCCGTACAGGTAGGCCGCGTGGGCGGCACATTCGCCCTCAACGCCAACCACTCTCATCTCGACATGGATGAGGCAGTTCAGGAGACCAGCATCAACGCCCATCACGGGCGGATCAAGCTGCGGCGCGTCGGCGGCGACCTGATCGTCAACGCCCACCATGCGCCTTTTGAGTCTGACGAAGTCCACGGCAGCGCCGTGGCCAACTCTCACCATGGTCCTCTGAGCCTGCGTCAGATCATGGGTAATCTGAAGTTGAACACTAACCATGGACCGGTCTCGCTTCAGGAGATTGCCGGCAATGTCAGTCTCTCCTGTGACCACGGACCCGTAGACATCGAGAAGGTGGGTGGAGAGCTTTCCGTCCAGGGCAGCCATTGCCCCTTGAGCTTCGGTGCTGTGAGCAAGTCAGCCGTGGTCCGATGTAACCATGGCCCGGTGGAAATCGGCCCCGTCGGAGAGGACGTCACGGTGGAATCCGATCGCAGCCCGGTGCACATTCGCGGCGCTGGCGGCCGCGTCAACGTGCGTGCCAGCCGCGGCGATGTACGCATCGAGAACCCCGTCGGCGAGGTCCTGGCGGAGAACAGCCGTGCCTCGATCGAGATCCTGCCCGGGGAGGCTGTGCGCTCTGCCTACACCCTCAGCAACAACCGCGGCAACGTCCGCGTGACCTTGCCGGAAGATTCCAGCGTGACGGTCCAGGGGCTCGTCCGTCGAGGACACGTCGACACCGATCTGCCTCTCGAAGTGACGGGCAACGGTCAGCAGGGGCAAGTCGTGAGCGGCACGCTCGGTGATGGCGGACCGTCCCTGCAGGTCGAGATCGACCGCGGTTCCCTGTCGTTACGAAGGTCCTGAATTCGCCGACCCGTCCCATTCGTTGCCAACCGGATGCCCTGTCCGCGACACTAACTCTGTCGATCTCAGGGTCCGTTGGTGCATCCGGCGGCGGGTTCACTGTGACCTTTCTGCGCCGGGGTGGGTCCAATCAGCAAACCCCTCGATGCAGGCGCGCCGTTGCAGCGCCTTCTGACTTGACACTGTTCGTCGAGTTCGGGGACTTTCGACAGGAACATTCGCGACCATTTTACAAGGAAGACACACCATCCTACGTATGAAGCTCAGGGCGGCTGGCCGCCTCGCCGCCGCCCTCACATTCCTGGCGGCAGGACTGGCCGCTGACGAGACAGAGCACACCGAAACCGACTCGGTGGATGATGCCCGCATGGAGCAATGGCTCGTGCACCCACAGCGTACGGCCCAGGCGGCACGCACCGCCACTCCACCGACGATCGACGGCAATGTTGAGGTCGCGGAGTGGCAGGCGGCACCCGTGCAAAGAGGCTTCACCCAGGACGACCCGAAGCACGGAGAACCGGCATCAGAGGAGACGACCTTCCAGATCCTCTATGATGATGAGGCCCTCTACATCGCCGCCATCTGCTACGACAGTCAGCCCGACAGCGTCAACGCCGTCCTGTCCCGACGGGACGACTGGCGTGAGCGAGACCTGATCGAGTTCAACCTCGATCCGCACCACGATCACCAGACCGGTATGCTCTTCATGGTCGGTCCTTCTGGCTGGATCCGCGACGCCATCATCTTCAACGATGATAACGACGACCAGACGTGGGACGGTGTCTGGGAGGCACGCACGACGCTTCGGCCCGATGGCTGGAGTGTCGAGATAAGGATCCCCTACCACGTACTCCGTTTTGGTGAGAAGCCTGTCTATACCTGGGGCTTGAACGTGTTTCGCTTCATCGCTCGCCGTCAGGAGTGGTCCCACTTTGCCTTCATGCCCCGCGGTGTCAACGGCTGGGTGTCACGCTTCGGCCACCTCGAAGGCATCGAGGGCATCCGGCCCGAGCGCAGCCTGGAGATCTTTCCCGTCGCCCTGGGGCGCACGACTCTGACTCGGGGCGAAGACGACGGCGGCAACGAAACCGATCTGTTTGGCACGGCTGGCCTCGACGTTCGCTACGGCCTGTCGTCGAACATCTCCCTCAACGGCACGATCAATCCCGATTTCGGCCAGGTCGATGCCGATCCCGCCGTACTCAACCTGGGCGTCTTCGAGACATTCTTTGACGAACGACGGCCCTTCTTCGTTGAGGGCAACCAGGTCTTCGAAAGCCCTGGTCCGGAAATCGTCGGCATCGAGAATCCCACGCGCCTCTTCCATTCACGCCGTATCGGGCGCCAGCCTGCCCGCTTCGGTCTTCCCGATGACAGCGACGAAGTCGACCGACCCGACAACACGACGATCCTCGGTGCTGTGAAGGTGTCAGGGAAGACCGAAAGTCGAACTGCCTTCGGTGTGCTCAACGCCGTCACCGGCAGCGAATACGCCCGCATCGATCAGCGGATCACCGACGCGCAGTCGGGGGTCACTGACACGACGCGACGCCGGTTCAGAGTCGAACCGACGACGAACTATTTCGTCGGTCGCGTGCAGCAGGACCTGTTGACCAATTCCACCATCGGGGCCCAGTTGACAGCGGTCAACGGCGAGGGTTTCGACCCGGCGTACGTTGGTGCCACAGACGTACATGTGAAGTGGTGGGACAACGCCTACCGCGTCTATAGTCGTCTGGCCGTCAGTCGCGCCGGCCAGGACGACGATCGCGATACCGGGTGGGAGGGAGCCTTCTACTTCTCCAAGTTCTCTGGCAGCTTCGGTGGCCAGGCGTACCTGGATGCGCGCTCACGCGGCTTCGAGGCCAATGATCTCGGTTTCATGAATCGCAACGATCGCACGCAGGCGGGAACTCACATCTTCTACAAGTTGCTTGAGCCTTACTGGTTCGCCCGGCACTCCGGCTTCAACATCAATATCTGGCAACACAACAACTTCGACGGCGACAATCTCGCCCGTGGCGTCAACTTCAACATGTGGCATGAGCTGCATAGCTACTGGGGCTTCTGGATGGGCCTCGACAGGAACTTCGACGCCTGGGACGACCTGGCGACACGCGGCGGACCAGTGATGCGCCGACCCGCATCATCTCGTTGGGCGATGGACGTATGGGCCGATGATCGCAACGCCATCAGTGGCTGGTACGGGACCAACGTGCGCTGGGGACTCGGCGGCGACGACCTGTCGACCTGGAACGGTCTTGAACTCGAACTGAAACCGGCCTCCAACGTCGAGATCGAGGTAAATCCCAGCTTTCGCTACGACAGGAACGATGCCCAGTGGGTGGAGAACGTCGACAGTGACGGCGATGACGAGGACGACCGCTACATCTTCGGCGAGTTGAAGAGCAAGATCTTCGAGCTGGGCATACGGGGCACCTGGGCCTTCACGCCGTTTCTCAGCACCCAACTGTTTCTGCAGCCCTTCGTCACCACCGGTGACTACGGGCGGATCAAGGAGCTGGCTCGGGCCCGGTCGTACGAGTTCACCGACTACGACGAGTTGGCAGAGAACCCCGACTTCCGCCGCCGGTCGCTGCGCTTCAACCTGGTGATGCGCTGGGAGTACGCCCCGGCAGCACCGTGTTCGTCGTCTGGCAGCAGAACCGGGATCGCGACTTCGACGATACCCGCGATCCCGACTTCGAGCCCCTGGCCGACGCCGGCCGTTCCTTCAGCGACGAAGGGGACAACATCTTCCTCGTGAAGGTCAACAAGTGGATGGGATTGTAGGAACCGTGACGCCTACACTGCGGTGTTGGCCTCGTCCCGGTACTTATTGATCCCAGGAACGTCACTCATGCCGTGCCACACGCCGCGAAACAGTGATTGCCGCTTCGGCGGCATGGCGGCGATCACCTCCGGTGCCGGACAGCCCTTGCCCCACTTGGCGTTCACCGTGTTGTAGCAGGTGAACAGCGTCAGGCGAGCCCTGTCGGGGTTGGTCCAGCGCGTCCCCGAGTGACACAGCGCCTCGGTGAAGATCACCGCCGAGCCCGCGGGACAGGAGTACGTGTCCCACAGGTCGCTGTCCCTCCCGCTGAGCGTCTCTGGCCGCGGAAACGCCGCCTTGTGCGATCCGGTAAGAAACAGTGTGCCGCCGTCACCCTCCTGCACTTCGTTCAGCTCCCACACGACTCGCATCAGTCCTGCATGCACCCGTCCAGGCAGCATCTGGTAGATGTGTGAGTTGCCCTCGAAATTGAAGTAACCGCCACCACCGTGGGGATTGAAGTTGTCGTGCCCCGCCTCACGGAGGCTCGTGAACGTGTGGTCGTAGCGGAACCCGTAGCAGTCCTCGGAGGCCAGCGCCTGATGCGACAGCACCTCGTTGAGTACACCCACCACGGCGGGATGGTCCAGCAGGATCTGTGACGGCCCGCCATGGTTGTCACGTTCTTCAGGCGGCATCGAGTCTCGGTCCTGCAGGTATCTCAGTTGATGCTCACGCACCGGTCCCAGCTGCTGCTCCGTCAGCAGTCCCGGGAGCGCGATCCACCCTTTCAGGTCGAAGACATACTTCTGCTCCTCTGTCATCGGTACTACGGGCAGCTCATCGGCATTCGTGGTGGGCAGCTTGTCAGGCATGGTCTGCATTTCTCCTCGGATTCAGCACTGTATGGGATCGCGGCTCCCACCCCAGCAACGCCTTTGCTTTCGAGAGATTCACCTGGTCCTGGTTTTCGTCTCCGGCGATGAAGAACGCTTCGAACCGGCCCTCTCCATCCTGCACGAAGTCGAGCCCCGCCAGATAGGCCCTGGCCAGATCCTCCTCGTCCGTCGGCACGACCCCGAGGGTGGGCGGACCGTTCCGACGCTCGATGAATCGCTCCCGCGACGATGGCCCGGTGATGCGGAACACCGCCAGATTCATGCTGAACTCCCGTGCGAAGTAGCGGCAGATCTCCTCGGCGAAGCCCTTGGTCAGACCGTACACATTCGGCCCATCGAGGGGAACGTCGTCCTCACCTGCGTACCACGTGCGGTCCCTGTGGTGCACGCTCATCGTGCCGGTGTGGATTCCCCTGGGTATCCCCATCTCCTGTGCGGCCAGCAACAGCAGGTGCAGCCCCAGGCAGTTGACCGTGTAGTTGTCGATCGCCAGCTGGGCGGTATGGTCTCGTGTGAACCCGCCTTGCCCTCCCTTCATCACCACCGTGATGAAGGTATCCATGCCATCGAGTGCCCTGTGCAGGGCCTCGGGATCGGCGATCGACCCTTCGATGAATTCCACATCGTGCGACGGCGGTGCCACGTCGAGTACGCGCAGCGTGTGCTGTTGGCACAGATAGGGCGTGATGAACGTGCCCACCATCCCCGAGCCACCAACCAGAAGAACTTTCATGATCTCAACCTTCCAGGAACCGACAACGAAACCCGAATAGAAGCCAATCCCGTGACCCTGCGCACGAAGCAGAGGCGCCTCGCGGCCTTGAGGCGTTGCGCCAGCCCCCCTGCCCACCTCTATTTTCACTCTCATGAATGGCCCATCCACAGCAGAATCCCGCCGCCTGTCCGTCATCGTTTTCACCGATATCGTCGGCTACAGCCGCATGGTGCAGAATGACGAGGCGCTGGCCCTCGAGCTGCTCACCGAGCACAACCGCATCCTCGCCCATCGGATCGACGCCCATGGCGGGCGCACCATCAAGACCGCCGGCGACTCCTTCATGGCCGCCTTCGGGTCTGCCGCCTCGGCCGTTACTGCCACGGCCGAGATCCAGCAGGCGCTGACCGAGCGCAACGCCTCCCAATCCGAAGACCGGCAGGTCCACGTCCGCATCGGCATCCACGCCGGCGACGTCGTCTTCACCTCCGACACGGAGGGCGCGGCCGATGCCCTTGGCGATGGCGTCAACGTCGCCAGCCGCATCGAAGCCGAGGCCGGCGGCGGCGAGGTCTTCGTCTCCCACGACGTCTTCTCCATCACCTATGAGCGGGTGCCCTTCGGCTACCGCGATGTGGGCGTGCGCGAACTGAAGAACATCTCGCGACCGATCCATATCTACGAGCTGTTGTGGGATCCGACCCGCGCGAGCGAAGCTGACGCCGAGCCATCGCGTGCCAGGGGGCCAGAGAAGCACGGCGGCCGGGTAGGCTGGATCGTCGCCGCCATCGCTGTGCTGGCGGCGATCGGTGTCGTCATCTTCCAACCGTCGCCCCAGGAGTCACTTTACGCCGACGGACGCCCGTCCCTCGTCGTCGTCGATTTCTCCGATGATACGGGTGACGAAGGACTGGGGAGACTGCAGATCGGCCGCATCCTCGGCGATGCCGTGGCGCAGAAGTTCTACGAGTACCGCCCCGTGCACCTGGTCAGCCCTATCCGGGTGGAAGAAGCCACACGGGGGCTCGGCTTCGACCAGCGGTCGAGACTCGGGGAAACCGACCTGGCCGACATCGCCCGCGAGGCCGGCGGTCGCCTGGTCGTGTCCGGCAGTCTCGGCCATCTGGGCGGCGTCTACGTGCTGCGGGCGGAGCTCACCGACCTGAGCGACGGTGCTACTCTTGGACGTTTCCAGAAACGCGACGCCACCGAGGAGCAGTTGCTCGGCCTCGTCGACTCCCTGTGCGCCCACTTCCAGCAACGCCTCGTCGATGTGCTCGGCATCGGCACCAACGAGGACATCGTCCTGGCTCCCGTGGGCGAGTTGACGACCTTCTCGCTGGAGGCCTACAAGCATTTCCAGCTCGGTCACGACCTCTATCACGGGGGCCGCATTCTGGAGGGCGCCGAGCAGCTGGTAATGGCGGTGGAGATGGACTCGACCTTCGCCCTGGCTGCGTCCGACGCGGCGTGTGCTTTCTCCTTTGCCAAGGAACACGACCGAGAGGCGGTCTACTTCGACATTGCCCGCCGGCAGTCCGGTGACAACCTGCGCTCCGGTATGAGCAAGGGGGCACTCATCTTTCAGGGGAACGACGCGTGGCTCACCAGTGCTGCCACCGGCGCCGCTGAGACCGCACTGCGTGATTCCCTGCAGGAGCTTGCGCTGGCGCGCTACGAGACGATCGTCCGGCTCTATCCCGATGACCCGGATGGCTACTACTACTCCGGCATGGCACGGCAGTACCTGCGGGGGGAGTCGGAGGCGGCCATCGAGTACTTCGTGCAGGCTTCGGCGCGGAATCCGGGGTACTTCCCCATCTACTTCGACTGGGCCATGGCTATTCAGTCGATGGAGGGAAACTCGGCAGCCGCCCGCTTTCTCAGTGACTACCTCAAGCAGTTCGGCGACGGCCCTGGCGCCGGGTCCGCCCGCAAGACGCTGGCAGAGTTGCGCGGCAGTTGAGACTCAACACACGCGGACTCGGGGGCGTCGTCCCGGTGGCGCAGCAGGCCCGGGGGGCGCTTATATTGCGCCTGCCATGAGCCTCACCGCTGCACAGCGCGACCACTACGACAGCGAGGGCTACGTTGTCGTCGAGGGGGGCCTGGACGCCACCGACCTGACACCCGTCATCCGCGACTACGAGGCGTTCATCGACGGCGAGACCACCAGGTTGCTCGAGTCCGGCGCCCTCAGCCGCCTCTATGCTGACGAACCCTTCGAACGCCGACTGGCGCGGATCTGCCTCGAGGACGTGTCGATCTACGAACAGATCGATCTGATGTACTGCCGTCTGCGGGGCGTATTCGAGTTCCTCCGCAACCCGCGTCTCCTCGACCTGGTGGAGGGGGTTGTCGGCCCCGAGATCACCTGCAGCCCGATCCAGCACGCCCGGGCCAAGCTGCCGGCGTCCCTGCTTGAAGACAGCCGGGTGCCCGAGGAACATCGGCAACGCCTTCGGCCTCTGGTCGGGGAAAATGTCGCTCCCTGGCATCAGGACGCCCAGGTTCACCTCGAGGTCGCCGATCCCCACGCGATCGTCACCGTGTGGGTTCCGCTCGTGGACGCAACGCCCGAGAACGGTTGTATCCAGCTGATCCCGGGTGTGCATCGCGAGTCCATCGTCTTCTGGAGTGAGGGCTTCGGCATTACCGACGAGAACCTGCCGCCGGGCGACACGGTCACGCTGCCCATGCGGGCCGGCGACGTGTTGCTGATGGACAAGCTGATCCCCCACCGATCGACGCCGAACCATACCGATGGTATCCGCTGGAGTTTCGACCTGCGTTACCAGCGCGCCGGTACACCGACGGGGCGGGACTTCTACCCCGTCTTCACCGCCCGCAGCCGCGCTCATCCCGACGATGAATTCACGGACTTTGACCGCTGGCGCCGTGACTGGAAGCAGGCCGTGGCCGAGATCCCACCCCCCGAACGCCCCCGGCGCCAGGACCAGCCTGGACACCCGAGACCTGTGCAGATTCTACCATGAGCGACATCCGCATCGTCATGCTGTCCGGCTCCTTCGAGTACGACTCCGAGGAGTCTCTCATCATCCTGCGCGATTTCCTGCTCGCCAACGCGGCCGTGCAGTGCGAGCTCGTCATCTTCCAGACTGAAGAGGACCCGGTCTCGCTGGCGCCCCTCGATGACGCTGACGTTGTGCTCGTGTTCACGCGAAGACTGCTGACATCAGGGACGGAGCTGGCGCGCTTCCAGAGATACTGCACCGACGGCCGCCCTGTCGTCGGTCTGCGCACGGCAAGTCACGCTTTCCAGCACTGGCTCGAATTCGACGGGCAGGTATTGGGCGGCAGCTACGAAGGACACTACGGCAGTGGTGAGACGACAAAGGTCGAATTCGCCCCGGGGACGGAGGGACACCCGATCCTGGAGGGCGTCGAACCCTTCGACGCCTACGGATCCCTCTACAGGAACACGCCCCTGGCCGACGATACCTGCCCCCTGCTTCTCGGCACCGAGGGTGAGCACCACGAGCCGGTGGCCTGGACCTGTGAACGCGCCGGACGTGCGTTCTACACCTCCCTGGGACATCAGAAGGACTTCTGGGAGCTCGACTTTCTGCGCCTCGTGCAGAATGGCATCCTCTGGAGCGTAGGTCAGCCGAGTACGGCGCGGTAGATCCGTTCAGCGTCGGCCCAAAGGCCGCGACATCCCGCCAATCGGTAGGACCGCGTCTCCTCTGGTATCACGCCAATACGGCGCGGTAGATCCGTTCAGCGTCGGCCTCGGTGACCTCCACCGGATTCGGGTCGAGGAGGCGCCGAACCTGCAGGGCGATCTCGATCATGCGCGGCAGATCCGCCTCGGAAAGCCCCGCGTCAGCCAGCGATCCGTACGGTGTGTGTTGCCGGCGAACCGCGTCGATCCAGTCCGCTGCGAGAGACACTCCCTGTTCCCGGCTCCTGCCCGCCAGATCCAGGCCCGCCACACCGGCGGCATAGTAGTACTTGTCCGCCGCCACCGGCGCATTGTGTTCCATTACCCCGGGCAGCACAAGTGCCACCGCCGTACCATGGGGCACGGGTTTGCCCTTTTCAAAGGACACCTTCTCGATGCCATATCCCAGGGCGTGGGCGGCGCCGGTGTTGATCGGACTCAGCAGCAGACCCGCCAGCAGGCTGCAACGACACATCTGGTAACGCGCCTCCTCGTCGTCACCTGACTCGATGGCACGCACCAGGTGGGGCAGTCCCGCAGCCAGCGACTCGCGCGCTACCGCATCACCCAGGGCGTCACTCTTCTTCGAGGCGGTGCACTCCAGGGCGTGTCCCAGGGCATCCAGCCCGGTGGTGGCCGTCAATCCCGCTGGCATACCCGACGACAGTTGCGGATCGACGATGGCGCCACACGGCTGGATGTGATCCGAGTAGATGGCCTGCTTGCCACCCTCGGCGACGATGACCGAAACGCGGCTCGCCTCGGCTCCGGTACCCGCCGTCGTCGGCAGACAGATGAGCGGCCATTCGGGGGGAGAGGCGAACTGATCGAAGCCGAAGTAGTCGGCTGCTGACCCGCCGCAGGTGGCCACGGCACAGGCCACCTTGGCGCTGTCCATCGTACTGCCGCCACCGACGGCGATCACAACCTCGCAGTCAGCTGCCTTCACCGCTGCCGCCAATGAATCAACGCTGGCGATCGTCGGGTTCGGGACGATCTCGGTGAAAGTGGAGACCCTGTCGATACCGGCTGCCTCCAGAGCCTCGACGACGGGAGCCGCCACCGGCGCGATGGCCGAATCCCGCACGAACAGGACACGTCGCGCCCCGAGCCGCTCGCACTCCACGGCCACCTCCCGGAGCGCCCCTTCGCCGAGCAGCACCCGACGGTGGTCGAAGCGAAAGACCTCACGAAGGGCGCCGCGGCGCTCTTCGGTATCGAAGTACTCGCTGCCCGCCAGCAGCTCCTCGTTGACCTGGACCCCCTGCGCCATCTGAAGCCTCCCTCGCCTCAATGTGTGAGGACGGGAAGGTAGCCCCGCCTGCGGACGCCTTCAATCTGTATGTCCGCGGCGGATACTTTCCCTGTTGCCCTGTTCCCTGCCGCCCAATACAGTAGTAGGATTCTCTGCTTGCGCTCCCACTCACCAGGATACTGCCACGACCATGGTCTACGAACTGCGCACCTACATCGCCCCACCCGGACGCCTCGATGACATCGTCGACCGCTTCCGCACGAAGACGATGGACATCTTTGCCCGTCACGGCTTCGATGTCGTCGGCTTCTGGACTGTCGACGAAGGGGGGGACAACGAACTCGTCTACCTGCTGCGCTTCGACAGTCCGGAGGCCAGCGAGGCGGCCTGGACCGCCTTTCGCGCCGACCCGGAGTGGGTCGAGACCCGCAAAGTCACCGAAGCGGACGGGCCGATCGTCGACACCATCATCGCCAAGACGATGACAGCCACCGAATTCTCACCCATGAAGTAGAAACTGACGGCGATTCCGGTTATCTTGTGAGGTACGCAACAAGAAGGAGACCTTCCATGCGTTCATCCAGACGCGACTTCATGACAGACCTGCCGCCGACCACCGACAGAATCTCCTGGCGTACTTTGGCCCTGCTCAGCATCGGTGTGCTGCCCTTCCTGACGGTCTCCGGTCTCTGGCTGCAATATCCCAGTGACGAACTGGCCCTGTACGGCATCGTCCCGTGTGCACTGATGATCGTATTTGGTACGCTGGCGTATACCGTCGCCACCGGCGCTTTTTCTCCCGCGCCATCCCGCCACCGGCACAGGTAGGCGCCGCAGGAGCAGCTCCATGACCGTCGCCCCGAGCGATCTGGCCGCCGCCTATCAGCGCGACGGCTTCGTCTCGCCTCTGGACATCTTCTCCAACTCCGAGATCACCGACTTCCGCGCGCAGTTCGATGAGCTGGAAGCCCGTGAAGGCAAGGAGAACTGCCAGGTGGGACTGCAGGCCCGTCACATGGATGTGGAGTTCATCTGGCGTATGGCCTCCGATGTGCGCATTCTCGAGGCCATTGTCGCCTGCATGGGCGATGATGTCATGCTGCTGTCCACCCACTTCTTCTGCAAGTATCCCGATCCGGAAGCGTCGAAGTACGTCGCCTGGCACCAGGACATCACCTACTGGGGTCTGGAGCCTCCCGAGGCGCATACGGCCTGGATCGCTGTCGATGACGCGGATCTGGCAAACGGCTGCATGCAGATCATCCCCGGCTCGCACCGCGGCGGCATCGTCGAACACGGGACCTCGGACGGCGGCACCAACCTGCTCAGCATCAACCAGGAGATCCCCGACGAACTGGTGGACAAGAGCCAGGCGGTGCCCATCGAGCTGCGTGCCGGGCAGGTGTCGCTGCATGAGGGCAGACTCTACCATGCCAGCTTCCCGAACACGTCACGGCGACGACGCTGCGGCCTGACGGCTCGCTTCATCGCGCCGGAAGCGCGACAGGCGCAGGCCAATTCCATCGGCAAGGATTGGGAACCCATTCTACTGCGCGGCGAGGATCGCCATCATCACTACCCGGACACGGCAGTGCCCTTCCCGTCTTGACATCTGCGGCTCTGGCGGGATGATTATCTGAAGAAGATCACCGATGTGGATCGCAGCAGCGTTCTACACGACCACTGAACAGGAACAGGGATTCTCATGGCCAAGTACGACCGCATGACCGTCCTCAACGCCATCAAGGGTGTGGGGATGGTGCCCGTTTTCTACCACAAGGACCCGCAGGTGACGATCGATGTCATCAAGGCCTGCGCCGACGGTGGCGCCCGCTGCGTCGAGTTCACCAATCGCGGCGATCTGGCCTGGAAGGTCTTCGTCGAGGCCCAGGAGCACATCCTGGCCAACGACCTGGATATCATCCTCGGCGTCGGCTCCATCGTCGATGCCCCGACGGCCGGGATCTACATCTCCAGTGGCGCCAACTTCGTCGTCGGCCCCCTGCTCAATCCTGAGGTGGCCAAGGTCTGCAACCGCCGCAAGGTGGCCTACTCCCCCGGCTGCGGCTCGGCCTCGGAGATCGCCCAGGCCGAGGAACTCGGCGTCGAGATCGTCAAGGTCTTCCCCGGCAAGGAAGTGGGCGGCCCCGACTTCGTGAAGTCCGTCCTCGGTCCGTGCCCATGGACCCGGATCATGCCCACGGGTGGTGTCAACGCCACGCGGGAGAGCCTCGAGGAGTGGTTCACCGCCGGTGTCACCTGCGTCGGCATCGGCTCCAACCTGGTGACGAAGGATGTCATCGCCAACAAGGACTACAAGGCCCTGACCAAGAACGTGAAGCAGGTCGTCGGCTGGATCGAGGAGATCCGCGCCAGCCTGTAGTCACCTATTTGCCGGATACTGAGCGGGGCCTTCCTTCGGGAGAGCCCCGCTTTCTCTGCCACCCTTCCGAGGCCGATCCACCATGTTCCTCACCCTCCTCGCCGTCACTCTCGCCGTCGCCTTCGCCACCGCCGCCATCATCGCCCGGGTCTTCAGCAACCCGATAGACCGTATCCTCTCGCGTATCATCGCCGACGACATCTCCTCGGCCTGGCGCAAATACCTGACCTTTGCCATCTACGTCACCGGCGTCTCCGGCGGGGTACGCATCTGGGACCTCGAGAAGTACATCACTCCGGAGAGAGTCCCCAAGTCCCGCGGCCTGGAGGGCACCGTCGATGCCGTCGCGAAGGTCGTAGAACTGACCACCGAGCGTTGGATCCTGGAAGTCTACCGCACCCTCATCGGCACCCTGCAGAGCGTCGCCTGGATGCTCCTGGTCTTCTTCCTGTTCGCCCTCATCGCCTACGTAGTAGTAAGATTCGGCGAACGCCGAGCCGAACCCAAGAAAGATTGAGATCCACCCCAGGAAGGCTGACGGTTCCCACTCATCAGCCATCCGTCACAGCCGTCCAGTACTCCTCCACAGCCAGTCGATCTGCAACGTCTCGGTTCAGCACCGATCCCGGAGCGCGTTGGCGCCGGCGGGCGTAGGCGCATTACGCCGGCCCCGAAGCCTCGTTCTGGTGTGTATACCGTCGAGACGCGAAGCGGCTCGAATCTCGCCAGGTCATCCGCCGATCATCGATCCAGCGCAAGAGCCGGCGTACGGCGCCGTAGCCCGCCGGCGCCAACGCGCCCACGACAAACCATTGCAGAATCCACAAGAACCCGTAGCTTTTAAAGTTCTCCAAGAACCAGACCAGACAGCAAGAAAGGGAACACCCAAGTGGCTGATTCCATCTTTGCCAGTGACATCACCGACGAAGTGCAGCAGGTCGACAACCGATACAGACTGTGCCACGGGCTTTTCGATCGCGCCCGCAAGGTGAATGTCTCGCCTGTGACAGAGGGCAGCTTTCGCCCCAATCCGACCGTACGCGCCCTGACCGACTACTCCGGAACCACCCCGGTCGTGCCGGAGATTCCTGCCGAAAACTGAGGCAGAGGGGAATCTTGTTCCCCTGTTCGCCGCCGGTCTCGCCATAACCAGAGAGAGGCCCGGTGGCACAGCCCTTGCAATAGCTCTGAGTGAAGAGCGGCCTGAATTCACCTTTGAATGCCCCGGCGGAAGCTTTCCATAGACATGGAGCTTCGACAAAACGAACCGGCATTCCAGTGAGTTGGCTGCTCTTTCCTTTTCCTGTCTGAAACGAAATGAGGGGCTCGCGCGGCGCGCGAGCCCCCTTTTCGTTTGGGAGTTCTGCCTGAGAAGACGGTTCAGTAGCGGTAGTGCTCCGCCTTATACGGACCGCTCCGCTTCAGTCCCAGATAGTCCGCCTGCTCCTTGCTGAGCTTCTCGAGCTTGATGCCCAGCTTCTTCAGATGCAGTC
>PBSR01000113.1 GCA_002726335.1 Gemmatimonadaceae bacterium
CATCGTATTCCGTACCCGCGGCAGGTCCTTCGCCAACGTTAACCCAGGTCTCGAGGGCGATCTCCGGACACACCAGAAGCCCACGACGTCCTCGCGTATCGACGAGGATACCCCGTCCTTGCCAGGATCTCTGCGACAGCCACACGAGGGTCCAGTGACGATTGGCCTGGCGCTCGACGGCGCGCACGTTCCTGGCAGCTGATTCGGCCTGGGCGGCACGCTCCATCAACGCTGTCTCATCAAGGGGCGGCGCGGCTCCGGTGGCTGCCGCCCGCAGCTGTTGATGAACCAGCAGATCGACGTAGCGGCGCATGGGACTGGTGGTTCGACCGTACGCATCCAATCCCAGGCCACGATGGGGAGCCGGCGTGCCGCTGACCCGGGCCGGCAGCTGACGCCGCCGCAGGGCGTAGGCTCCGGGCAGCCCAGCCGGCAGGGGAGCGGCGGCTTCCGATTCGTCCTCGGCGGCTGAGTCCTGCACCGAGTACGGGAAGGGGATGTCTCCCTCCCGGGCGAACCAGGCTGCGCCTGAGCCGGCCAGGATCATCGACTCGGCCACGAGCTGACGGCTGCGCAGGGGGGCCAATCGGCGGATGTCGATGTCCGGGTCATCGCCACTCGTGTCGACACGGATACGAGCCTCCGGCCAGTCGAGTTCGATGGCGCCCGCCGCCAGTCTCCGCGCACCGGACTGCCTGGTGAGAGCGTCGATGCGACGCAGGTGTTGGTCGGTCTGCAACAGCGGCTCGGCCTCTTCATATGTCAGGCGCTGTACCCGGACGATGGAAGGGATGACGTCGGCACGGAGGACCGTTTCTTCCGGGGAGAGTTCCAGGCGGAAGGAGAGGGCGGGACCCACGCCGTCCTCGGCCAGTCCCAGACCAAGTCGCGGAACCAGCTCGGGGGGCAACATGGGGATCGGGCCATCCGGCAGGTACAGGGTGGCCCCCCGGGCGCGCGCCTCGACGTCGGCCTCCGAGTCTGGCGGGATCAGGCAAGCCACGTCGGCGACATGAACCCAGAGACATCCGTCGTCGTCGATGGAGACGGCGTCGTCGGGGTCGCGGTTGCCCTCATCATCGATGGCGAAGGCCGTCAGGTGGGTCAGGTCGGTGCGGCCCTCCAGCGAGGGAGTGTCGAGGCGGATCGCCGGCACACCCGATGATATGCCGCTGCGTGCGGGGTAGGGGACCCGTGTCACCGTCCACCAGCCGATGTTGAGCAGCAGGGCATGGGCGTTCTCCGGGTTTTCGGCACGGCCCAGGGCCTTGAGCAGGCGACAGTCCTGGCGTCGTCCTTCGGCCAGGCCTTCCACGTCGCGGAGGTGGTCGGCGTCGGCCGGGTCGCAGGTCCCGGAGCTGATCCTGGTGAGGAACGACTCCCAGGCGGCCGCCTCGTCCGCCGCCTGCTGCCGCCGCTCCTGCTCGGCCACCACCTGCTCCGATGTGCGGGCCCGGATACAGTCCACCGTCCCCTCGAAATGCAGTCCCTCGGTGGTGATCTCCCAGGCCGCCCACGTCGCCGCCGGCGTGGCTGTACCGAACAGCCAGTCGGCCAGCGTCGCCAGATCGACGCCCTCGGTTTCCGCACTCAGCAGCTCGCGGACGCTGTCGATGTCCTCCATGCTCGCCGGCGCCCGCAGGTCTGACAGAGTCACCGGCCCGGCGTGCAGGAGCAGGACGTCTTTCGGGCGGACCTTCAGGGCTTCACCCCCTTCGGTCTCCAGCTCGATACGGCCCGTGCCGGCATGGATGTCCTTGACGCGAGCGGGACGGCGCCTGTAGAGTACGAGCCCACCCGCACGTAGTTCTGTCATTCCTGCGTCCTGACGGTTCCGGTGAGTGTTCGAGGGTGATTGGTAACCTAACATGTGGAGCGTCCCGACGGGAAAGATGACGACAGAGTCCGTCGCACCCCCTGATGACATCGATTCTCCCGCCGACGAGCCGCGCCGCCATGGCATCGTCTGGGTCGTCTATGCGCTGCTGTACGTTGTGGCCATCCCGTGGTACTGGCCCGAGGGCTACCGCGGTGCACTGATCTTCGGCCTGCCCACGTGGGCGGCTGTCAGTCTCGGCGCAACCCTGGCACTGGCGCTGTGGACGGCGTACGTCATCCACCGGTACTGGGACGGGGGCCAGGACTGATGGATGTGACGGGACTCGGATTCGGCCCGGGAGCCCTGGCCGTCATCGCCCTGTACCTGGTGTCGATGATCGGCGTCGGCTGGCTGGGACGTATGCGGCGTCAGAGCGACAGCATGGTCGACTTCTACCTGGCCGGGCGGTCCATGGGATTCGCCGTGCTGCTGCTGACACTCTACGCGACGCAATACAGTGGCAACACCATGTTCGGCTACACGGGCAAGTCGTACCGCATCGGCTTCGAGTGGACGGTGTCGGTGCTGTTCATGTTCTCCATCATCGTCGGTTATCTGCTGTTTGCGCCCCGCCTCGTCGCCGTGGCGCGCAAAGCCGACTTCATCACGCCGGGGGACTACATCCGGCATCGCTTCGGCTCACCGGTGCTGACGCTGCTGGCGACGATCCTGATGATCTACGCTCTCGGCAACTACACCCTGGCTCAGCTGAAGGCGATGGGAGCTGCCGTCGAGGGCATCACGGACGGCCAGATGCCATCGGCGTACGGGATCATCGCCCTGGCCGTCATCATGGTCATCTATGAGACCCTGGGCGGCATGCGCTCGGTGGCCTGGACGGATGTGATTCAGGGCGTGGTACTGTTGACAGGATTCTCCATCCTGCTCTTCGTCGTCCCCGGACTCGGAGGCGGGCTGACACGCGTCGTCGAGACATTGAGCCTCAGTGAACCAGCCATGGTGACAGTGCCATCCCTGGAGACGTGCAACACGTGGATCAGTTTCATCCTGCTGCTGGGCTGCGGCGCCGCCATCTATCCGCAGGCCATCCAGCGGTTGTACGCCAGCAAGAATGTGCGATCGCTGAAGCGGTCCCTGGCGGTGATGGCCTTCCTGCCGTTGACGACAACCCTTATCGCCATGATCTGCGGCGTCACCGGGCGCGTTGTGCTGCCGGGAATCGAAGGTGTTGGCACCGATCAGGTTCTGGCCCGGCTGTGTGCCCTGATCATGCAGCAGTCGGTGGCCGGGTACTGGCTGGTCGTCGTCATCTTCGCCGCGGCGCTGGCCGCCCTGATGTCGACGGCGGACTCGGCACTGCTGAGTATTTCTTCGATGTTCACCAGAGATATCTATCAGGTACATTTTCGCCCGGACAGCACCGAGGCCGAACTCACGATGGTGGGTAAGGTGGTCTCGTGGGTCGTCGTCGCCGCCCTCGTCGTCATCGCCATCGGTACCGACAAGACCCTTGTACGCCTGCTGGAACTGAAGTTTGAAGTTCTGATTCAGATCGTACCATGCTTCTTCCTCGGGCTCTACTGGAAGAGACTGGGGGCCGGGGTGGCCCTGGGCGGCATGCTGGCCGGTCTGGCGGTGGCTCTCGGGTGCACGGCTGCCGGGATGACGAAGGTGTACGGATTCCACGCCGGCGTCGTCGGCCTCGGGTTGAACTTCGTCGTCTGTGCCATCGGAACGAGATGGGCGCCGGCCACAATGAACCGGGAGGCAACCACGTGAAGATCACCAGTGTCGATGTATGGACCGTTGTCGTGGCGACGATTCCAGGGCGGGTGCACAGCCCCGAGTGGGTTCCCGAGACGGGCTGGGATCAGGTGCCGAAACACATCCTCAGGCTGAATACGGATACGGAACTGCATGGCATTGGCGAGACCGGGCGTGGCGTGCCCCTTGAGCAGGTGCAGGAAGGGGCTCGAGTGTTGCTGGGGTGCGACCCTGAGGTCCTGTGCCTGCGTGATGTCTATGCTGTCGGTGACGGGCGTGTGCTGGACGGTACGGAGCTGGGAGTACCGGCAGGTGTTGGCGGTGGTCCGGCGTATCAGGCGTTCGAGATGGCCGTGCTTGACCTGGTGGGGCGGGCTCGACGGCAACCGATCCACGCGTTGCTCGGCGGTGCTGTCCGGTCGCGTGTTCGCGCCGATTACTGGATGGGACATCAGACGCCGGAAGATGGCAGGCGGAGTGTGGCACGAGCGCTTGAACACGGTTTCCACGGGGTTAAGATCAAGTGCAAACTGGATGAGCCGATGGAGGATCGACTGCGTGCCATGCGCGATGTGGGCGGTGTCGAGTTCAAGGTGACCGTCGATCCGAACGAACGGTTCCACACAGCGGAGCAGGCCATCGAGTTGGCCCACCGGCTCGTGGCTCTCGGTAATGTCGAGGTCTTCGAGGATCCGATTCCAAAATCCGATATCGAAGGCTGGGTCCGTATCCACGAAGAGGTGGAAGCACCCATCGCCATGCACCTGGGATCCGGAGCCAAGATGCTGGAAGCGCTGCAGGCCGGATGCGTCGACTGCTTCAATCTTGGCTCCGGGCCGGTGAGCATGCCCGATCTGGCCCACATCGCCGCCGCCGCCGACATGCCCTGCTGGCACGGGTCCGGCAACGACCTGGGCATCATGGACACCTCCTACATCCACGCGGCGGCTCTGGCACCGAACTGCACGATGGCCTCCGACTTCGTCGGCAGTTGGACCCGCGAAGACGACCTCATCACCGAGCCCATCGAGTTCGTCGACGGCTATGTGGCCACTCCGGAGAAACCAGGACTGGGCTGCGACCTGGATCTGAGCGCCCTGTCCAGATACGCCCAGGCCCACGAAGAGATCCACAAGTGAGTCAGGCCGGCGCATCCCCGGATCAGTCGTCAGAGCTTCCGGGCGCAGTTTGCCCGGAAACTCATAAACGACCGCTCGCGGTCGTCGCGCACAGAGGCGCCTCCGGCACCCATCCGGAGAACACCGCGGTCGCCTTCGCCGAGGCCGTTCGTCTTGGCGTGGAGAGCATCGAGCTCGACGTGCACCGCAGTGCCGATGGCGGGTTGCTCCTGATCCACGACGGCACGGTGGACCGAACCAGCGACGGCAGCGGCCGTGTGGCGGGACTGACAACAGCAGAAATCCTTGCCCTGGACGCCGGCAGCTGGTTCGACGCCACCTTCTCCGGTGAACGGTTTCTCGTCTTCGAAGAGGCCCTCGACCTGATCCCGGATGCCGTGCGCTTGAATGTGCATGTGAAGGCGTACGATCATGATCGACAACTGGTGGCGCCGGAGGTCGTCGACGTTCTCGCGGCGGCCGGTCGGTTGGACAACGCCTTCATGGCTGCAGACGAGGCGACTCTCGTCTGTGCACGACAGAGGGAGCCGTCGCTGGAGGTCTGCAACCTTTCCGTAACACCGGCAGACGATTACGTGGCCCGCAGCGAGCGCATCGGGTGCCGTATCCTGCAACCGGGACATGGGATGACGACAAAGGCCCTTGTGGACGACGCCCACGCCCGGGGTATGGAGGTCAACCCGTTCTTCGCTGACGAAACAGAGGAGATGCTGCGGTTGATCGGCTGCGGTGTCGATGGCATTCTCACCAATCTGCCGGAGCGGCTGCAGCAGTTGCTCCAGGCGCCGACGGCGTGACGCCGTGACGCCGGAGAGACTGAAATGACACGAATACTGACTCACGGCGTAAGGGGTCTGACCTGTGCTCTGGCTTGCGTGCTGCTGCTCGCCTGCAACGACGACGACGATGGCGGTGCCGATGACGGTGCCGACAACGTCATCGGGCCCGATACGGGAGGCGTCACACTCGACGATCAGGTGCTGGAACAGATGAATGCGGCGGTGGAGCAGGCCATCGGGCTGCTCTTCGTCGGTGGCGGTACGGTGCCCGGTGCCGGGGGCGGGCAGATCGTCGTCGAGGGCAGCACCTTTCGTTTCGAGGACTACTCGCCGGATGGCGTCTTCATACTGGCCGGTGCTCTGGCCATGGACCTGCTGGCCTCGCCGATCACGGTGAAAGGAGATCTGACTTTCGAGAATGAGGAAGGGGAAGGGCCCATCGTGGTGGACATGACCATCGACGCATCGACCGACCCCATCACCTATGGTGGTACCGTCACCGTCGATGGTGAGGTGATCGACGTGGCGGCCCTGGAGTAAGGCGTGGGGGAGAAGAATCTGTCCGCCGCTTCAGTGGCGATCTGGCGTCGGGCCCTCGCAGCGGAGTCCGGCGACCTCTGGCAATACCTGCTGGCTCTGTACGCTGACGCTGCCCCTGCCTGGCGGGGTCGGCTCCTGGAGGCCCTCGATGCCTTCGACACGGCATTCCCGGATCAGGACGAGAGCCGGTCCCTGGCAATCTCCCGGTGCCCGGGGCAGATGAATATCGCCGGGATGCATATCGACTATGGTGGCATGCCGAGCCTGCACCTGGCCGTCCGCGGGCACGACACCGTCACCCTCGCGGCGGCCCGCGATGATGATTGTATTCGACTCCGTAGCCTCTACGTGGATGACAACGGTGAAGGTTGCCGCTTCGAGCCGGCAGAATTTCACCTGTCAGACCTGGCGGCGACGGAACCGATCGAATCCCGCCAGGGGTTGCTCGACTACGCCGGACACGTCTGTGCCGAACGGGAACGGGCGACAGGTACGACCTTCGACGACAGCTGGAGCATCCTGCCGCAGGGCGGCCTCGTCTATCTTGACAGCTGGCTGCGTCTGGCGGGGAAACGACCGCAGGGCATGGACGCTCTCATCGTCAGCAATGTGTCACCAAGTGGTGGCATGTCCTCCTCCTCGGCTCTGGTGATCTCCACCGCTTGGGCTTACCTGAGGCTGCATGACATCGCGCCCGGCGACGATATGAGCTGGGAGGACGCGATCGACGGTGTCGGCACGTCCGAATGGATCCGCGGCACCCGCGGGGGAACGGCCGATCACGGCGGCATGGTTCTCGGCAAGGCGGGGGCTCTGGTCAGTGTGGGTGTGTTCCCGGCGCAGGACTGCGGCTCGGCGCCACTGCCTCCCGACTACGTCGCCGTTATCCTCGACAGCGGTGTTCCCCGGGTCTACGACGAGGCGGGCAAGGAAGAGACCGTGCTCGCCTACCCGCTGGGCACCTGGTTCGTGCGTGAACTCCTGCTGCCCGCCAAAGCGGGGGCCCCAGGGTGGGGGAGCCTGGCCTCGGATTATCGTCAACGTATCGAGCTGATCCGCGACATCACCCCTGAACGTCTTGGGATCACGACACCGCAGCTGTGTGAGCTGCTGGCCTGTGTGCCCTCGACGACGACGCTGTCCGAGGTCGAGGCCATGGCGGCGGCAGCTGGCGTGGGGGCCTCGTACGCCGCCATGCACGAGCGTGACATCGGCAACAAGTTTCCCCGGATCTCGCCCGACTTCCCGGTACGCCTGCGCCGCCGATTCACCTTCGGTCTGGCTGAACAGGATCGGGTGGCGGCCATGGTGGACTTCCTCGCCGCCGGCGATATCACTACCGCCTTCGAGCTGGTGCGGATCTCACACGCGGGCGACTACGACAAGGAAGTCAGCCCCGAGGAGCTGGCCAACCTTTCCTCACGCCCCCCCGACGATCCGCGTGCCCGCCTGGCCTTCGTTCCTGGGGGCTACGGTCGCATGACGGAGGCCTACGACCGCGTGGTGACCGCCCTGAACGACTTCCTGCTCGGTTACGGCGCCGAAGCGGGGGCCGTGCAGCGCCTCGGCGCCGGTTGGGGAGGCAACGTCGGTGGCCTGATCTCCCGTCGGTTCCTCCACGGAGAAGAGCGCGACGCCCTCGAGCGGCTCGTGCGGGACGATCTCGGATTGCCGGCCTTCGATCTGGATGCCGGCGTGGCCACCCCGGGGGCTGGCGCGTCCCTCATGCCGGCTCCGTCATGAGCGGCGATGCTTCACAGCAGGCCCTGCTCGAAGACGTCCGGATCCTCGACTTCACCCGGGTGCTGGCGGGACCCTTCGCCACCATGGTTCTGGCCGACCTCGGCGCCGAAGTCATCAAAGTCGAACTGCCCGGCAGTGGCGATGAGGCGCGTGGTTTCGGTCCCTTCGTCGGCGGTGGGGACGAAGGTGAGACCTCGGCGAGTGCCTACTTTCTCAGCGTCAACCGGGGCAAGAAGTCGGTTACCATCGATCTGCGGACGGACCGCGGTCGCCAGCTGGCACTGGATCTGGCCGTCCGCTGTGATGTCCTTGTGGAGAACTTCCGCCCGGGCAGCATGGCGCGGTTCGGCCTGGACTACGACACGGTGGCAGCGCGGAATCGGAAGATCGTCTACGCCTCGGTCTCCGGGTTCGGCCAGAGCGGCCCTTATTCCACACGACCGGCGTACGACGTCATCGTGCAGGCCATGAGCGGCCTGGCTTCGATCACGGGGCTGCCGGGGCAGCCACCGGTGCGGGTGGGCTCGTCGACATCGGATCTCAGTGCCGCCCTGTTCTGCGCCGTCGGCGTGCTGGCGGCCCTGACCCGGGCACGGTCCTCGGGGCAGGGACAGCACGTGGACGTGTCGATGCTTGACTGCCAGATCTCGCTGCTGGAGAACGCCATCGCCCGCTACGACGTCACCGGCGTGGCGCCGGGGCCCCTTGGCTCGCGGCATCCGACGATCACCCCTTTCCAGTTCTTTGCGGCCGACGATGGGTACGTCGTTGTTGCAGCCGGCAATGACAGGCTGTTCGGCAAACTGTGCGAGGTCCTCGGCAGCCCGCACCTGGTGGGGGATCCTCGTTTCGCCGACAACCGATCGCGCACCGAGAACCACGGTGATCTCGAAACCGAGTTGGCCGCCGTCTTCCGCACGCGTGCCGTCGACGACTGGCTCGCAGATCTGGAGACAGCCGGCGTGCCCTGCGGCCCTGTAAACGACGTGGCCCGGGTTGTCGCTGATCCGCACGTACGCCACCGGGGTATCCTGCAGCGGCAGCCCTTTGCGGGCGGGGAGGTGGCCGTGCCGGGGCCACCTTTGCGATTCTCGACGACGGAGACGCGCCTGGTGTCTGCTGCGCCAGAGCTCGGCGAGCACACAGATGACATCCTCAGCGGCTGGCTTGGTCTGGGGACGGCCGATCTGCGACACCTGCGTGCCGACGGCGTCATCTGAAACAAGGAAAGACGGTCCCTATGATCCCACTCGTCAGCAGTCTCTGTTACGGCCCCCTGGGGGTCTGCCAGCTGCCACGCACGTGGTGGAAGGTTTCACTCAACGCCGCCGGCCATCTCGCCGACGACTACCCGGAAGCCACGGGTGGCCTCGACAGCTTGGTGCTCGAGCGACTGGGTCTGGACAAGTTCGCCGTCCTCACCTATCTCCACGAAACACGGCCCGACTATCTGACCTTCGAGGCCTGGGTGGTCTCTCAGGTCGGCGTGCCTGACGACGGCGTCCGCAGTGAGTGGAACGGACTCATCGCCGACCGTGTGCACAAACAGTCGAAACTCGACGACATCTACGGCACGCTACGTTTCCCGGCCAACTCCGGCGTGACGAGCGCGGTCGTGCTCAATTTCCTGGAAGACTGGCACTTCTGGTTCGAACGGGATCTGTCGGGGGCGGAACTGGCGGCCTGGCGAGGCCGTGTCGTGCCGTTGGTCAGCTCGCTGGATTTCGGTCCGCTGGGGGTGTGCCAGTTACCCCGGACGTGGCACAAGGTGGTGCTCGAGTCCTCCGGACTGCTGCACGCCGAGTACCCTGGATTGGGCGGCGGGCTCGACAGACGTGTCATCGTCGAAGTGCTGGGTCTGGACCGGGACGAGGTGAACGATCATCTCAGCAGCGAACGGCCCTCGTACCTGCAGTTCGAGGCGTGGATCATCGGACGTCTCGAAGGCCGCGACGTGTCAACAGCGGTGACGGAATGGAACACCTACGTGCGGAATCGAAAACACCAGGCGGAAAAACGTGCTGACATCCACAACAGCCTGGGTCGCACCGACGACGGCAGCCTGCCGGCAGAGGCCACCATCCTCAACCACATCGAGGACTGGCATCTCGCACACACCGTGCTGAACGCCGCAGAGTGACCTCCTTCCGCCGAGTCGACTACCAGGGAGTTTCCACGCCGAAGTCGCGACCGACCTCGGTCAGGCGTTCCTTTTCCTGCGGCCCCATCTTGATGCCCTCGGCGCTGTACTCGGCCTCAAGGCGGTGCTCGACAGCGCCTGGCAGTGTCGCCTCCGGATAACCGCGCAGGGGCGTCAGCTCCTCCCGTGCCAGACGCACCATGTCGTCCACGGCGCCCTGGAACATGCCCTCGGGGACAAACAGCGAGGCGTTGACGAGCCAGATCATGCCGCCCATGCGGGCTGCCGGCCAGGTCTGGCCGATCTCCCGGGCGCGCTCGGTTGCCTGGCCGGCGAAGGCGCCGCCCATGGCAGTGCCGATGGCGGTGTAGCCCATCGACTTGAAGAAGGCCGCCGGAATCTTCTCCTCCAGCTCCTCGAACTCCTCGCCCCGCTGATAGTCGGCCAGGATGCACGTAGCCCCGTCGAGGACGACGGGGGCCTCGTCTTCGCTCGGCAGTCCCCAGCACATGGGAGGATTGCCGTAGTGGGCGGCGCGGTTGCCCTCGTTGCTGCGGTAGTACTGAGGAGAGGCGCTCTGCACCGAGAAACCCACCAGTCCCTCCTCCATGGCGCGGCGCACGTAGTGGCCCGCTGAACCGTAGTGCCCGATGCCCAGAACAGCGCCGACTGCCGTACCCCTGGCCTTGGCCTTTTCGATGCACATCTGGGTGGCCAGCATGGTGGGCGCATACCCCAGGCTGCCGTCGCCATCGATGTGGATCGAGGTGTCGGTTTCGCTCAGGATCCGTATGTCCGGGTTTGGGTTCACCTTGCGGCTGCGGATGGCTCCCGCATAACCGCCGAGACTGCGTGTCCCGTGGGACCGTACGCCACGCAGATCGGAGTTGACGAGCAACCCGGCCAGCTGCTCGGCATGGGCCGTCGTCATGCCCGCTGCGTGCAGGCAACCGGTGCAGAACAGGCGCAGTGATTCGGGGTCGACGCGGACGAATTCCTCGGGGGGGCGGTTCATGGTTGAAACGTGAGCGAGCGTCCCGGCAGCGGGTCGGTCAGGTCATCGACGGCGACACCCCCGGCGATGACAGGTGTGCCGTTGACGACGACATGGTCGATGCCGATGGGGAGCTGGTGGGGATCGGCATAAGTGGCCGTGTCGGCCACCGTCTCCTCGTCGAAGACGACGAGATCGGCAGACCAGCCCTCCCGCACCTGCCCCCTCTCAGCGCAGCCGAAACGTCGCGCCGGGCGATCGCTCAGCTTGGCCACGGCCACTTCCAGGCTGAACAGCCCGGCGTCACGCACGCAGGGCCCGAGGACTCGTGGCGCCGAACCATACATGCGAGGGTGCACGCGGCCGTCCGGGAAGTAGATCCCGTCGGTCCCCATCAGGTAACACTCGTGGGCGAGGAAGTCACCGATGAGGCCGTCGTCGCCATGATGGAAGACGAGCAGGACAGCCAGGTTCTCCTCGATGAGCAGATCGCAGAGCGCGTCCTCCGGCGCTTTGCCGACCTCGGTCACGTACTCGGACAGCAGTTTGCCGATGTGTCGGGTGTTTTCGCGGCCGGGCAACCAGGCGATGTGCACATCTTCGAGATTCGTCTTCGATGCCACCAGGCCCCGGGCGAATTCCCGCCGGACACGGCGATCGCGGAGCTTCGGCAGAACCTGCAGGGGGCCGTCTTCCCAGACGTCGTACGGCAGCAGGAAATTGAGCATCGTCGAGCCCGGCAGGTAGGGGTAGACGTCGAATGAGAAACTCACCTCATTGCGTGCGGTGTTGTCGATGTAGCTCAGCAGCTCGTCGATCTGTTCCGGAGTCGTGCCCTTCAGATGGGATATGTGGACGGGGACGTTGGCCCTGCGGCCGATGTCGACAGCTTCCCGCACGCCTTCCAGGGTTCCCTTCTTGTAGCGCACATGGGTGACGTAGAGTCCATGGGGGGACATGGGGGCGCAGGCCTCCACCATCTCGCGTGTCGTGGAGAAACACTGGGCGATGTAGTCGATGCCGAAAGACACGCCCACGGCACCCTCGGCCATGCCCCGTTCGATGTCAGCCTGCATGATCGTCATCTGGAAGTCGTCGGGTACGCCCCGACCCCAGCCGGCGGCCATGGCCTTGACGTTGGCATATGGCAGGTGAGTGATCGCATTCTGTGCCATGCGCCGGTCGAGGCCGGCCATGTAGTCGGCGAGGGAACGCCAGCCGCTGTATTCCTCGAACTGCAGGGCGTTGAGCGAGCGCAGGTAGTAGATCCACTCCGGTGCGGTGTCCTCGTCGACGGGGGCGTAGGAGATTCCATCCGCCATGATCACCTCTGTGGTGAAGCCCTGAGCAGTCTTGGGCACGAGGTGAGGGATCTTGCGCAGCCAGGCGTCGGAGTGGTTGTGCACGTCGACGAACCCCGGTGCTACGATCTTCCCGGTGGCGTCGATGCGATTGCCAGCCTCGACAGTGGACAGATCGTCCGCCACCGCTGTGATGCGGTCAGCGGTGACGCCTACGTCGGACCGTTTGCGGGGTGCGCCCGTCCCGTCGATGACGGTACCACCGGTGATTACGAGGTCAAACATTCGCTCTCCAATTCGAGAATCTCCACGTCGATGTCGTCGAACCACACAGAGCCGGCGCCATCGAGACGCAGCACAATCTCCACGGCGCTGACGGCGTCGGGGACAGGACCGTGGATTTCGGCCGTCAACCGGGTCCAGTCGGTGGTACCCTGCACGCGAGTCGAGCGACTCAGCGCATGGCGTTCCGGTTGATTGTAGAGGATCCAGCGCAAGCCCAAGCTGGCCCCGCGGCCGGTGACGTCGTCGGTGCGTACCCAGACAGACACCCGGAAGCCGGTGGTGCGGCGCCAGCGTTGAGTCCAGGCGCCCTCGCCCTCGCGGTCCATCCGCCATTCGCTGACACCGTCGTCGGTGCGGGTGATCTGCAGCGAGTGGTCATCGCTTCGACCTGCATCCCTGCACCAGCCGGCACCGTCACCAGCTGGCAGCCAGGGCCAGGGGTCGGGATCGCCGGCGGGCTCGTCGAGCCGCAGGGGACGGTCGAAGCTCGAGTGTCGCTCGTAGCGGGGCAGCTCGACATGGCCGGCGTAGTCCACAGGGGGGACCGGGCCCACCCGTCGCAGCAGATCGGCAACCTGATCGTCCGGACAGAGTCGCACACGGAAGGTCTCACAGATAGGCGCGTAGAGCTCGTCGCGGGCGTAGGCGGCGCTCAGGTGGATGTCGTAGCCCCAGTTGCAGACGCCGATCCCGGTGCGCGCGGCAGAATCGCCTACGAACTCGAAGGCGGGGTTGTTTCCCGGACAGTCGGTCAGCACGAGCCGGCCACCCTCGGGGAAGGACTGTGGCGTGGGGATGCCGGTCGCCAGATGATTGAGCGGCATCTGCCAGACGCCGTCGGCGGCATCCACCGGCTCTGCCAGCAGCCGCGTGAAACCGTGCGCCGACCAGCCGCCATCGAAGGCGACCGTCGGCGCCGGCACGTCGCAGTACCAGGGATCACTGATCTCGAAGTGAATGGGGCCGCAGTCGGGGCGGTCGAAGGTCTCGGGAGCCTGCAGGTCCAGGTGGCAGGTAAACTCGTACACGTAGGAAGCCGTCGCCTCGTCCCAATAGAGACAAAGGACCCGACGAGAGACCGCCACGCGTCCCGGATCGGCGGTGGTCACGGTAAGGGTGAGACGGTCTGTGCCCCGGCCTTCCACGGTGACATCGAGCAGCTGTGATGTGATGACATGAGCCCCTCCCGGCACCTGCAGATTCCAGAACATCTGCACCCCGGCCACGAGGGGACGACCACCCGGGGCCAGCTTGAGATCACGCAGGACGACCGGTTTGAGATTGCGGTTGAAGTAGCGTAGGTTTTGCTCCGGTTGCTCGACCACGACGTGTTCGAGCCGGGCGATCGGCTCATCGCCGTCGCAGATCCACTCCTGCCCCGCCGTGACGCCGCCGCGAGTTGTCACATCGAACCGACTCTGGTGGCCCATCGTTCCTCCACCGCCCAGTTTGGGCGACCGCCTCCTGCATCAACAGCGTACGTGGAAAGGCCGGCCACGTCCTGTTGGCACAGGAGGCCGGCCCGTTTCATGAGCAAATCGGGGGGAAGATATCGACGGTCGGAGACGGCAGCAACCAGCCCTTGCGAGGAGAAATGAGCCACGATATGAGCAGCTCCAGCAGTGTCAGCATCGACGACGTCACCCTGCATCTCGGACGACCGGTGACCACCGAGCACCAGTGGGTGGGCCAGGCCGAATCTCTGCGCAGCCTGCTGGCCTGCTGGCTGGTCGTGGCCGAGCAGGACCTGCCGTTGGCGCCCAGGTTGATCGGACCGCCGGGTATCGGCAAGACAACACTGGCGTCCGCCGCAGCCGCCAGCCGGGGCCAGGATCTCTACATCTATCAGTGCACGAGCGATACACGGCCGGAGGATCTGCTCGTCACGCCGGTACTGGCCGAGTCGGGGAAGATCTCCTACCACGCGTCCGCCCTCGTCACCGCCATGGTCCGCGGGGGAGTCTGTGTTCTGGATGAAGGCAACCGCATGAGCGAGAAGAGCTGGGCCTCGCTGGCGCCCCTGCTCGATCACCGACGGTATGTGGAGTCTGTCATCGCCGGCGTCACCATCCACGCCCACGCCGACTTCCGTTGTGTGGTGACGATGAACGACGACGAGTCCACGTACGAGGTGCCCGAGTATATCCTGTCGCGCCTGCAGCCGACGCTGGAGCTCGGTTTCCCCGATCGTTCCGACGAGATGGAGATCCTCCGCTACCACCTGCCTTTTGCCCGCGATGAACTGCTGCTGCTCACCGTGGATTTCCTGCAGCGGGCCCACTCACTCGATCTGGAGCATTCGCCCCGAGACGGTATCCACATCATCCGCTACGCCCTCAAGCGCCTGGCGCAGGCTGAGTCCGGGCCGCATCCGCTGTCGGCGGACGCCGCCTGGCACGAGGCGGTGCAGGGGGTTCTCGGGGAGGATGCGACGGATCTTGATCGCGTCGCCGCCGAGCGCCAGCGGGCTCTGCAGTCGTCGGCCACCGGCGGCGGTTTGAGTCTCGAGGATCTGTTCTTCGGTGACCAGGCACAGGAAGGTGACGGACCCCCCGATGGTGGTCCGCCAGACATCGACGAGAACTGAGAGCGCTCCTTGAGCCGTCTCGAAAACCCCGTCTTCGACGTGTCCTGCCGGCTTACGATTCTGCCCGTCGTCCATGGATCCGCCTTCTTCGCCCGGGAGGTCCGGCAGCGTCTGCGGCAGGCAACTACCCGCGGCTGGGACTGTCTGGCCATTCCACTGCCACCTTCCTTCGCCGCGGCCGTCGAGGACGGCGTCGAACGTCTGCCCCGGGTCTCGGTGGCCTTCCAGGAGGAGGAGCATCCCGGCAGCGATGACGGCCGGGGGGGCAGCAGCTACGTTCCCGTCGACCCCTGCCAGCCGGTCATCGAGGCCATCCGGGTCGCGCAGACAGCGAGCGTCGCCCGTGCCTGGGTCGACCTGGAGGTTGCGGTCTGGGAGTCACCAGAGCACGTGGCGCTGCCCGATCCGTACCCGCTGCCGGAGACGGGATGGGAGGCCTTCGCCGCCGCCTGCCTGCCCGTGCTGCCGGCGCCGATTCCAGGCAGTCAGCGTGAAGAGCGCATCCGTCACACGGCGCATCAACTGCACGTGCTCGAAGTCGAGCACGAGTGCGTCGTCCATGTCTGTTCTCTCGCCGACTGGCCCTGGGTGCGTGAGGCGTATCGCAGTCGCGCTCGGTACCCGGTGCCCTTCGGCCGTCCGCACATGCCAACCCTCAGCCATCTCGCGGAGGACAGCCTCTACTTCCTGCTGGGTGAGCTGCCCTACCTCACCTTCCTCTACGAGCATCGGCGGGCCGAGGAGGTCGCCGGGCGAAGCGGGTCAGAGGAGACCATCGATGGCGTCAAGACGCTGCTAATAGAGGCCAGGGACAGTGCCCTGCGGGCGGAGCGGTCGGCTGCCTGCCGGGCCCTGCAGCAGGACTCATCCCTGACGCCGAATCGTCTGCGGACCTTGCTCCAGTACGTACGCAATCTGACGCTGATGGACGGGCGTATGACCCCACAGCTCTACGATCTGGCGCTGGCCTCTCAGCAGGTCATCGGTGATGACTACGCTCTCTCCCTGATCGAGACGGCGCGGCAGTACCCACCCCAGAGAATCGGACCGGAGCGCGGAGCGGGCCTGCATCTGGACTTCCGCGATCTGGCTGGCGACACCGATAGCGGCAGTCTCCGCGACACCCGCAACCGCCTGGAGGGAGTGCCGCGGACGTGGCGCAATCTGCACCTGCGACCCACACCGCCGGCGCCGCTGCGGGAGCAGTGGCGGATGGAGTGGGACCCTTTCGGTCAGTGCTCCTATCCGCCGGAAGACACCCGTATCGAGAACTTCCAGCAGCACGTGCGGGAGCAGGCCCGCACGCTGCTGGGACTCGATCTGCCGAAGGTGGAGAAGTTCTCCGCCTCTCTGAAGGACGGCCTCGATCTTCGCGAGACGCTGCGCAACTGGCACACCGGTGATCTCTACGTCAAGGAGCTGCCACCGAGCAAGGGCGGTATCGAGGTGGTGGTCATGCTCTTCGACGTCCCGGCCGATCCGGCGCAATACGGCTGGCGCAGCACCTGGTACGCCGAGCACGAGGAGGAGTCGACGCTCTGCTTCTTCGCCACGCC
>PBSR01000114.1 GCA_002726335.1 Gemmatimonadaceae bacterium
CCGCGCGCCGCTGGTCGAGTTCGCCACGGAGATCGGCGGCAATCGCCTGATGGCCAACACCGCCGCCGTTGGCGTGCTGGTGGGGCTCACCGGGTTCGACTCTGCCCTGATCGAGCGCTCGCTCACGGAGGCTTTCACCGGACGCTACGACGGCGAGCGCGGCGAACAACTCGCCGCCGCCAACATCGAGGTCCTGAACGCCGCCATCGATTTCGGCGCGCGCTTCCAGGACGAGTTCAACTATCGCCTCGAATCCCGCCCCGGCGGGGAGGAGCGCGTGCTCCTGAACGGTAACGTCGCCATCGGCATGGGCGCCATCGCCGGCGGCTGCCGCTTCATCTCCGGCTACCCAATGACCCCGGCGACGACGGTACTTGAGTTCCTGGCCGCCCACCAGGAGGACTACGGCATCGTCATCAAGCAGACCGAGGACGAAATCGCGGCGCTGCTGACTACCATCGGCGGCGCTCACGCCGGCGCCCGGGCCATGACGGCCACGTCCGGCGGCGGCTTCTGCCTGATGGTCGAAGCGTTGGGCCTGGCCGGCTGTTCCGAAACCGGCGTGGTGATCGTCAACGCCCAGCGCGCCGGGCCCTCCACCGGCATGCCCACTCGATCCGAGCAGGGTGACCTGGACTTCGTCCTCGCCGCCGCCCACGGCGAATTCCCGCGCGTGATCCTGGCTCCCGGATCGGTTGAAGAGTGTTTCGCGGCCGGCCATCGGGCCTTCAACCTGGCCGAGAAGTACCAGACCCCGGTAATCATCATGACCGACCTCTACCAGGCGTTTGCCCTGAAGACCGTCGCCCGCGCCGACCTCGATTTCGCCGGCGTCAGCATCGACCGCGGCAAGATTGTGTCCGAGGAAGAACTCGACCGGCTCGGCCCCGACGAGATGTACGTCCGCCACAGGCTAGCCGAAGACGGCGTCTCCCCGCGCGCGCTCCCGGGCCATCCCCGCGGCGTCTACATGACCACCGGTGACGAGCACAGCGAGCGCGGCTTCATCACCGAGTCGCCATCCGTCCGCATCGAGCAGATGGACAAGCGCATGCAGAAACTTGAATCCTCCCGCGCCGACATCCTTGAACCCGAACTCCACGGGTCCGCCGAGCCCGACATCACACTGGTCGGCTGGGGCTCCACCCGCGGAGCCATCCGGGAGGCCGTCGACAGGCTAAACGCGGAAGGCCTGAGTGCTAATTCAATGCACTTCGCCGATGTCTGGCCGCTGCCCGCGGGCACCGTCGCCGCGCTCAAATCGGCCAGCTACCTGGTGGCGGTCGAGCAGAACTTCTCCGGGCAGTTCGCCGGCATCCTGCGCCGCGCGACCGGAATCGATTGCGACCATCGGATTCTCAAATACGACAGTAAGCAGATGACGCCCGACGACATCGTCGCCGCCATAGGCCAGGAGGTCAGTGTTCGTGTCTGATCAAGCCACTCTGACCATCAAGGATTTCAACACCGACGAGATTTCCACCTGGTGCCCCGGCTGCGGCGATTTCGGCATTCTCAACGGCGTCAAGCGCGCCCTCGCCGAACTCAACATCGCCCCGCACCAGGTCATGTTCACCTCCGGAATCGGCTGCGGCAGCAAATTGCCCCACTACCTCTGGGCCAACGAATTCAACTCCCTCCACGGCCGCCCGGTGCCGGTGGCCACGGGTATCCGCCTGGCCGCCCCCAATAAGTTCACGGTGATCTCCGTCAGTGGCGATGGCGACAGCTACGGCATCGGCGTCGGGCACTTGATCCACACCGCTCGCCGCAACGTCAACATGGTCCAGATCGTGGAAAACAACCACGTTTACGCCCTCACCAAGGGGCAGTACTCGCCGGCCAGCGAGCCGGGCTGGATCACGACCACGTCCCCCGAGGGCTCGATCGAAGCCATGCTCAACGGACTGGGCACCGCGCTCATGTCCGGGGCCACCTTTGTGGCCCGCGGCTTCTCCGGCGATCCCCGCGGCATGGCCGAAATCCTGGCCCGCGCCATTGACCATCCCGGCTACGCGCTGGTTGAAGTCCTGCAGGACTGCGTGATCTACAACCGCGTCAACACCAACAAGTGGTACCGCGAGCGGGTGTTCGACCTGGCCGACGAAGACCACGACCCCGGCGACCTTCGCGCCGCCATCGACCGCACCATGGAGTGGGGCGACCGCATCCCCACCGGCGTCTTCTACGAAAACACCGACTGCCCCACCTATGAAGAGCAGGTCCCGGCGATCCAGCGATTCGGCGGCGCCGTCGACCGCGATCTGGCCAATGAGTTCTCGGCCGTCGACCTAGCGAAGATGCTGGACGCCTACGCCTAGTACCATTCCTCTCGACCCGACGGGCCCGGCTTCGGTTGGAGCCGCAACCTACCCGCGTCCGCGCCGCGATCCAAAAGGACCTCCGCCTTGATCATCAATCCCGCCGACCGCCCCGACGACGATATCTACCGCCTGCTAAGCAGCCTCATCGTTCCCCGTCCGATTGCGTTCGTCAGCACGGTCGCCCCGGACGGCGTCCTCAACGTCGCCCCGTTCAGCTACTTCAACGCCATCAGCGCCACTCCGCCTTTGCTGGCCTTCGCGATCGGCCATCCCAACGGCGGCGTCAAGGACACCCTCGCCAACCTGACTGCCTCCGGTGACTACGTCATCAGCATCGTCACCGAGCCGATCGCGGCGGCCATGAACGCCACCGCCGCCGAGGTCGCTGCCGAGATCGACGAGTTCAATCTCGCCGGACTAACCCCGGTCCCCTCGACCACGGTCAGCGCGCCGCGGGTCGCCGAATCGCCGGTCAACCTCGAGTGCCGGCTCGTCGAGACTCACGAGTACGGCGTCGCTCCCCGGCTGACCACACTGGTTATCGGCGAAATCGTGATCGCGCACATCGACGACCGCCTCCTGCGCAAAAACGGCACCATCGACCCGACGCTACTCGAAGCCGTCGGTCGTCTGGGCGGTTCCGAGTACTGCCACACGACCGATGTCTTCCGGATGGAAAGGCCGCGGGTCTAGCCGCCTCGCTCCGCAAAGTGATCCTCGACGCCGAGAGCGCCTCGCTGGAGGAGCTCTACCAGCTCCTCGCCGCCGTCGTCGTCCCGCGGCCGATCACGCTGGTCAGCACGATCTCGCGTGACGGCGTCCGCAACCTGGCTCCTTACAGCAGCTTCATGCCGATCGCCGCCCGCCCGCCGCTGCTGGCGTTCGCCCCGACGAGCGAGACCGGCATGGATAAGGACACCGTCGCCAACGTTCTGGCCACCGGAGAATTTGTCATCAACATCGTCGGCGCCTCGATGGCGGAGGCTATGAACCTTGCCGCCGGTGACTACGCTCCCGAGGTCGATGAGTTCGCGGTCAGCGGATTCACTCCGACTCCGGCGCGCCACGTTGGCGCACCGCTCGTAGCCGGGTCGCCGGCCGCCTTCGAATGCCGCCTAGTCGAGACCCACCGCTACGGCGCCGCCCCGATAGTCAGTACGTTGATTGTTGGGGAGATCCTGGCCATCCACCTACCCGACACCACTGACGTTATGTCAAGTACGCCGCCACTGCTCGGCCAGCTCGGCCTGAATCGCTACTGCACTACCGCCCGGAATTTCACCCGCCCCTGACCCGACCTCGCCCGGTTGCTATGCTCGACTCACTGCATGGCCAGACCAGCACTAAGACCGGGGGCACCATGGACCTAAGAGGCAGAACCGCCATCATCACCGGCGCCAGCGCCGGCATCGGCCGCGCCACGGCCATTGCCCTGGCGACGGAGGGCGTCGACATCGCCATCACCGCCCGCACCACCGAAGCCCTCGAGGCGACCGCCGCCGCCGCCCTCGAGCATGGCGTCCGCGTGCTGGCCGTACCCGGCGACGTCACCGATCGCGACCACGTCCGCGACTTCGTCGCCAGCGCCCTGGAAGAGTTCGGCAAGATCGACATCCTGGTCAATAACGCCGCCCTGCACACCCGCAAGCGCAGCCTCGCCGAGATCGGTGCAGAGCGCTGGGACCGGGTGGTGGCGGTCAACTTCACAGCGCCGTTCGACTTCGCCCGCGAGGTCGTGCCCGCCATGCGCAAGGCCGGCGGCGGGGTGGTCATCAACGTCTGCTCCGACGCCGCCACCATCCCCGACCGCACCCACTCCGGGGTCGCCTACGGCGCCAGCAAGGCCGCGCTGGCCGCCTTCACGCAGAGCATCCGCTGCGAAGAATGGACCCACGGCATCCGCGCCACGGCCATCTTCCCCGGCGAGACCGACACCGACATGATTGGCCTGCGCCCCGACGGCACCAGCGACGAACGCCGCGCCGTGCTGCAGAAACCCGAGGACATCGCGGCCGCGGTAGTCTTCGCCGCCGGCATGCCGGCTCGCGCCAACGTCTCCGAAATCGTCGTACAGTCCACCATGCAGCGGACCTAACCCGAAACCCGAATCGAGGCCCCATCATCGACATCAACGGTAAGACCGCCATTCTCACCGGAGCCAGCGCCGGCATCGGGCTGGGCATCCTGCGCGCCCTCGCCGCCGAAGGCGTCAACCTGGCCATCACCGCCCGCCGCCCCGGGCCGCTCGAAGCAGCCGCCGCGGCCGCCCGCGAACAGGGCGTGCGCGTGCTGGCCGTGCCCGGTGACGTGGCCGATTTGGACCACGTGCGCGCCTTCGTCGCCGCGGCCATCGCCGAGTTCGGCGCCATCGACTACCTGGTCAACAACGCCGGCATCAACACCGACCTGCGCAACCTCCACGACATCCCGCTGGAAACCTGGCAGGAGGTCGTCGAGATCAATCTCAACAGCGTCTACTACGTAATCCGCGAACTGCTCCCGCATCTACGCAGCAATCAGCAGGGCCACATCATCAACATCATCTCTGGCGCCGGCTACAGCCTGCGGCCCAACGCCACCTCGGGCGTCGCCTACATCGCGTCCAAGCACGGCGTCACCGGGCTCAGCCACGCCATCAACTCGGAGGAGTGGGAGAACGGCATCCGCTGCAGCGCCGTCTATCCCGGCGAGGTCGACACCGCCATGCTCGACACCGACCACCAGCGCCTGCAGCCCGGCGAAGCGGAGATGGTGATGCAGCCCGAGGACATCGCCGCTGCGGTGGTATTCGCCGCCCGCACCCATCCGCGCGCCCTGGTCGCCGACGTCTACATGCAGCCCAGCCGGCACCGCAACCGCTAGCTCACTGCCTATTCGATGGACGCCCAGTGCGGCGCGGTGTCGCGCGCCGGGCTGTTGGTCAACAGCAGCGGCTCCGCGCCGTCGGCCTGCATCACCCACAGTTCGTCGTTGCCGGTGCGGTCCGACGAAAAGGCGATGTGGCTGCCATCCGGTGACCAGGCCGGGAAGCTGTCGAAGGCCGACGAGTCTGTCAGGTTCTGCAGGTTCGCGCCGGCCACGCTCATCACATATATATCGGCGTCACCGTCGCGGTCCGAGGTGAACGCCAGCCGCGACCCGTCCAGCGACCACTCCGCCGCCTCATCGGATCCCGGATTTTCGGTCAATTGGCGCACATCGCGGCCATCCTGCGACATCACGTAGATATCGTTGTTGCCCCTGGCGTCGGAGGTGAACGCGATCTGGCTGCCGTCCGGCGACCAGCGCGGGAACAGGTCCGCGCCCTGGTGTTCCAGCAGCCGCCGCTGGTTGGCCCCGTCGGCGTCCATCATGTAGATCTCGAAATCGCCATCCCGGTCGGACACGAACACCACCCGCCGCCCGTCCGGCGACCAGTCGGGCATCAGATCTCCGAATTCGTTCTCCGTCAATCGCCGGAAATTCCCGCTGGCCTCGACCACCACGATCTCCGGCAGCAGCGCCGGGGCCCCCGAGTGGTAGACCACCTCGTCTCCGTTCGGGGACATTCGGGGGAAGCCATCCACGCCCGCCAGGGTCGTCAACTGCCCCACGGTCCCGTCGCTCATCGACAGCAGGAACAGATTGTCGGGGCCGGCGCGATTGGACATGAAGACGATTGTCCCGCCGGGCACGTCCGCGCCGGCCCGTTCGGCTCCGCTGGATAGGGGCGTCGCAGTCGGTGCCGGCGGAGCGGCCGGCGCCACGATCTCGCGGACCCCGTTGCTACCACCGCACCCAGCTAGGGCAATAGTCAACAGCCCCGGCAACCACCCCCGCCAGAAGACCTGCCCCATCACACCTCTCCTGATCGGCACGTTTCATCCCCCGTTCGAGCAGACACCGCAGTCTAGACCTCGTAGCATCATTCTTTGACGCCCCTCACTGAAAAACATATCCTCGGTGGGTTTACGAAACGAACCTCCAGCCCAAATTGTCCGACGATATCGTCATGTCCGGACTCCCCCGTCAACGGAGACGCCCCCAGATGGTAGTTGCCACCAACCTCGGTTATCCCCGCATTGGGCCACGACGCGAACTCAAGCGCGCCCTCGAACGCTACTGGTCCGGCAAGATCGCCGCGTCCGACCTTCTTGATGCCGCCGCCGCCATCCGGCGTGACAACTGGGCCACCCAGTCGGCGGCCGGCCTTGGCTCCGTGCCCTCCAACGACTTCTCTCTCTACGACCAGGTCCTCGACACGACCGCCATGCTCGGCGCGGTCCCGGACCGCTACAGCTGGACCGGTGACACGATCGACCTGACGACCTACTTTGCCATGGCCCGCGGCCACCAGGAAGGTGACGTCGATCTCCCGGCCATGGAAATGACCAAGTGGTTCGACACCAATTACCATTTCATCGTCCCCGAATTCCACGCCGGCCAGAGTTTCCAACTCGCCTCCACCAAGCCCGTCGATGAGTTTATCGAGGCCCGCGAACAGGGCGTCACCACTCGCCCCGTTCTGGTCGGCCCGGTGACTTACCTGCTCCTCGGCAAGTCCGAAGACGAGGCCTTCGACCCGCTCACGCTACTTGACTCCATCCTGCCCATCTACGCCGAAATTCTGCAACGCCTCGAAGCCGCCGGGGCGGAGTGGGTCCAGCTGGACGAACCGGCCCTGGTTCTCGACCTTGAAGACGCCACCCGCGACGCCTTTGTCCGCGCCTACAAGAGCCTCGCTGCCGCCTCCGGGCTCAAGATTCTGCTCACCACCTACTTCGGCGACCTGCGCGAGAACCTGCCCACCGCACTGGCCCTGCCGGTCCACGGTCTGCATGTCGACCTGGTGCGCGCCCCGGATCAACTCGACGACATCCTCGCCGCCATCCCCGACAGCCTGCTGCTTTCACTGGGGGTAATCGACGGCCGTAACGTCTGGAAGGCCGATTTCCGCACCCTCAACTACCGGGTCGCGGCGGCCATCGATCAGCTCGGCGCCGACCGCATCCAGGTTGCCCCGTCCTGCTCGTTGCAGCACACCCCGGTCGACCTCGATCTTGAAACCGACTTCGATCTCGAAGTCCGCCAGTGGCTCGCCTTCGCCCGCCAGAAACTGGATGAGTTGGTTGTACTCAGCCGCTCGTTCGCGGGTGACGCCG
>PBSR01000115.1 GCA_002726335.1 Gemmatimonadaceae bacterium
AAGGTCGTACTGATCACCGGCGCTTCGATGGGGATCGGCCGCCACTGCGCCGCCCGACTGGCAGCCCGGGGCGATCACGTCTACGGCACGAGCCGCGAGCCGGCATCCGTCGAGGCGGTGGACGGCGTGAATCTGGTTCGCCTCGACGTAGCCAGCGACGAGTCTGTGCGCGGCTGCATCGACACCGTGCTGGAGCGGGAGGGTTGCATCGACGTGCTGGTGAACAACGCCGGCTTCGGTTACGGGGGGGCCGTGGAGGAGACCTCCGTCGACGAGGCCCGGCACATCTTCGAGATCTACACTCTCGGTATCCTGCGCATGTGTCAGGCAGTGCTTCCCGCCATGCGTCAGCAGGGACAGGGACACATCGTCAACATCAGCTCCCTGGGGGGACTGATGGCCATGCCCTTCCAAGGGCTCTACAACGCCAGCAAGTTCGCCCTCGAAGGACTGTCAGAGGCGCTGCGCATGGAAGTCAGACCCTTCGGAATTCATGTCACCCTCGTCGAGCCAGGTGACGTGTCCACCCAGTTCACCCGCAACCGACTCATGACCACCGCATCACGGCAGAGTCCGGTGTACCGACAGCAGCAGACGAAGACCATGGCCATCGTCGAGCAGGATGAAGCCGGTGGCATCTCGCCGGCAAGAGTCGCCGAGCTGGTGGAGAAAGTCATCTCCCGCCGGGCGCCTCGCAGGCGCTACGTCGCCGCCCATCGGTTGCAGCGGCTGGCGGCCTGGCTCGACGGCGTGCTGCCTCAGGCGATGATGGAGTATCTGATCATGGACCACTACGACATGGATCGCCGTCGAAGTGCCCCTGCAGGAGGCAGATCATGAACCTGCGCGACAAGATCGAGACGTACGTCGAGAGCACCGATGTCGATGCCGCGTACAGCAAGCACATCAGCCACTTCTATGCCCGCTATCTCGAATCCCTTGGACTGGGCCAGAAGCGCTTCGTGGACTCAACCGAGCATCATCTGATCGATGCCGACGGGCAGCGCTACCTCGATCTTGTGGCTGGCTACGGCACCTGTCACTGGGGTCGACACCCGGCCGTCCAGGAGGCTCTGTGCCAACTGCACGAGCTGCACCTGCCCAGCCTGGTGCAGTTTCAGCTGCCCGTGCTCTCCACCATGCTGGCCGAAGAGATCCTGGACTATGCCGGAAGCCGCTATGAGCGCCTGTTCTTCACCAACGGCGGCGCCGAGGCCACCGAATACGCCCTGAAGATGGCGCGCGCCGTCACCGGTCGGCAACGGATGCTCTGCTTCGAGGGGGGCTATCACGGCCTCACCCTCGGGGCGCTGTCGATCAACGGTATGGAGGCCCACCAGAAGCTGTTCTCTCTCCAGGGGGAGAATCCGATTCTGCCTTTCGGTGACCTCGATGCCGTGGAGGACGCCTTCCGTCGTCATCCCAAGCAGATCGCCGGCGTCTTCCTCGAACCCGTTCAAGGCCGGACCGGCGAGGTCGCCTCACCCGAGTTCACGCAGGGGCTGCGGCAGCTGTGCGACCGCCACGGGGCCCTGCTCGTCTTCGACGAGATCAAGACCGGCTTCGGCCGAACGGGCAAGCGGTTCTCTTATGAGTGGCACGACGTTCTGCCCGACGTGGTCACCATCGCCAAGGGCATCAGCGGCGGCGAGACGCCCGTGGGGGCCGTCCTCTACAGTGCCGAGGTCTACCGCAAGATCTACGGTCTCATCGACCGCATCGCCGTGTGGTCGTCGACATTCAAGGAGAATAACCTGTCCATGGCGGTCGGCCTGGCGGTCATGGAGCTCTACCGCGACAATCCGCAGATCCATGACCACGTTCTGGCAGCCGAGGCGCGTGTGCGCGAGCGGCTCGAGGGGCACTCGCAAGATCGCTATCGACTCTCTGTCGGCGGTCGGGGGCTGCTGCTGACGGTGCGGATCGAGCACGTCGACGGGAAGAAGTGGGTTCACTCGCTCATGGACACCCTCGAGGGCGATCTCTTCTACGATATGGTCTGCCGCCAGCTGTTCACGCAGAAGCAGATCCTGGTGTCCCTGCCGAATCGTTTCGGCGCCAGTCTGGCTCTGATCCCGGCGCTCAACCTGCCCCTGGCGGAGTTCAACCGGAACGGCCAGCTCGCCGCCGCCGCCTTCGAACACCTGGGCTTCCCAATACCACGGCCTCGAGCGGGCCCACGCCGACTGTGGCGGGGCGGACTGCCTGGCCTGCCTTGGTGGCTGTCGCCGGGAGTCGAAGCAGAGCGCCCCGGTGACCACCTTGAGATCGGCACGTCGGCGTGGTGTCGAGGTGGTCACCCGTTTCCACGCCCATGACCTCGAGGTCCGGCGTGACGAAGTCACGGTACGAGGCCACAGAGACGGCAAGGGCCTGGAACTGCACGGCCGTCACGTCGTGCTGGCAGCCGGGGCCATGGGCACGCCGCCACTGCTGTTCCGCTCCGGGTACGGCAAGCGCATTCCCGGGCTGGGACGACACTTCACCTGCCATCCTCAGTTCATGGCCTGCGCCCGTCTGGATGCTGTGGTCGACGCCCACCGCGGCTTCTTCCAGAGCGTGGGCTGCAGCGACTCACGTTTCGAGGAACGGGGATTCAAGTTCGAGACGAACTTCATGCCACCCATCATCTTCTCGATGCTCTTCGGCGGTGCCGGCGGCTCCGTGTACGACATGATCGGTGACTACCGCCGCATGGCCTGCCTGGAGATCTCGATCCGCGACGATGACGAACCCGGTGCCATCCGCCCTCGACACGGCGGCGGCACCGTCATCGACCGGCCTCTGGGAGCGTCGCATCGAGACAAACTCGCTGACGCGACGCAGGTCGTGCACGAGTGTTTTGTGCAGATGGGCGCCACCGACACGTGGTTCTGCCCGCGGGCTTTCTCCGTCCACCCCATGGGGGGCTGCACCCTCGGGTCCGATCCGGCCGACGCCGCGGTGGACGAGTCATTTCACCTGTTCGGCGAGGAACGCGTCTACGTGTGCGACTCGAGCACTTTCCCCAATGCCCCGGGCCGCAATCCATCACTGACGGTGATGGCCCTGGCACTGCGGGCCAGCGAGGTGATGCTGCGTGAGGCCTGAGCCGTCGTCAGCATACCTCACTGGTCTGCAGATACGGGCCCTGGTGCGTGTGGGCAACATCTATCTGCCTGGAAACGCCGAGTTCCTCTCCTTCGAAGAGCTGGGCTGTGTCGAGCACGTCGATGGTGTCGTCGCTCACGCCGATGCCGCTGATCTCCGGATGCTGAGGATCCTGCTGACAGCCCTGTGGTTCCTGCCACGCTCGCTTCTGGGGAAGATCGTCGGCCTCGGACTGCGCGCGTTCCACGAGGATTTTCCCCTGGCGGCCACCTTCCGCGAACTGGACTACGGTCTCAACGGTCTGGCAAAGACGCTCTACTTCTCCGGCCGCAAAGGGAGCACCTGCCCGGAACCAGATCCTCTCGAACTGATGGGTTATTCTCCGAAGGTAGAGTGACCCTTTGTGGTCGCCGGGCAGTCCTGCTGCTCCTGACGCGGATCAGCCTCTGGGCCCGACGCATCGCTGGCGATCTCGATCTTCTTCACTCGTGTCAACGTGTCTTCCATCAGCATGCGGTTGGTAGCGATCAGGTCGGCGATGATGCCGGTGAGAAACATCTGGAACCCCGCCAGCAGCAGCACGGCCGCCAGAATCACCGACTGCACGTGCAGCTCGCCCTGCGTGGTAAACAGGAAGTAGTAGAGGAACCGCAGCCCCAGGGCGACGCCAACCGCAAAGGTGAGGAGCCCGAAGGTGGCGAATATCTTCAGCGCCTTGTAGCGGGCGTACGTGCGCAGCGAGATCGAACCCGACTTGAGGACGAACTCGCCGACATTGGAAAACAGCCGGGACTCCCGAACCTTGGGATTGGTCCGGATCGGCACGACGACGACGCCCCAACCGTCCTGGCCGGCCTGCACGACATGTTCCGCGGTGTGGTCGAAGTCGGTGAACATCGAGATCTTCAGCGCCGTCTCCCGGGTGTAGGCGCGGAAGCCCGAGGCGACATCAGGTATCTCGAGGCCCCCGAGCCGCGAGATCACACGACTGCCGAACTTCTGTAGTGTACGTTTGAGGAAATTGAAGTGGCCGATGTCACCGGTACGGCGGTCGCCGATGACAAGGTCAGCCCGACCCTCGAGGATGGGCTTGACCAACTCCCGGATGTCGCCGCCGAAGTACTGGTTGTCGCCGTCGGTGTTGATGATGATGTCGGCACCCAGGCGCAGCGCGTTGTCGAAGCCGGCCTTGAAGGCGTGGCCGAGACCCCGGTTCTGCGGAAAGCGGATGATGTGGTCGGCGCCGCACTCACGGGCCACCTCGGCGGTCCGGTCTGTCGAGCCGTCATCAATGATGAGGATCTCGACGCGGTCGAGACCTTCTACCTCTCGCGGGATGTCGGCCATCGTCGCCGGCAGGGTCTCTTCCTCGTTGAGGCAGGGAATCTGGACGATCAGTTTCAACCCCAGCTCTCCTGTTTGATCTGTGATTTTTCCAGTCCGGCATCTTTCAGCAGCTGCATCATGTGCTCGATGAAGCGCGGTTGCGGCTCCACGCCCTTGGCTTTGGCCTCCTGCCGTTCCCACGGCAATACCCCCGGTCCACAGCTGAAGACGAGACAGTTGGACGGATCGGGGACATACCGCGCGATGAGTTCGGCATCGACCCGCCCGCGTCGGCCCACCGGCTCGATGTCGACGGGATCTTCACGCGTCAGGCAATGGACGATCTCGAGACGATCGGGATGCGCGCGAGCCAGAGCGGCAAAGTCGTCGTAGTAGATGATATCCGCTTTCGTTTTGCTGCTGTAGAGCAGAACATGGCGCAGACCGTCATCGACGTGCAGGCTGTGTTTGATCAGAGCATAGTTCGGTACGATCCCGGACCCGGCACACACGTGCAGAATGTTGTCGGTGCGGTCGTGGGCATCCGCGGGCAGGGTATAGGCGCCGGCGAACCCCTTGATGACAACGGGTGTACCCGGTGCGCAGTTGCGCGTCAGCGACGGCGAAAGAACCGGTGGGTACTTCGACTCACCCGGCCAGAAGCGCTCTTCCTTGATCGTGACGAGGATGTGTCGTTCGTGCGGCGCCGAGCCCATGGAATAGGCGCGTGGCTTCTCCCTGCCTCCCTTGATTTCCTCGAGATAGGCGATGGTTTGCTCGAGGAAGGCGAACTGATGCGGGTCGATGGTGATGAACTGCCCCGCGCGGTAGTCGCGAGGCTCTTCGCCAAGGTCGAGAAACAGCGAGGCCGTGTCGTGCGTCTGTTCCCGCACCTCGGCGACGACGGTCTCGATCTCGCGCACCTTGCGCCGTACGGATTCAGCTTCCGCCACTAGGGAACCCCGGCTGCGCGTGTCTGGTGCGTGTGATCGTCCATGGTCTCCGTCGTTCAGGCGAAATTGAGTGGTTGCAGACCGCGTCGGATCTCGAGCGCCCTGGGGTCGCGGCTGAGAGGTGTAACCAACGCCTGGACGAGGCCGGACATATCACCATGGGACGTGGTCAGGAAACGTCGCGCCAGCAGGAGCAGGAACAGGATGTGGTGCCCATCGACAGCGTCGCTGGCCAACGGTGAGGCAGCGACGCCGCCGCTGTCGAGGAGGCTCGTACCACTGCCATCGACGCTCGTAGTATACTGAACGGCCCGACGCTCGGTCCAGTCCCAGCCGACCTTCGCAAGCTCGAGAAACGTGATGCGTTCACAGGGTTCGTCGACGACGATGTTCGCTGGTTGGTAGTCGGTGGCGCCCAGCGATGGCGGGCGTTCACCGAGTCGGCGGCACAGATGCTTGAGTTGTGTCGCCAGTCCGGCGGTCATCTCGTCCCGCCGACGAGCCCGCCAGAGTCGCGACAGGCCGTCCACGGCGATCTCGCCGATCTCCGCCCACCGGGTCATGAGATCCCCGGGGTCGGCGCCGGGGATGACGCGGGCGCCCCACTCGAGCTCGGGAGCGGCCAACAGCGACTCGATACGGAACAACCCGGCCAGGACGCGGGCTCCCAGGCGCCGGCGTGTCGACGGATCAACCGAGGGGATCTGCTCGGCCAGCGTCAGCCGACCGGCGTATTCCAGCAGGATGATCTGCATCTCTGGATCGATACCGAAGGCAACGGGTACGGCGCCCCCATGTTGGCGCAGATGCCGCAGGGCATCGAATTCGACACGCAGCAGATCGTGGGGTTCGTCCCGGGTGTAGATGCCGTAGAACTGGTGTTTGGCCACGAGGCGACCACCATCCGCCAGGTCGACGAGCCAGACGTCGTCAGCCAGGCCCGTGATTCGGCGAACGGTGGGGGTCCCTGGCAGCAGGTCGGGAACGCAGACCATGAGCCGGGCGCGCACCCGCTGCTCCCACTGGGCATCGGTGAGAGGCGTCAGTTCTGCCCGGGTGGTCGTCAAGCGTCGAAGAGGATGACCTGAGCGACGACTTTCCCAGCCTGATTCCCATGGTCGGGATGGTCGTTCATCGCCAGAAAGAGCGTGCCGGATCGGTCAGCGACGATGTCGTGTCGGCTGCCCACGGCGAAGACGGGGCCATCGCCGATGCGGGCGATCAAGGCGCCGACATTGGCGCCGGGCAGCAGGTAGCCCTCGCCGGCGGGATGGCGGTAGATGCCGTCGGCGCCGCACCAGGCGATCTGGTCGCGCATGTCCGGTGACCAAGTCTCTTCGACATCGAAGACGACACGCTGGTTCTCGCCGATGAGAATGAGGCTGTCCTGCCAGGTGGTGCTCGGGCGCACAGTGCGCAGAATTGTCAATGCCATGGGAGGTACTGTAGGGGTTGGCGCCGCAACGGGCAACGCGACTGCCTGAAGCTGCGGTAACCTGCCGCGTCAGTCGCTTTCCGGTCCCAAACGCAGAGAGTGGGTCTTCATCAGGCACCAGGCCTGTTCTCCCGCCGTCAGTTCCAGCTCTTCGACGGCTTCGGGCGTGACCTTGGCCACCAGTGGCTGGCCGACATCGACGGTGACCAGTCGCGTCGGACCCGCACTCGACACCTCCGTCACCGTGCCGCACAAGGCGTTGCGTACGCTCAATCCCTCGGGCCGACGCCGGGCGAGGATGATGTCATCGGCACGGACACCGACGAACAACCGCGTGCCTGGCGGTCGGTGACAAGGAGGGATGCGCAGGGTCTGCTCGCCGCAGCGGGCCGTGCAGGCGCCGTCTCCGCCAGCGATGATTTCCACGAGCAGCACGTTCTCGAACCCGTGCTCGTCGAGCAGCGGCAGCACACGGGAATCGCGGGCCACATCGAAGAAATCACCCTGGGCGAGCACGGCGCCATCACTCAGTACGAGCACCTGCCTCGTCAACTCGAGAATCTCGGCAACCGAGTGGCTGACATAGAGGATGGGGATGCCGAGGTCGGAGCGCACGTGCCGGAGGTACGGGATGATGCGGCTCTTCAATCCCTGGTCGAGAGAGGCCAGAGGCTCGTCCATCAGCAGCATGCGTGGCGACGACAGCAGGGCCCGGCCGAGAGCGACACGTTGACGCTCACCCCCGGACAGATGCTGCGGCCGGCGGTTCAGCAGCGATCCCATCTCCAGCAGGTCGATGATCTGACCGGGTTCAAAACGACGCTCGGCCGGTCTCAGGCGGTCGTAACCGTAGCGCAG
>PBSR01000116.1 GCA_002726335.1 Gemmatimonadaceae bacterium
CTGCCGATCCATCAGCTGAATGTCGACGGCGGCAGCACACCCAACTACATGCTCGGTGACTTCTCCAGAGGCGAGGAAGAGATCGAGCTGGTCTGCAGGATGGTGCGCGCCGCCGGGGCCGCCGGCATCCCGGCGATCAAGTACTTCCTCTGCGAGATGGAGAATCAGCGCACCGAGAGCGTGCCGCCCGGGCGCGGCAACACGCGCTACTCTACCTTCGATCTGTCCCGGGCCGACTCGGTCACCCACCGCTACGACCAGCCCGTGACCGCCGAGCAGAACTGGGAGCGTGTGACCTTCTTCCTCGAAAGGGTGATTCCCGTGGCCCAGGAAGCGCAGGTGCGCATGGCCTGCCACCCCTGCGATCCCTGGTTGCCCCCGGGGTTCAAGGGCGTGGACCGCATCCTCGGCGGCGCCGACGGATTCAAGCATTTTGTCGATATCTGCCCGAGCCCCTACCATGGTCTGAACCTGTGTCTCGGCTGTATGGCCGAGAGTGTCGAAGACCCGCCGAAGGAAGTACCGGAGATCCTGCGTTACTTTGGTGAGCGCCGGAAGATTCACCTCATCCACTTCCGCAACATCTTCGGCGGCCGATGCAAGTTTCAGGAGGTCTGGCCCGACGAGGGCGTGATGGACATGTATGTATTGATGAAGACCCTCCACGAGGTGGGATACCCGCACATGGTCGTTCCCGATCACGCCCCGCAGAGCGACGCAGCGGGAAGCAGGGAGCAATCCTTCGCCTTCCAGTTCGGGTATATCCGGGCGATGCTGCAGAGCGTCGCTTCGGTTCGAAACGGCAGCTGAGGAGCGTGAGCCGTGCGTATCACTTCCCTGGAGACGATCCCGATCCTGGTTCCCCTGAAACAGGGGCTGACGACCAAGACCGCCCACGGTGAGCATATCGATTCACCGTACGTGCTGGTCAAGGTGCATACCGACGAGGGGGTCGTCGGCCTCGGTGAAGCCACCCTCGCGCCGCGCTGGAGCGGCGAGACGAGCCCCGGGTGTGTCGCTGCCGTGGAGCAGGTGCTGGCCCCCGCTGTTGTGGGTGCCGACCCGCGCGACGTGCGTGATATCGCCCGACGTCTCCAGAGGGCGATCCGTCTCAACCCTTTTGCCAGGGCTGCCGTCGAGATGGCCTGCTGGGACATCGCCGGCAAGGCGGCGGATCTCCCCGTCTACCGGCTCCTCGGTGGCCGGGTCCGCGACGAGGTCCCGATGAAAATGGTCGTAGGCGCCTTCGACGTACCTCGGGCCGTGGCCCTGGCGCAGCGTTTCCTCGACGGTGGTACGCGCCATCTGAAGGTGAAGGTCGGCCTCGACCCGGCGCAGGACATCGAGCGGGTTCGCGCCGTCCGTGAGCTGGCGGGCCCGCAGGTTACGATTGGCGTCGATGCCAACTGCGGCTGGAGTGTGTCGACGGCGAAGCGCGCCCTGCGGGAGCTGGAGACGTTCGACGTAACCTTCGCCGAGCAGCCCGTCGGCACCGACGACCCGCGCGCCCTGGCACAGGTGCGCGCGGCAACGACGATCCCCATCATGGCGGACGAGAGCGTCTTCACGCCACAGCAGGCGCTCGAGGTCGTCCGTGCGGGCGCCGCCGATATCATCGCCGTGTATCCGGGCAAGAACGCCGGGATCCTGGAGTCCCTGGCCATCGCCGACATCGCCGCCGCCGCCGGACTGGTCTGCAGCATGGGCAGCAATCTCGAGCTCGGCATCGCCACCGCCGCCATGCTGCATCTGGCCGTGGCCTGTCCCGCCATCGACTCGGAGACCTATCCCGGCGACCTGCTGGGGCCTCTCTACCACGAGGCGGACATGGTCACGGAGCCGCTGCGGCTGGGACCCGAGGTCGCGCTGGCGCCGGAAGGTCCGGGATTGGGCGTCGAGCTCGACGAGGACCAGGTCGAACGCTTCCGGGATCGGACACGGCCGTGAGCCGTCTCTATTACAGCGAAGAAGGCCGGGTCCTGCCCGGTCTGTGCGAGGAGCTGACCCGTTTCCGGCACGCGCGCAAGCATCTGGAGCTGCCGGCCACGGAGTCGCCGGCACAGATATGGATCCTGGCGCGGGCGTATCCCGATTGTCAGGCAACCTTGCGATTGTCCGTCAACGGTGTCGATGTGGCCGCCATCGAACCCGAACGCCCCGGCGCCTGGTACTGGCACCGCGTCGACGTGGATCCTGGTGTATTGCAGGCCGGCATGAACCGCTTCGACCTGTGGGCGGACAGCAGCGCCATGGACGCCTGGTCGCTGGCGTTGGAAACCGGGCACGCCAGTCCCGACAGCGAGCTCAGCGACGATGGTGGCACGAACTGGCGCCGGGAACGTATGGGGTATCTGAACGCTGTTCTGGCCGAGTACGTCGTGCGTGTCCGGCTGGCCGAAGGCGCTGATCCGGCGCCGCCACCCGTTGTCTGGGAGAATCGCGATTCACCCAGATTGGCGAGCCTTCGTCAGCGTGTCCCTCGGGCAGCACGTGGCGACGGGGATGTCCTCGACCGGGTGCGCGCCCTGTCGAGCTGGCTCGCCGGCAGCTGGGAACACACCAGCTCGGCCCGGGCCGAACAGTATGCCCCCTGGGATGCGGAAACGCTGCTGGCCTGGGCCCCCGGCCAACGGGGACACAACGGCAAGCGCCCCATCGCCATGTGTGTGCACTACGCCGCCGCACTCGTCAGCGCGGCGCAGGCAGTCGGCATACCGGCGCGCTGTGCTGTCCTGACCGAGGCTGTCAATGGCATGCAGGGGCATTTCGTCGCCGAGGTCTGGGAACCCGATCTGGGCAAGTGGGTCGTCGTCGACCCCAATGCGGATGCCATGTTCGTGCAGGATGGTATACCTATGTCGATGACCGAGATCCAGAACGCCGGACAAGGCATCGGTGAGCTCATCGAGTTCGGGCCGGGGACGGAGTTCCAGTTGACCTTTCCGCACATCGTCGAGTTCGCCGAGCAGAACCTGAAGAAGGGTGTCTGTTTCCGTCATCGCAGCGTCTGGCACCGCGCCGACCTGCTGACGTCGCCGTGGATGTCCCCGCCCGCCCACGGATCGCTGAGCTACTGTGAGACGGGGCTGGTGTGGGAGCGGCGTGAGCTGGACCGCGGTTTCGGCATGTTCCCCGCCTTCGGCGATTCGTCGTGGTTTGACGCTGCGCCTGCCGGCTGGCTGTAGTGCTCATCACTGGGAACCATCGTCCGTCTGACGGGGAGATCCCATGCTGATTCGCAACTACCGACATTACTCTCTCGCCGTCGTCCTGTCGGCTCTGATCGCCGTTCAGGTCCTGGCCCAGGGCGCGGCCAGGCTCACGCCTCGCGCCGACGTGGAGCTGCAGCCGGTACGGGTAGACATTCCGCCGCAGTTCAGCCATCTGCCTGACACCCTGAGTGTCAATCTGCCCCCCGGATTCCGCGCCAGGGTCTACGCCGCTTTCGAGACGGTGGACCGGCCCCGTTTCATGGCTTTCGACGACCACGGTGTCCTGCACGTGGCCAACATGGATGACGACGAGATCGTCGCCCTTCCCGACCACGATGGTGACGGGTTCGCCGACGAGGCCATCGTCGTGGCTGCCGGTTTCGAACGGCCCCACAGTCTCGGCTTCTATGATGGCGATCTCTACGTCGGGGATCGCGGCCAGATCGTCCGTTTCATGGATGCCGACGACGACGGCATCTATGAACAGCGCGAGGTCTTTGCCGATGATATTCCCAGTAGCGGCGGCCATTCGACGCGGACCCTCATCATCGATGAACCAGGCGGCAAGATGTACCTCGGGGTAGGCTGGCCCTGCGACCTGTGCCGACGCAACGATGGCGCCGAACGCGGCGCCGTGTTGCAGTTCAACCTGGATGGGTCGGGACGACGGGTGTACGCCAACGGCATGCGCAATCCGATCGGGCTGGCCATCCATCCCGCCACGGGTGAGCTGTGGGGCACCAACAACGGCCACGACCTGGAGGGCGTCGACAGCCCCCCCGAGTGGATCGACATCATCCGCGACGGCAGCTTCCACGGCATGCCCTTCGCCTATGGGTACCAAGTGTGGGCCGACTTCACGATCCCCGCCTACCGCGATGAGATCCTGCCGCTCACGGCGGCCGACTCCGCCCTCGTGGCAACCATGGAACCACCTGTTGCTCTGGTGCCGGCACACACGGCGCCCATGGACATCCACTTCTACGACCACGATCACTTTCCTGCCCGCTACCGGCACGCCGCTTTCGTCGCCCTGCACGCCGGCCACGCCAAGCTGGCTCCCATCGAAGGCTACTCCGTCGTCACTCTTTTCAGTGAACCGGACGGGTCCAACGCCCGGGTGGCAGATTTCATGACCGGCTTCCAGACGGGAACCGAGGTCGACGACGTGTGGGGCTATCCCATGGGCATTACGAGCGACGCGGCAGGCAGACTGTACGTCAGCAGTGATCTCGGCAACCCCCTCATCCTGCGCCTCGAACACAGCCCCCTGGTGGCGACGTGGCGCCACGACATACCGGACAGCCTGGGTCCCCGCGACACCTTCGTCGCCAGCGGGTCGGTGCGTATCGAACGCGTCGATCCGGAGGGGCCGGCCCCGGAGGCGACCGCTGATCTGAGCCAGCTGGGTGGCCTCGCCGATGTGTCCCTCAGACGTGGTGACGATGGCACCTTCGGCTGGCTGTTCCGCATGGCGGCGTCGGGCGCTCCCCCCGGCCTGAAGACGGTGGCCATCACCGTGCGCCAGGAGGCGTCGCCTCGAGCGCATGTCGTACGGCTGACGCAACAGGTCGCTCTGCTGCCTCGAGAACGGGAGGATCTGGTAATCTTCGGCGAGGAGCTGGCGCCTGGCTGGCAGGTGCTGCATCAGACCTTCGTCGAGGAGCGTGGCGTGGACTTGAACGAGGACGGCATCGTACACAGCGGCACTGTGGCTGCCGGGTTCCGCGTTTTCGCCGGCAACTGGGACTGGGTGGTTCGCTTCCGCCCCGAGTCCCCTGTAGATCCTCTCGGCTTCGAGAAGCTGCGGTTCGCCTTTCACGCGGGGTTGTTCGACCGGGATCCGACGGATGACTTCAACATCTACGTCGCCGGTCGCCTGATCGACCTCGTCGAGGAAGGCTACGTGGACATCACCTCGAAGGAATGGCAGATCGTCGACGTGCAACTCGCCGCCTTCGGACCGCCGCAGCCCATCAAGGAGGCGACCTTCGGAGGAGACTTCTCCCGACGCTTCTACCTGGACGACGTCCGTCTGGTGGCCGGCGCTCCGATCACCGCCGTCACCGATGACGACACGACGCCCGACGCCTACCAGCTGGGCTCCAACTACCCGAACCCGTTCAACAGCGGCACCGTGATCCCCTACGACCTCGATGTCGCGCGGGACGTACGGTTGTCCATCTACAACCTCGCCGGACAGCGCGTAGGGCTCCTCGTCGACGGCCCCCGGACGCCCGGGCACCATGACGTGCCTTGGTCGGGGCGAAACGACGACGGACAGACACTGGCCAGCGGCGTGTATTTCTACCGGTTGCGGTCGGCCGCCGGGGTGGTGACCCGCAAGCTGGTTCTGGTGCGGTAGTGTCCTGTCCATGACCAGGTACCCCGCCGCCACACTGCGCAATAGGTCCGTTCTGGCCGCTCTGTGCCTGGGCTGCCTCCTGTCCATCCCCTTTGTCGGCTGCGCCCCATCGGGTCAAGCCGACGACGCCGACGTTGTCGAGATCGAGTTCTGGACGATCGCTCTCGGTGACGCTTTCGCCGACTACATCAACGGCATGATCGAACGCTACGAGGCAGAACACCCGGACGTTCGGGTGCAATGGGTCGACGTCAGCGGCGGCGAAGTGGCGGAGAAGTTCATCGCCTCTCTGGTCGCCGGCGACCCGCCGGACGTGGCCAACATCTACGACCTGCCCCGTTTTCTCGAGCACGGAGTCTTGAGCAACGTCGACGAGCTCGTCTCTGCCGAGGAGAAAGCCAAACGCATCGAGGCCTTCTGGCACGGCATGGGCTGGTACCAGGGCGCCAACTATGTCCTGCCCTGGTACTCCGGCGTCAACATGCTGTGGTACAACAAGGAGATCTTCGCTCAGGCCGGGCTCGATCCGGAGCGGCCGCCGCGCACGATGCAGGAGATGTTCGAGTTTGGCCGCACGATCCACGAACGTACGGGGAAGTACGGCGTGTCCTGGCGCCTGCACCCGTCTCTGGTAGCGCCGCCCTGGTTGATCCTGCGCCTGGAGAACGTCTGGCCCTTGTTCGACGACGAGCGCCGCCGCACGACGATCAACCGGGCCGAATCCCTCGACGTCTTCCAGGACTGGGTCGAAGCCTACCAGAGCGGCGTTCTACCACCCGAAGCCCTGGCCGCGGCGCATCGAGACGAAGTCAACTGGTTCATCGAAGGTCGCGCCGCCATGCTGCCCTTCTCCGGTGGCTGGATCACGCGCTATTTCGACCCCTCATTCGAGGACAAAGCTGGCATGGCGCCCATGCCCCGTGGGGCGTTGGGCAAGGTTCCGGCCAGCAGTCAGGTCCTCGTCGTGCCCAGGGACTCGCCCCACGTGGCGCAGGCCATCGACTTCGGCCTGTTCGTCACCAATGACGAGAACCAGCTCGAGTTCTGCTCCTATGTCGCCATCCTGCCATCGACGAAGGTGGCCGCCGCCGATCCCTTCTTTCAGCAGCCGCCCCGCAACCAGTCGGACGAGGCCAACCAGATCTCGGCGCGGGATCTGCCCAATGCCTTCGTCGCCGCCCCTCCCGACGTGCGCGGTTGGAGCCGCATGGAGGACATCCTCTACGAAGAGTTCGCCAAGGCGCTTGCCGGCGAGCAGAGCGCCCAGGCGGCGCTCGATCGAATTGAAGACAAATGGAATCACCGACTGCGCTTCCAGTGAAACGCCGGCGGCAATGGACGTGGACGCCGTACCTGTTCATGGCCCCCGGGTTGCTGATGCTGGCCACGTTCTTCGCCTACCCGCTGCTCGACACGTTCTGGCTCAGTGTCCACACATACAACATCTTCCCCCCCCCGGAATTCGCCGGTCTCGACAACTTCCGTCGCGCCTTCGGCGACGAGCTGTTCTGGCGCGTCACCGCCAACACCCTGCTCTACGCCGCCATCGTCGTGCCGGCCCTGGTCGTCCTGTCCTTCTTCCTGTCCCTGCTGGTCAACAACCTCGTGCCGGGGATCCGCGTCTTCCGCACCGCGTACTACATCCCCGTCGTCACTTCGATCGTCGTGGCCGGCATCATCTGGAAGTGGCTCTACAACTCGGATGGGCTGCTCAATGCTTTTCTGCGGGGATTCGGAATCGCCGGGCCCTCCTGGCTGGCCGACACGCGCGGGGTGCCGCAGGCGCTGTTCGATTTCCTCGGCATCGGTTTCACTTCTCCCTGGCTGTCCGAACCGGCCATCGCCCTGTTCTCGGTGGCCATGGTCACCATCTGGAAGGCCTCGCCCTACTACATGATCATTTACCTGGCCGGCCTCCAGGGCATCCCGCCACAGCTGGAGGAAGCCGCCCGCGTCGATGGTGCCGGCTGGTGGCAGGTCGTGCGCAACGTCACGATTCCGTCGATCAAGCCGTACACGCTGGTGGTCTCCATCATCGCCACCATCGGCGCCCTGCGCACCTTTGGTGAGGTCTACGTCATGACGGGAGGCGGTCCCTTCCATCGGACGAACCTTCTCAGCTACTACATCTACACCCTGGGCTTCAGATATCTCGAAGTGGGGTACGCCGCCGCCGTGTCCCTGCTGCTGCTGGTTCTCATCCTGGTATTCGCCATCCTCAATTTCCGCCTCTCCGGCGGTGATCAGACCGCCTGATGCCGAACCCCGTCACCAACCTGCGCACCTTCGGGATCCTCACCACACTCATCGGTGTGGGAGCCCTGCTCCTGGCGCCTTTCGCCTGGTTGCTGTCGACGGCGCTCAAACACGAATCCGCGGACCTGTTCGCCTACCCGCCTCAATGGATTCCGGATCCCATCGTCTTCAGAAACTTCGCCAAGGCCTGGGACATCCTGCCCTTTCCGCTCTACATCTTCAACACCTTCTTTATCGCCATCACAACGGTGTTCCTCACGCTGTTCCTGTGTTCCCTCACCGGCTACGCCCTGGCACGGATGCAGTTCCGGGGACGCGGTGTCGTGTTGTACGCCGTCCTGGCAACGACCATGGTCCCCTTTCAGGTGCTGCTGATCCCGCTGTTCATCGTCACCCTGCGGCTGGGACTCGTCGACTCCTACGCCGGGGTCATACTGCCGGTAGCGGTCAACGCCTTCGGTATCTTCCTGATGCGGCAGGCCTTCACCACCGTACCCCGCGATCTCGAGGATGCTGCCCGCATCGATGGCTGTGGTGATTTCACCATCTACGCCCGCATCATGCTGCCCCTGGTGAAGCCGGCGATGGCCACCCTCGCCGCCTTCACCTTCGTCGCCCAGTGGAACGACTTCCTCTGGCCACTGGTCGTACTCAAGAGCCGCGAGTATTACACGCTGCAGCTGGGGCTGGCGAGCCTGCAGGGAGTCTTCGGCGTCAACTGGCGCTATATCAGCGCTGCCTCCATCATCGCTCTGGCGCCGACCATCGCCTTCTTTCTGTTGACGCAGCGGTTCTTCACGCGCGGTCTTGCCGCGGGCGCCGTCAAGGAGTGAACGTGCCATGTACCGTCTGACCCGCACCGCCACGCTGTTGCTCCTACCCGTCTTCGTGGCGGCCACGCCTGAGGGCACACCTGTCCTCGACGTGCCTGTTCTCGACGTGCCGCGGATCCCGGCACTGGCGGCCGCTCCGGTCATCGACGGCGTCCTGTCCGACTCGGCCTGGGTTGCGGCGGCCACCGTCGACTCCTTCGGCTTCCCCTGGTGGGAGTCGGGCGAAAAACAACCGACGGTGGCTCGTGTGACCTGGGATGCGGATGCCCTCTACGTCGCCTTTGAGTCCCGCGATCGCAATGTGTCCGCCGTGCAGGCCAACCGCGACGATCCTGTCTCTCGCGACGACTGCGTCGAGGTCTTCTTCGCGCCCGATTCAGCCGATGTCGCCAGCTACTTCAATTTCGAGTTCAACGCCCTCGGTACGATCCTCGACCGCTC
>PBSR01000117.1 GCA_002726335.1 Gemmatimonadaceae bacterium
CTGTGGCCGGAGTCGGACGTGGGCCGGTATAGCATCCGTGTTGTGCCCTTGATCCTCATCTTCCTCGCGATGGGGGCGTCGCAGATCGCAACGTGGCTGCAAACGCGCATTGCGGTGGGCGATGCCGGCGTGCGCCTGCTGCCGACGGGAGTCGTTCTGCTGGCCATGGCACCCGCCCTGATCCCCGCCTCGCTCTACGCCAGCGTCCGCCCCACCGTTGACATTCTGATGCATGAACGGACTGAGTACCTGCCCAAGGTGAGCCAGGTGCACCCGGTGCTCGCCGCCGAGTGGTACGGTTTCATAAGGAAGCAACAGACTGCGGCAGAAACCCAGTCGAGCGTGGAGTCCCTGCTGCGGATCCACGACGCCTACGCTCCCACGCACCTCGCCCTCGGGTTGCTCTTTCTCCAGCAGCAGCGGTTCGACGAAGCCGCCCAGCATCTGGAACGAGCCCTCGAGATCAACCCCTTCTTTGCTGAGGCCGGGGCCTTTCTCGCTGAGACTCACATCCTCAGAGGCGAAACAGACAAAGCGAGACAGGTCCTCGAGGATCTCGAGCGTCTCCGACCAGACTATCCACCCCTTCAACTCGACCGGGCGACGCTGGCGATGATGGCAGGGGATTTTGAGGAGGCACGGTCAGCGTACTCGCGCTTCGTCTCCTTGAACCGCTATCAGTTCGCTCGGGCTATCGTCCGGAAACACCGGGTCTCTCTGCGGAAAGGCAGGACAGAGGAGGCCGCAAAAGCCCTGGAGATGAACGAGCAGATCGACACACCCGATGGTGGTCTGACCACTTCCGAGCTCTGGAGATACTTGGGGCTGGATCTGGAGGGTATCATTCTGCCGCGACCAGACAGTGGCACGGTATACTCCAATTTCGGGTTGGCCTGTGCCCTCGAAGGTCATCACTCTCAGGCGGAAGCGAACTGGCGCGCGATGCTTCAGTTGCATCGTGATCACGCACGAACCTGGGCCAATCTCGCAGTGCTTTATGCGATACAAGGGAATCCCGAGAAGGCAGAAGAGACGGTACGGATTGGCCTGCAGATCGTTCCAGGTTCTGCCGATCTGATGGCAGTGCAGGCGAAGCTGTCCTCGGACGCCGTGTCCCTCAGTGAATTGGACTACCAGCCGTCACCCATCGTACTGCCGATGACCCACGCCCGGTATTGACATCCCTACAGTCTGGTCAGCGCCCTCACCACCGTCGCCTGGATCCCCTCAGCGTCGAAACCGCACGCCCCCATCAGGTCCGCCTGGCTGCCATAGTTCTCGGAGAACCGATCCGGAATCCCGAGACGGCGAAGCTTCGGCATATGGTCCAGACCATCGCTCAGAGTCTCGAGAACGGCGCTGCCGAGGCCACCGACGACGGTGTGCTCCTCGACTGTGACCACAAGACGCGCGCTGGCGGCTGCCTCCACGAGCGCCTCGGTATCGATGGGCTTCACCGTGTGCAGGTGCAGGAGTCGGCAGGTGATACCCTCTTCGACCAGCCCTTGTGACGCCGACAGCGCCTGGGTCGTGGCCACTCCCGTCGATACCAGAAGCACATCAGCACCCTGTCCGGCCTCCCCCGTCATGTCCACGGCCCGCCCGATCTCGAACCCGCGCGAGCCGTCACTGATGATCGGATCGCCCCCCTTTGCCAGGCGGATGTACATCGGGTGCGGCCACTCGAGACTGGCTTCCATCAGTCGCGTCATCTCATCGGCGTCGCAGGCCGCGGTAACCGTCATGTTCGGCAGGGCCCGCATGATGGCGAGATCCTCGATGGACTGGTGCGTCGCTCCGAGGGGGGCGTAGACGTAGCCGCCGCCATTGCCGATAAGCCGCACCGGCAGGTCGTGCAGGCACAGGTCGATGGCGACCTGCTCGTAACACCGCCGTGTGATGAAGGTGGCGATGGTGTGCACGTAGGGTAGCAGCCCTTCCATGGCCATACCTGCCGCCATGCCGACGAGGTGGGCCTCGGTGATACCCTCCATGAAGTGGCGAGTGGGAAACTCGGCCTTCATTTCGTCGAGCAGTCCGGGACTCAGGTCGGAGCCGATGTAGACGACGCGCTCGTCCCGGCGTGCCAGTTCGTGGATCATGTTGGTGCAGCGTACACGCATCGGGTCGCTCAGCCTCCCAGAGCCGCGCGCAGTTTACTGAACTCGTCCGCCGACAGACGCGCCTTGTGGTGCCAGGTGGGATTGTGTTCGGCGTCGGGAATGCCCTTGCCCTTCACCGTGTGGCAGATGATGAGACGGGGACCGGCCACGCCATCAGGTACCCGCAGTCGGTCGCGCAGAGCGCCCACATCATGACCGTTGCACTCGCTGACCTGGAAACCGAAACTGGTCCACTTGTCAGCCAGGGGCTCCATGCTCTGGATATCGAAGACACTGCCGGCGGATTGGATCTTGTTGTAGTCGATGATTGCCGTGAGGTTGCCCAGCGCGTGCTTGTGAGCGCTGGCGGCCGCCTCCCACACCGACCCCTCGTTGATCTCGCCGTCCCCCATCAAGACGAAGACATGGCTGTCGCTGCCGCGTGCCCGCAGGGCGAGGGCCATGCCGACGCCGATGGGCAACCCGTGTCCCAAAGCCCCGGTGGAAGCTTCCACGCCAGGCGTGACAACCTCGGGATGGCCGCCGAGGATCGACTCGAAACGACAGAAGCGATCGAGAGTCTCCAGCGGGAAGTAGCCCTTGTCGGCCAGGATCGCGTAGAGCGCCAGGCAGCCGTGGCCCTTGCTGAGCAGGCAGCGATCGCGCTCCGGCCATCTGGGCTCGGCGGGACGCTGACGCAGGATGTCATCGTAGAGGACGCGCAGGATCTCGACCAATGACAGTGCCGGTCCGATGTGGCCGCGGCCCCCGCCCTCCACAGCGCGCAGAATGAGCCGGCGCAACAGCTGACCTCGGTCGTCGAGTAGGGCAGCGTCCACGGCGGCCAGATCGGTGGCATAGTCGAGATGCGGGCGATCCGTCATCCTCTCACCCCCCCGTCTGAGGAATAAAAAGCCAATACGTCGTCAGCCACGCGTTCCACGTCGTCGTTCGTCATGTACTCATTCACCGGCAGGGTCAGGATACGTGCCGCCTGTCTTTCGGTCTCCGGAAAATCTCCGGTGCGATAGCCGAGGTCACGGGCGGCGGGCTGCAGGTGGATGGGCACGGGATAGTGAATCGTCGTCTTGATGCCGCGCTCCTGCAGATGCTTCTTCAACTCGTCGCGGCCATCGACCTGAACGACGAAGGTGTGAAAGGTGTTGAACTCCTGGTCCCGACAAGGTGGCGCCAGAATCTGCGTGCCGGCAAAGCGCTGCTGGTAGCGCGCCGCGATCCGGCGACGACGTGTGATAATCTTGTCGAGGTGTCCGAGGCGCCAGTCGAGGACTGCCGCCTGCAGCGTGTCCATCCGTGACACGTAGCCCCATTCGTCGACGGTGGTGCGATCCGCCATGCCGTGGTTGCGCAAGCGACGGAGACGGTCCGCCCCATCGGCATCGTCCGTCGTCACATAGCCGGCATCGCCCAGGGCGCTCAGATTCTTCAGAGGATGGGCCGAGAAGCAGCCGAAAGTACCGAAGGAACCGCTCGGCCGACCGCCGTAGGTGGAACCGATCGACTGGGCCGCATCCTCGATCAACAGCAGATCGTTGGCGGCCGCCAGTTCGAGAAGCGCCTCCATTCGACAGACCCGTCCTGTCAGATGAACCGGCATGATCGCCCGGGTGCGCGGCGTGATCGCCCGGGCCACCGCATCAGGGTCGATGTTCTGGTCTGGCAGAACATCGGCGAAGACCGGACGGGCCCCCACGTGGACGATACAGGAGGCAGAAGCGATGAAGGAGTTGGGTGGCGTGATCACCTCGTCACCGGGGCCGATGCCGGTCACCTTCAGTGCCAGGATCAATGCGTCCGTGCCCGAATTCAGGGCCACAGCGTGGGCCGTGCCGCAGCGTTCGGCGACACGCCCTTCGAACCGCTCGATCGCGTCACCGCCGACGAAAGCACCCCGGAGCACGACATCGGCGAACAAGGTCGACAGTTCCTCGAGTTGCTCCTGGCCCTGAGCCCGAAGATTGACGTAGGGGATCGGTGTGTCGCTCACACCCTCGGTGTCGCTCACACGCCCTCGGTGTCGCTCACACGCGCTCGTAGAAGGCGCGCACTGTCTGCACCATGTAGTCGAGTTGATCTCGTGTCAGATGCTCGTGAGCAGGAAAGGAGATCATGGTCTGAGCATGACGATCGGTGACCGGGAAGTCGCCGGCGGTGTAACCGTACTGACGGAGCCCCTCCTGTTGGTATAGCGGCACAGGGTAATGAACCTTGACCTGGATACCATGTTCCAGACACCAGGAGAGCAGCTCATCCCTACGTTCGGCAAAGACGATGTACAGATGAAAGGCGAGCTTGCGGTTGCTATACCGCGTGGGCAGCGTCAGCCCCTCGATCTGCCCGAAGCCGGCATCCAGGACGCCGGCGTTGGCGATTCGCGTGTCGGTAATGCGATCGACCTGCTCGATGAGCCAGTTGCCCACCACGGCGTGAACCGAATCGAGACGGGAGTTGCAGCCCATGACGGTCACGTGATCACGATCGCCGAGACCATGGTTGCGCAGCCGTCGCAGTTGGTCGGTGAAGGCGTCGTCGTCGGAGACGATGACGCCCCCGTCCCCCCAGACATTGAGGTTCTTCAACGGATGCAGAGAGAAGGCCCCGGACATACCGAAGGTGCCGGCGTTGCGGCCTTCGATATTGCCGAGGATGCACTGGCACGAGTCCTCCACCACCGGTAGACCGTGTTTCTCTGCCACCTGCAAAACTCGAGGCATATCGGACATCTGTCCGGCCAGATGCACCGGCAGGATGGCCTTCGTGCTTGGTGTGATGGCGGCCTCGAGCTGATCCACGTCCATGCAAAAATCGTCGGTGCAATCGACGAAACGCGGGCGGGCGTGATTCTCGGCGATAGCGCCGACGGTAGCAATGAACGTGTTGGCCGTCGTCACCACCTCGTCACCGGGACCGACACCCAGCGCCTTCAGCGACAGCTTGATGGCGTCGGTTCCGGAGGCGACGCCGATGGCGTGACGCGCCCCGATCAGAGCGGCGAAGCGCTCTTCGAACTCGGCAACGGGTTGGCCCAGGGTGAGATCGCCGGTGGGCAGCAACTGGCGCAGGCGTGCCAGCACGACGTCGATGTTTTCGGCGCTGAACTGCCTGGGCAGGTACGACCACTGTACCTTGCTGCCATTTGGCTGCACCGGCAGATCGATGGTGTCTGTCATACCCATTACGATCGTATAACGGGATTTTCCGCTCATCCGTCAAGCCGTGGCAACCGGAGCATCTTGCCGGCTCCGCCCGCGTCCCGTTGACTCTCCTCATGGCTGAGCCATCCTCCGAACGCCTCGAGGGCGAAACCGAGCAGCTTCAGCGGGACGCCCGTCGAAACCTGTCCCGCTACTACCTGGCCGAGATCGATCGCCTCAACCAGGAGTTCCTCGAGAACCCTGACGCCCGGCCCAACAGCGGCCTGCGCGAGGGTGACGTCACGCATGCCGAGATCAATCACGTGATCCGGCAGGCGGAGAAGACCGTCATCTTCGGCCAGCAGACACGCCTGCGCGCCGGCATTCTAGTGAAAGAGGACGAGCGTCTGCCACGGTTCCACGCCGGCCACGACGTGGTCTCCTACTTCTACGGCGCCATCCGCCTGATCCCCGACTACCTGCTGGACGCCATCTTCGAACGCGGCATCAGCGTCACCATGATCAAGGACCACGATCTGCTCTTCTACCGTGACCTGCGATGCCATCAGTCCTTCCACACGGGTCGCACGCGCAAGACAATCTATCTGCCCGAAGGCGTACTGATGGGTGCCTTCGAACGTGGGTATCACCCGTGGGCGTTCAGCGAAATCCTGTTGCACGAGACCTGGAAGCTGCTCGATTACTATCTCGTCGTCGAACTTGCCCGGCGTTACCAGACCTGGATGCACGGCCACTTCGGGATCCCCGGGTTCTACTTCGTCAAGGATACGCTGCTCAGCCTCAACAAGCATCGCCGTATCGCCGGCGAAAAGGAACAGACCATACGCCGCAGCTTCCGGCGCAACTCGAAGCGGGGTCAGCGGCGCCAGACCAAGCAGTATGACGAGTACGACGCCACCAGCACCGACACCGAGTTCATGCAGTTCTACCGCCACTACTTCTGGGACTTCTACGAGTGGAATCGTCCAGGTGTTGAGAACCGTCCCTCTGAGAACACGTCGATGCAGGAGCAGGCCACGGTCCAGTCGTGCGACGTACTGCTCCGTGACCCTTATCAGGTGGCCAACAGCACGTACTCCGAACGCCGCGAGAGCGCCTGGGGGGCCCAGAAGATCGATGCCGTGAAGGAAGCCTTCGGCTACCCGGACGACTATCTCGTCGATCGCGACATAGTACACAAGATCGCCCTCGAGAGGGCCACTGCCCTCGGACAGCCTCTCGAGCCACTCTCGGTGGAGGATCTCATCCACGATCTGACGGACGTAGCCCGCTTCAACGTCGACCGCCAGGCGCAGACCGATACCCTCGTCGCCCGGCTGCTGGCCACCGGTCTGCCGGGCCTCGTTGCTTTCTACGACGCCGTCGCCGAGGAGCATGCTGTCGGCAAGGCTTACCTCACCGAGGTGGCGGGTGACTTTGATGCGGTGGAGGTGTTCAGGGAGAAGATCCAGGAGCTCTCCTCCACGGGTCCGCCCGGTGTCCCCAACAGCGTCAGCAACGACGTGCGCGACTACCTGGCCGTGCGCCTGCTACGCCATATCGGTGACGAGTTCGACGGATTCATGCAGTTGCCGAAACGGGACCGGATCGAGGGCCGCTACTTCCTGCGCACCCTCACCCTCAAGGCTCTCGAGCTGTCGCGACCGGACCTGGACGAGGCCACGCGGGAGGAGATGGTCGCGCCCCCGGCAAAACACGACGGGCCCTCCCATCACGTGAGCAAGCTGGCCGAGGTGGCCGGTGGCGTGCTGCGGCGGCAACCCGAGGAGAGGGAACCAGACCTGCTGTTCAACATCGTACGCAAGATGGATCGCCACGAACGCTACCATGACCTGCTGTTGCAGCAGGCTCGCGAACTGCGGCAGGACGGCTCTGTGGATTGGGGAGGAGATCAGCGCGCCACGGTAGGCGATCTGCGTGGCGTGGTGCCGGACAACGCCCACACTCTCAGTTCTGATCCGGCCGGCGTCAGAGCCAGACTCAACCGCTTCGACTACTTGCGGCGGAGATCACCCGACAGCGAACAGCTGCTCGTACTCGTAGTAGGTGTGCTGATCCGTCTCGACCGTATGGACGAGTACGAGGACATGATTCAACGGGTCATCGACGTGGGAGACGCTGCGATCACCCCGTTGACGGAGGTCGTCCAGCAGGCCGACAACCGCGAGGTGCATCGAGAACGGATTCTCGAAGGTGCCGTCCGGGCTCTGCGGGAGGTACGGGCGATAGCTTCGTCCGCGCCCTGACTGACCTCAGTTCCCGGTCGTCTCCTCGCGGAGGATGTCCAGATAGCGCACACCGTAGCCTTCGTACTCCAGACCCTCTGTGTAGGCCCGGCCGCTGTCGCTGTCGTCGAGGTCTGTTGCCGCCGCCGTGGCCACCGGCTCGATCTGGGTGTCCTCGTGCCACTCGTTCCAGGACGTGATGAGCAGCATGTTGCCGGTGGCCTCCTCGGTCTGGACCGTCGCCTGCCGCAGCATCTCGCGAAAGAGGGATCCGGGCTCGCCGTCCGCCGTCAGACGGCGTGACACCGCCGCATGCCCGTCGCGTACTCCCTTGTCGTTGAATCCGGGTGTGGCGGCGGGAATGAAGGCCACCCCCGCCGCTGTCGACAGCGCCTGCCAGCCGGCCTGCGCCGCGAAGTACGCATCCACGGCCTGCTGCCCGGCAAAGCCGCTGACGCCGACGCTGCCGTAGACGTCGTAGTTCGTCACGCCGTCCAGAAGCTCGAAGGCTGACGAACCCGACGGGGCCTGACCGAAGGCCTGGTCACCGATGATGTAGAGGTCGTGTCCGGCGGCCGTGGCGGCACTCCGCATGAGGTCCACGACCTCGTCCAGCGTGCCCTGTCGCGAAAGTACGCGCGTCAGGTAGACGAACAGTACGGGGCGACCATCGAGGCGCAGGTAGTTTGGATGTTCGAAATAGTTCTCCGCCACGTAGGTCAGGTCGGCAGACACGTTGCTGACGTCGGTAAACCCCGGGACGCGTCCGGGTGTTTCGTAGAACAGTGCGATCTTCGTGTCCCGCAGATCTTCGTGCGGCAGAATGTGCTGCCGCAGAGCCGTATCCTCGCGGCGACCCGGTCCCCACCAGCTGGCTACCCACAGAGAGGCGTTCGCCTCCCGACTCCATTGCAGGTGCTGGGCGATCACGGCCGACTCGCGGTCATCATACTCGCCGAGGGTTGGCGGTTGCGGCGGAACGAGATGCTCGCGCAGATACCTGCCGCCGTGGAAATCGCCCGCGTACCACGGATAGTAGTAGACCCCTACGGTGTAGGCCGAGTTCATGGTCAACGCCTCTGGCTTCATCGTGCCCTGTCCTGTGCAGGCGCCGACCAGGGCGAGAATGAGACTGCCGGCGTAAACCGACCGCAGGTGGCGAGGCCGATAGGGCCTGGGTACGTCATGCAAGGTTTGTTCTCCTCGATAGTATTGTGGGTGCCGACGACAGCGCCGTCATCCGGCAAGAGACGTCATGCCCACTTGGCGGGCATCTTAACCTCGGAGACCCCATCGAGAATCACACGCTCCTCGGGTGGCAGGCACCAGTCCAGCGCCGCAAAGGCCTCATCCACCTGCTCGGGGCTGTCGGCACCCAGTATCGGAGCCGTTACCTGCGGATGATCGAGAATCCAGGCGATGGCGACCTGGGTCGGCGTGCGGTCGTGGCGTGCGCCCGCATCGATCAGTGCCTGCACGATCCGATCTACACGCTCCGTCATGGCCGCGTCGAAGTCGTACTTGTGAGCGCTGAACCCGTGACCCTCCTCCTTGCTCCAGGGGTGGTTGCCGGCGGGCGGGGCCTGTCCACGGCGGAACCGACCGGTGAGCAGGCCGATCGCCAGGGGGCTGTAGGCCATGATGCCGAGACCGTGTTCCTCGCACAACGGCATCAGGTCCGGCTCGAGCTCCCAGCGGTTGAGCAGGTTGTACTGGTCCTGAATGCAGACAAAGCGCGCCAGGTTCCGGCGGTCGCTCGTCCACAGGGCTTCGAGAACCTTCCAAGCGCGGAAGTTACTGCAGCCGATATAGCGGACCTTGCCGGTCCGGACCAGATCGTCGAGGGCTCGCAGAGTCTCTTCCAGTGGCGTCCCCGCGTCAAAGCTGTGCAACAGGTAGAGGTCGATGTACTCCGTGTTGAGGCGGGTCAGACTGTCTTCGATGCCGCGCATCAGATTGAGACGGGTGAGGTTGTTGCTGTTGGCGTCCCCATACCGTGTGCCGTAGATCTTGGTGCAGAGCACGACCTGCTGGCGCTTGGCGGCGATGGCTTTTCCGAGCACGGTCTCGGCCCGACCCTCGCCATAGAAGGCGCTGTCGACGAAGTTGCACCCCAGGTCGATGGCCCGGTCGATGGTCCTGATACACTGCTGCTCGTCGTCCTGACCGCGGAAAGCGGTACCCAGGCAGATTTCGGAAACCTTGACGCCCGTGTTTCCGAGCTTCCGGTATTGCATGGTCGGTCTCTTTCGTAGCGCTTGGATGAAGATGCCATCGAAGATAGACTACACCGTATGAATCAGGGAATGAGAACCCTATGACCGGTGACTACAAGGCTGTCTACGACTCCTGGTTGGCAGATCCTCAGGCCTTCTGGGCTCGCGCTGCTGACGACGTCCAGTGGTACGAGCCATGGACGAGCGTACTCAACGACTCTCGCCCCCCCTTCTACCGCTGGTTCGAAGGGGCGCAGCTGAATACCTGTTACAATGCCCTCGACTATCACGTCGAAAACGGCCGGGCCGAGCAACCGGCGCTGATCTATGACAGCCCCGTGACCGACACCGTCAGACAGTACAGCTATCGCCAGTTCCGGGACGAGGTGGCACACCTGGCCGGGGCGCTGGTGCAGACGGGGGTGGCAAAGGGCGACCGGGTCATCATCTACATGCCCATGGTACCCGAAACCGTGATGGCCATGCTGGCCTGTGCCCGTATCGGAGCCGTCCATTCAGTGGTGTTTGGCGGGTTTGCCGCCGACGAGCTGGCCACGCGGATCGACGATGCCCGGCCAAAGCTGATCCTGTCCGCCTCCTGCGGCATCGAGGCGCAGCGCCTCATCGAATACAAACCGCTGCTGGACAAGGCCATCGATTCGGCCCGATGCAAACCGGAGACGTGCCTCATCCTGCAACGGCCCCAGGTGACGGCAGACCTGGTCGACGGACGAGATTGCGACTGGCAGGAGGCAGTGAGCCAGGCACAGCCGGTGTCCTGTGTGCCTGTGGCCGCCACCGATCCGCTCTACATCCTCTATACCTCCGGCACCACAGGGATACCCAAGGGCGTGGTGCGCGACAACGGGGGCCATCTGGTGGCCCTCAAGTGGAGCATGAAACACATCTACGGCGTCGATCCTGGCGACGTGTACTGGGCGGCATCCGATGTGGGCTGGATCGTTGGCCACTCCTACATCGTCTATGCCCCGCTGTTCCACGGCTGCACGACAGTCCTGTACGAGGGCAAACCCGTGGGTACACCTGATCCGGGGGCCTTCTGGCGCGTCATCTCCCAGCACAAAGTGAACGTCCTTTTTACCGCCCCCACGGCGTTCCGGGCGATCAAGCGGGATGACCCCGAGGGCGACCACATCAAACACTACGATCTCAACTCCCTCCGGGCTCTCTTCCTTGCTGGCGAACGCTGTGACCCCGACACCTTGGGCTGGGCCCAGCAGAAGCTGGGTGTGCCAGTGATCGACCACTGGTGGCAGACGGAGTCCGGCTGGCCCATCGCTGCCAATCCCATCGGCATCGAGCAGTTGCCCATCAAGCCCGGTTCGGCTGCGGTGGCTGTGCCCGGACATGATGTGCGCGTGTTGAAGGATGACGGGGCGGAAGCCGCCGAAAACGAAGTGGGTACGGTCGTTGTTAAACTGCCCCTGCCCCCGGGCTGGCTGCCGACGCTGTGGAACAAGGACGATCATTTCGTGCAGTCCTACCTGAGCGCCTTCGCTGGCTACTACCTGACGGCCGATGCCGGCTTCAAGGATGAAGACGGCTACCTGTCGATCATGGGGCGGACGGACGACATCATCAACGTCGCCGGCCATCGCCTGTCCACCGGCGGCATGGAGGAGGTGCTGGCAGCCCACACCGACGTCGCCGAGTGTGCCGTCATCGGCGTCCGGGACGAGCTGAAGGGAGAGGTCCCGGTGGGCCTGGTGGTGCTCAAGGCGGGCGTGACACGAGATCGAGTCGAGATCATCGGCGAGCTGGTACGTATGATGCGCGAGGGCATTGGCCCGGTGGCTGCTTTCAGGAAGGTGGCTGTTGTGACACAGCTGCCCAAGACCCGCTCGGGAAAAATCCTGCGCGGTACCATCAAGAGCATCGCTGACCAGACACCGTATCGAATGCCGGCAACGATCGATGACCCCAATGTGCTGCAACAGATGGCGGAGGCCATGGCATCACTCGGCTACGGCCCCAGTGAGACATTCCGAGCACTGGTGGTCACCGAAAAAGAGCCGAAGACCTTCGCACGGAGTATCGAGACACGACCGACTGCCGACCTGCCCGCCGGCGACGTTCTCATCCGGGTAAACTACTCCTCGCTCAACTACAAAGATGCCCTTTCGGCCAGTGGCAGCCCGGGCGTGACACGCAGTTATCCGCATACGCCGGGTATCGATGCGGCCGGCGTGGTGGTGCGCAGCACCTGCAACGCCTTCGGGGTGGGTGATGAGGTCGTGACCATCGGCAATGACCTGGGTATGAACACGTCCGGCGGCTTTGGGGAGTACGTGCGGGTACCGGCCAGCTGGGTTGTGCCGCTGCCTGAGGCACTCACGGCACGCGAGGCGATGGTCTGCGGCACGGCGGGCTTCACCGCTGCCATGTGTGTCGACAGGATCGTCGCCCACGGCCTCAGACCTGACGATGGTGACATCCTGGTTACGGGCGCCACCGGTGGCGTCGGCAGCTTCGCCGTGGCCTTCCTGGTGCAGCTCGGCTACACCGTCGTGGCCGCCACGGGTAAGACCGAGCCGGCAGGAGACTACCTGCGCGGGCTGGGTGCGACCAGACTGGTGTCGAGAGAAGAAGCGACGGACGACAGCGGACGGCCACTGCTGAAGAGTCTCTGGGCCGGCGTGGTCGACTGTGTGGGTGATGTTATGCTGGCCAGCGCTCTCAAGGCCACCCGTCGGGATGCCATCGTCGTCATCTGCGGTCTGGCGGCGTCGGCCACTCTGAACACGACCGTCCTGCCCTTCATTCTGCGCGGTGTGACGATGGCCGGTGTCGACTCGGCCGAGATCCCTCCCGCCGAGCGGCAACGTATCTGGACGCTGATAGCGGACGAGTGGAAGCTGGATCCGTCGCCCATGCTCGCCCGCGAGGTCACGCTGGAGGAACTGGAACCGGAGATCGACCGCATACTGCAGGGAGGACAGACCGGCCGGGTGGTGGTGAATCTGACGTAGCGATCAAACCTGGATCGTGAGGACAACGAAATGGCCCCCGGACCCATGCGATCCGGGGGCCACTGTCATCTACTGTATCGCTGGAGTCTGGCGTCTAGGCGTTGGCCGCGGCCGCGAGCACCGCGCGGCCGGCGTACACCCGGGCCAGCTGTCGGCGATAGTCCTGTCCGGCAAAGGAGTCTTCGAGCAACTCCTTGCCTTCGGCAGCATCCGCCACTGCGGCACGCACCGAGTCCTCGTCCAGTGACGCACCGGACAGCGCCTCTTCCACCCCGGTATCGCGGAAGGCGGCGCCGGCGATCCCGTTGAAGGCGACACGGGCGCTGACGCATTTGCCCCCGCTCACGGCGATCGCCGCGGCGCACCCGCAGACGGCGAAGCGCGACGCCGGATGGGGAAACTTGAGGTACGCCGTGCCCGTGCCGGCAGCGACGGCGGGTACGCGCAGTGCGGTGATGATCTCGCCCGCTTCCAGCGCCGTGTCGTAGAGATCGCGGAAGAAGTCGCTCGCCGCGATCGACCGCGTACCATTGGCGCCCTGCACGTCGATACTGCCGTCGGAAGCCAGCACCGCCGCCGGGTAGTCGGCGGCCGGATCGGCGTGGGCGATACTGCCCCCCACGGTGCCGGCATTACGTACCTGCACATCACCGATGACGGTGGCCGCCTGGGCCAGCAACGGGGCCTGGCGGGCGACGAGGTCCGACGACTCGACATCGTGATGGGTGGAGCCGGCGCCGATGACGACATCGCCGCCATCCTCACCGATCTGGCGCAGCTCGTCGATGCGGCCGATATCGACCAGGTGGCCGGGTGTCGACAGGCGCAGCTTCATGGCTGGCAACAGGCTGTGTCCGCCGGCGAGCAGACTGGCGTCGTCGCCGAGGTCCTGCAGCTGCTTGAGTGCCTCACTGACGGAGCCGGGCCGATGATAATCGAAATTCGAAGGAATCATCTCTTCTCCCTCCTCCTAGTTTCCGTTGGCGGATTGGATGGCCTGCCACACGCGCTGCGGCGTGAGGGGCATCTCGAGGTGGCGCACACCCAGGGGCCACAGGGCGTCGATGGCGGCATTGACGATCGCCGGCGTGGAACCGATGGTGCCGGTCTCGCCGGCGCCCTTGGCGCCCAGCGGATTGTGCGGACAGGGTGTGACGGTGCGATCCGTTTCGAACCGGGGCAGGTCGTCGGCGCGGGGCATGGCGTAGTCCATGAACGAACCGTTAACCAGCTGCCCGTCGTCGTCGTAGATCGCCCCCTCCAGCAGGGCCTGACCGATGCCGTGGGTGACCCCACCGTGAACCTGACCCTCGACGATCATCGGATTGACGACGTTGCCCACGTCATCACACGTGGCGTAGCGTACCAGCTTCACCACCCCCGTCTCGGTGTCGATCTCGACGACGGCGATGTGCGCCCCGAAGGGAAAGGTGAAGTTCACCGGATCGTAGAAGCTGGAAAACTCCAGCCCCGGCTCCAGTCCTTCGGGATAGTTGTGTGGCACGTAGGACGTGAGGGCCACGTCGCCGAAGCCCACCGACTTGTCGGTGCCCTGTACCGTCCACTTGCCATCGGCATACTCCAGGTCGTCCGCCGACGCCTCCAGCAGGTGGGCGGCGATCAGCGCGCCCTTCTCCTTGATCTTGTCGATCGACTTGGTGATCGCCGTGCCCCCGACAGCCAGGCTGCGAGAGCCGTAGGTGCCCATGCCGAAGGGCACCTGATCGGTATCGCCATGGACGATCTCGACATCATCCATGGGGATGCCGAGTTGATCGCCCACCAGTTGGGCAAAGGTCGTGTCGTGGCCCTGTCCGTGGGAATGGCTGCCCGTAAACACACTGACCTTTCCCGTGGGCTGGACACGGACCGTGGCGCTTTCGAACAGACCGGCACGGGCTCCGAGAGAGCCGACGACAGCAGAGGGAGCGATACCGCAGGCCTCGATGTACGTGGACAGCCCGATGCCGATGTAGCGACCTGCCTTGCGTGCCTCCTGCTGCTGCTTCCGCAGGGCCGGGTAGTCGACATTGGCCAGCGCCTTGTCGAGGGCGGCCTCGTAGTTGCCACTGTCGTAGACCAGGGCGACCTGGGTCTCGTACCCGGGTTCGGCATCACTGCCGTCGAAGGGCGGAATCAGGCTCTTGCGGCGCAGATCTGCCGGATCTTCGCCGAGCTCGAGAGCGGCCTGGTCGAGGAGCCGCTCCAGCAGGAAGGTCGCCTCGGGCCGACCGGCCCCGCGCAGGGCGTCCACGGGAACGGTATTGGTGAAGACGGCGGTCAGATCCACATGGATTGCCGGCGTCGTGTACACGCCCTGCAACAGCGTGCCGTGCAGATAGGTGGGCACACAGGGCGCAAAGGTCGACAGGTAAGCGCCCAGATTGGCGTGAGTGTTCACGCGCAGGGCCGTGATCCTGCCCTCCTTGTCAAAACCCATCTCGGCTTTGGTGGTGTGATCACGACCGTGGGCATCGGTGATGAAACTCTCCGAGCGCTGGGCCGTCCACTTTACCGGTCGGCAGAGGCGCCGGGAGGCCCAGGTGACGATCACCTCTTCGGCATAGTGGAAGATCTTGGAGCCGAAGCCGCCGCCCACGTCGGGCGAAACAACTCGCACCTTGTGCTCCGGGATGCCCATCACAAAGGCGGACATGAGCAGGCGGATGACGTGGGGATTTTGCGACGTCGTGTAGAGCGTGTAGTGCTCGCGGGAGTCGTCGTAGTCACCGATGGCGGCGCGCGGCTCCATGGCGTTGGGAATCAACCGCTGGTTGCGGAACTCGATGGTCGTGACGTGATCGGCGGCCTCGATGCCGGCATCGGCGGCCTCCTTGTCGCCCAGCTCCCAGTCAAAGGGAATGTTATTCGGCACGTCGTCGAACAGCTGCGGTGCTCCGTCAGCGGTGGCTTTCGTCGCGTCGACGACGGCGGGCAGCTCCTCGTAGCCGACGACGAGGAGTTCGGCGGCGTCAGCGGCCTGCTCGCGAGTCTCGGCAATAACGACGGCCACGGCGTCGCCCACGTATCGAACCTTGCCGACGGCCAGCGACGGGTGTGGCGGCTCCTTCATCGTGTCGCCGTTCTTGAAATCCACCTGCCAGCCACAGGGCACACCATTGATCCCGTCCGCCTGCATGTCCTCGCCCGTGAAGACGGCGACGAATCCGGGGGCCCGGGAGACCTCGTCGGTGTTGATGCTCTCAATGTTGGCGTGGGCTACGTCGGACCGCACGATGACGGCCCAGGTCATGTTCGGCAGGACCATGTCGTCCACATAGCTGCCTTTGCCGGTGAGGAAGCGTTTGTCCTCGACGCGCTTGACGGATTTTCCGATCAGGTTTGTCATAATCTCGTCCTCCTCACCTGTTGTCTGCGGCGTGACGGATGGACTTGACGATATTGTCGTAGCCGGTGCAACGGCAGTAGTTGCCCTCCAGTCCGTGACGGATCTCGTCGTCGGTGGGATCCGCATTGCGCTCCAGGATCTGCCAGGCGGTCATGATCATGCCCGGGGTGCAGAAACCGCACTGCAGCCCGTGCATCTCCTTGAATCCGGCCTGGATGGGATCCAGTTCCCCGTCCGTGGCCAGGCCTTCGACGGTCGTGATCTCGGCGCCGTCGGCCTGCACTGCGAGCATCGTACAGGATTTCATCGCGTTGCCGTTGATGACCACCGTGCACGACCCGCAGCTGCTCGTGTCGCAGCCCACGTGGGTACCGGTAAGGCGCAGGACGTCGCGCAGGTAGTGGACGAGCAGGAGTCGAGGTTCCACCTCATCCTCGTGCTTCGTCCCGTTCACCGTAAGACTGATCGGAACCGCCATGATCGCAGACCTCCCTCAGTAGGATGACTACACTTCTTTTTCGAGCGCTTCAAAGAACTGTCTGGTAAACAGCCGGGCAACACCGGTCATGACGCGGCCGCCCATGCGGGCTAGAACGCCGTGAAGTCGAGCGTCGCCGGCGAAAGCGAGCACCGCGCCGCCGTCCTCACCGCGGATGTCAAAGGTCCCCTCGGCTTTGGCCGAGCCGATGCGACCATCCACGTCAATCTCCAGCCGGAACGACTGCGGCGGCTTCTGATCCTTTACCCCCAGGCTGCCGGAAAAGCCTCCGTTCACGGGGCCGATCTTTAGATGAAACCCGGCCCTGTACAGGTTCTCGCCGAGTGGCTCGAGCGACGTCAGTCCTGGGGTGGTTCGCGCCAAAACGTCGGGGTCATTGAGCAGTTCCCAGATCCTTTCCGGCGACGCCGGGAACGTGTGACTACCCTCGAGGTGCATGGTCCAACCCGCCTCTGTTCGTGGACCGTCGGCCCGTTCGGCTGAACTATATATATTGGCTGCCGACCACGTCAATCGAAGCAAAGGTGACATGAGAGACATCTGGGAAGACATCATCGCCTGGGAGGAGTCAGGTCGACAGTTCGCGCTGGCACGGGTGATCGAGACCTGGGGGTCCTCGCCACGGCGGGTCGGCGCGGCCATGATCGTGGGACCCGAAATGGTGGTGGCAGGGTCGGTGAGTGGTGGCTGTATCGAAGGCGCGGTCATCACCGAAGCGCAGGCCGTGCTCGCCGGTGGTACGCCAAGGAAGCTGCACTACGGTGTCAGCGACGAGACAGCGTGGTCCGTGGGACTGACCTGCGGTGGTGAGGTGTCAGTGTTCGTGGAGAGACACCCGGGCCAGGCCGGCGACGGCAGCGCCCAGGTCTGGGAGGCGCTGCGCGCCCGAATCGAGGCGAACCGCCCCGCCGTGCTTCTGACACGTCTCGCGCCTGGGCCCCGGCAGCACGTCCTGATCGACCCACAGGCTGACGAAGTCATGGCCGGGGACTGGGGGCCGGCCGCGGCAGAGGCGCAGACCGTTGCGGCCACCGCCTTCTCGACGGGCGAGAGCGAGGTCGCTACCGTGGCCGACGAGCCCGTATTCGTGCACGTGTTCCCCTGTCTGGACCGACTGCTCGTCGTCGGGGCGAGCCACATCGCCATCCCCCTGGTGCGGTTGGCGAAGATCCTCGGCCTGGAGACGGTGGTCATCGATCCGCGGGAGGTGTTCGCCCGCTCCGAGCGCTTCCCCGTGCCTCCGGACCGGCTGGTGAACACCTGGCCGGCGAAGTTCTTCGAGACCTGGCGCGTCGACGAGGGGACCCATGCCGTCCTGCTCACCCATGATCCGAAGATCGACGACGAAGCCCTCCATCATCTGCTGCGCTCGCCAGCGGCCTACATCGGCGCCCTGGGAAGCCGACGTTCGCAGGCATCGCGAGTCGAACGCCTGGGCGAGGCTGGCTTCACCGACGAAGAAATCGCCCGCATCCATGGCCCCGTGGGCCTCGACATCAGCGCCGAATCTCCAGAAGAGATCGCCCTGAGCATCCTCGCCGAGGTGGTGGCCGTCCGCCGCGGCGCTGGATGATCACAGCTGTACTGTTGGCAGCGGGCCGCTCCTCGCGCCTGGGGGCGGCAGAGGACAGCAAGATGCTGCTGCCCTGGGGCGATGCTGACGAGCCGATGGTGGTCGGCACGGTTCGCAGGCTGCTCGCCACGGCAATCGACAAGGTCGTCGTCGTGATCGGTCACCGGGCGGACGAGGTGAGGTGCGCCCTTGCACCGACGGGAGTGCAGGTCGTTCTCAATCCCGACTTCGCCCACGGGCTGTCCACGTCCATCGCCACCGGTGTACGCGCCGCCCCCGAAGGAACCAACGGGATCCTCTTCGCCCTCGCCGACATGCCCAGCGTCACCACCGACACCATCAACAGGATGTGCAGCACCTTCGCCGCCCATCCGAGCGCCATCGTGGCGCCGGTTTCTCGCGGACGTCGCGGCAACCCCGTGCTGTTCAGTCACGGATTCCGCCAGCAGCTTCTGGCCCTGGAAGGTGATCGCGGTGCCGGTGGCCTGCTCGCCCGGTACGCTGCGTCTGTCGTGGAAGTCGAGGTCGACGACGACGGCATCTTCACCGACGTGGACACGCTGCAGGACTACCACAAGCTGCGGCAGTCTTAGCGTCTTCTGGCGGTCTGCTTCTCTGCCAGGGCCTGCAGGTTTCTGGCGGAGCTCGGGACGTCCGGGTCGATCCGGGCCCCGGACTCGGATCGAGATTCCGACGGAAACTCGGACGCCGGCTCGGAATCTAAACTCGGCTCGGCCAGGCGTGCGTACGGCCGGCGCATCACCCCCCCGCGCTGCAGCCGGCCCAGGCTGGTGGCCAGATCTCGCAGGGCCGCCGCGTTGTGGGCCGGCGCCAGCAGATCGATGTGCGGCAGGGCGGCTCGCATGCCCTCGGTTTCGGGGCGAAACCCCGGGTTGCCCATCAGGGGGTTGAGCCACAACACGGCAAAGGCACGTCGGCGGATTCGGGCCATGGCACTCGACAGTGTTTCCGTATCACCCGTGTCCCAGCCGTCGCTGAGGATGATCACCGCCGTGCGGCCGTCTACGAGGGCCTCCGAGTGGTTCTCGGCAAAGTCGGCCAGACTGGCGCCGATCCGTGTACCTCCCGACCACTCGGGCATGTGGCGTGACAATCGGTCGAGGACGCGACTCCATTCGCCTTCACGCAGAGCGGCCGTGAGCCGTCGGATGCTGGTGCTGAATCCGAACACCTCGAGCCGCCGATAGGCCGAAGCAAAGGCGTAGAGAAACTGCAGCAGAAAGCGGCTGTACAGATCCATCGAGCGGCTGACGTCACACAACACGACGAGCTTCAGCTTCTGTTGCCGACGGGAGCGGAAGGCAAGATCCATCAGCTCGCCGCCTCGGCGCAGATTCCGGCGCAGTGTGCGGCGCAGATCGATGGGTCCGCGTCGCCCCGATCGTCGGCGCCGGCTGAGTCGACGCGCCAGGGCCCGGGCGAGCTCCTCGACGACGCGTTGCATGTCCTCCATCTCGGCGGGCTGCAGACCGGCAAAATCGCGGCGGGTCATCGCCTCCATGGGACTGTACCCGGCGGTCTCCTCTTCCTCCTCGGCGTCGGCGCCATCCCCGGTGTCCAGCCACTGACGGAGCGTCAGCTGAACCGGCAAAGCCTCCTGTCTGGCCGCGGGCCCCGTGTCGTCATCCGGCCTCGGGCGGTTCAGTTCACCAGCGCGGTCCCACACGCGCCAGTAGGCGTGGAAGCCATCGTCGAATATCTGTTGCTCCCTGACGCTCTTGGCCAGACAGACACGCAGGGCGGAGCGGAACTGGACTTCGTCGCCCACATCAACTTGGCTGAGGGCGGCCAGCGCTTCGGCCGCCTCGTCTGGGCCGATGCCGAGGCCACTGTTTCGCAGGTGACGGCAGAAGCCGACCACATTGGCGCTCAGGGTTCCATGCAGCGCCAGGTCTTCGGGGAGTGAACTCACCCGGTTGAGGTCAGAGCGGAGCGTACGCCCACCGACTCGAGGAATTCGGCCAGCGACTGCTTCACCTGGGTGACATCGTGGTAGTCCTTGAACACGAGGCCGAGGGTTTCCTCCACCGTGGCCGGGTCGAGGTGATGTCGATGGAGCGCCACCAGGGCCCGGGCCCAGTCGAGGGTTTCGGCCACGCCCGGGGGTTTCTCGAGCTGCTGCTGACGGGCGGCGGCCATGAACCGGCAGATCTGCTCGGCCAGGTCGGCATCGATGCCGTCGACGTGGGCGCGAACGATGGTCAGTTCCTTGTCGAAGTCCGGATAGTCGATCCAGAGGTAGAAGCAGCGACGACGCAGGGCGTCGGACAGCTCGCGCGTGCGATTGCCCGTGACGATGACGTACGGGATGTGGGTTGCCGTGATGGTACCCAGCTCGGGGATGCTGATCTGCCAGTCGGAGAGGACCTCAAGGAGAAAGCTCTCGAACTCCTCGTCGGCCCGGTCGAGCTCGTCGATGAGCAGCACGGGTGACCGATGATGGGTGATCGCCTGCAGCAGCGGGCGCTTGAGGAGGAAGGCCTCGGAGAAGATGTGGGCCTCCTTCTGCTCCAGGGTGCGCCCTTTCTCCTCCTCCTCCATGCGGATCTGCAGCAGCTGGCGCTGGTAATTCCACTCGTAGAGAGCGGTGCTCGTGTCGAGGCCCTCGTAGCACTGCAGGCGGATGAGGTCGGTGTCGAGGACACGGGCCAGAACCTTGGCGATCTCGGTTTTACCCACGCCGGCCGGCCCCTCCACCAGCAATGGCTTTCTCAGGGTTCGGGCCAGGTGCAGCGACATGGAGATGGCCGCATCAGCGATGTACCCCTGGTCGGCAAGCTCACGCTGAACGCGTTCGGTCTCCGGGCTCGGCATGGGGAGGCAAGGTAGCGTGTCCGTCGCCGACGGAGCAAGGGTGGCGATCTGGCGACGCGATAGGGCGAACGGTGAGCCGCACGCTGCGGCCGAGGCAGACAGCCGTCAGCCCGAGACGAGACTCGACACCGTCGCATCCACGACCTGAATCCGGCTCAGATCGTGCACGCCCATGTTGCTTTCCTCGGCGAGGCGCAGATAGTTGTCCGTCGTCACCAGATCGTCGCCGAAGGGCCCGGCCTCGTCCGCCGCCATCGGGTCGTACCCCATGACCTGCGTGGACACCGAATCCACCGCCACCGGATCCATGCCCGCGATCAGCGTATCGAAGCGGGCCGTGCGAAAGCCACGCACCCACGGCCCTTCCCCGTGTTCAGCCGTCTTGATGGCGTCGTTCACCGAGAAGTGGATCGGCCGGATCTTGTTGATGTCGAGGAAGTTGCGCACCAGCGTGGCGTTTCCCCTGGCGTGCAGATCGGCGCGGTGCCCCGCCCCACTGTTGTAGAAGCTGAGTGGAATCGACCCCACCTGGTTCTTCATGGCGTGGGTCACACCGGCGCTGGCATGGCGCTTGGCCTTGGGCAGCGAGACGAAGACGTCCAGATCGTGCAGGGCCCGGTTCATTGTATAGCTGTCGTAGCGGCCCAGCTGATCCGGAACTTCCATCTGGGCGAACTCAGAGTAGGGCGCCACCACGTTCAAGTCGACGAACTCGGCGTCCAGGGCCTCGGCCACCTCACCGAAGCCATAATTGTAGAACGAGCCCTCGTCATAGATCGCCTCCATCAGCACGATGCGACCCGCACCGGCATCCTTGAACATCTCGCCGACGACGCGCACGATCTCGGGGTGGGTCCAGAACAGCTCGGCCGCGGGCTCACCGAACCGACCCGGCACGCTCTCCGCATTGCCCGAGCCCCCCGTCAGATTCAGCTTGATGCCCACCTTGTCGCCAGCGCTGACCAGGTTGCCGAACCCTCCGAGGCTGTCCACCATATCACGCAGCGTCGTGCGCAAGGCGGCCGTGTCGTATCCCGTCAGGTTCGCCGTGGCGACTCTGGCGTCCATCCCGGGCGGCAACGGATCCGGCGTCGGCAGAACGCCGCCGTCAGCGACTTCACCCGTCAGGGGGTTGGAGTCACTGCCGCATCCCACGGCCAGGGCGGCGGCGGCCGCACTCATGCGGGCGACGAACTCGCGACGTGACAGATGTCGGTTGCGCATCATGGGTAGAACCTCTTTGCGGGTATTGTTGGTCGTTTAGGGACTAATCCCTGGGTGTACTTTGGAGTGTCGTACAGTCCAGTGTGTTGCGCAAACACTGTTCCTTACTCGTATGTAGTAGGACATCATCGGAGGCAAGGAATGAGTCAGGCGACCCTGACGACCAAGGGACAGGTCACGATCCCGAAAGCGATTGGGACACTCTGGGGCTGAGGGCAGGAGACCGCATTGACTTCGTCCTCCAGGCGTCGGGCGAAGCCATCCTTCGCCCGGTGGCCAACTCGGCCTCGCAAGCCCGTGGACTGCTCTCCCATCGCGCGAAGATGCCCCAATGTCTGTCGAGGCCATGGACGACGCCGTCACATGAGGATGCCCACTGCGTGAGAGCTCTCGACGCCGTGCATCGGCTGGTGGCGTCTGGTGCGTGAGTGCCGTCAGGACCTTGCAGATCTGCTGAACGCCCGTTGCGCCACTGCGGACGGCTGCGAAGCGGTGCTGACCTGTGATCGGGCTGCAGCACGGCACGCGATGTTCGAGCCAGTCTGATCCCCACCAAATAGGAGTGCCCCTCTTGATCACCCTGGATCTGTCAGGAAAGGAACTGCGTCCGAGAACGGGAACCCATCAGGTAGCTGAGAGAGGAACAACCAGTGGACGACCACAGGCCGCAAGCTGACCGACCTCCCCGGAGTGGCCGACACGGCGCTGAAGCCGCCCACCATGAGACGAGAGCCGAATCCGAAATCGCGCCTCGGGTTCAGCGCATGAGCACGATACGGCCGGTGGCGGCTCCGGCGAACGTCGCGAGCCGGTACAGATACACGCCTGTCGCCACGTGACGTCCCCGGGCATCAACACCGTCCCATCGCACCCGGTGCTGACCCGACTCGACGACGTCGTCCATGAGGGTAGCCACCCTCTGCCCCAAGGCGTTGTAGATGGTCAGGCGCACCGAGGTGCGCTGATTGACCGAGAAGTGTATCAGAGTGGCCGGGTTGCTCGGATTCGGGAAGCTGCCATGCTGCAGGTCCTGCCTCGGACTCATCCTTGCCGCTAGATCGCTCAGTATAGGGGCAAGGCTCTTGCTCGCCGGAGCGGATGTCCAGCCGTTCCGTCCGGTGACCTCGGCACCGATACCGACGATCACCCACTTGCCGATGAAGGCACCCGTGCTGTTCGAGTTCTGCCGCAGGTAGACGGTACCGTTCGGCGCATACACGTTGGCCTGCAATCTCGCCCCGAGGCCGATCTTTGCCGCCTTCGGCGTAGAGCCAACGTTGCCATTGATCCCATTGATGCCTTCCACGTACACGAGTATGTCGGTGGCACTGATCTGTGACTGCGGATCGGGACCAAAGACCGACTGCTTCGAGACCTGGAAACGCTCCTTGACTAGCAATTGGGTAGGGCCTTCGAAATACGTCGTCGTGAAGTCGCCAGCGTCGAACTCGCGGATGGAGTACTCACCGGCTTCCAGGGTCAGGGAGCCGTTCTTGCGGACCTTGACAAGGTCATAGGCTCCCGGAGTCAGGGATTCTGTCCCGCCCTGGGACACGTCGATTACTGCGGTCCCCGGTACTCCGCTGACGAACTCTGGCAGTTCCGCCTCCGTGAACAGCGGCCAGTTCGGTACCGCGAGTTGCGCCTCCTGTCCAATCACTACGCCCGAGCCGACCGAGACCAGATCATGATAGGCCAGAAGCCCGTCAATCATGGCATTCGACTTCACCTTCACCTGCGGCCCCGTAAGTCGCACGTCCTCGTCTGTCCGGGAGCCGATGCCGACGACGAATTCGACGCCATCTGACTGATACGGAGGCGGGGAGAAGTCGTTGACACCGACCGAGCCGTCGTGGATTTCCGAGTTCTTCTTCAGCAGTGCGCTGTGCAGGGCAAGAATCCCGTAGCTGCCGATGCTCTGCCGACCTGACATGTACAGCACCCATGCTGATCCTCGGTTTGTGCCGCCATCGTCGTCATTGTTGGCGCCCACGACGAGATCGACGGCCCGTCCCCGTTGAGGTCACCTACGGCTGCGCCTCCAATTCCGAAGTTGTCACCGTTGGCGAGCCCCCCACTGAAGCCCCCCGCCGTGTCGCTGATCTTCAGTTGCGCCAGCGCCTGACCGGTTTCGTGGAGAGACACGATCCACAGGGCCCCGCGGTCAGTGCCGCCGTCGTCGTCGCGCCAGGCGCCGACACCGATCTCGACGTGGCCGTCGCCGTCGAGGTCGCCGATGCCGAAGGGCCGGTAGCCGAAATTGTCTCCAGGGTCGATCGCCGTACCGAAGACGGGATCGCTGGCGCTGATCTTCTCCTCGCTCTCGATACGCAGGCTGCCGTTCTCGTACGTCAGGAATAGCACGTACACGGCCCCACGATCTGCGGCACCGTCGCAGCAGGTACCGACGACGAGTTCCTTCATATCGTCGCCGTTGACATCGATGGCCGTCACGTTGCCAAACGCGTCGCCATAGCTAAGATCGACGTGCAGCGAACCAGGTGCGGCACTGATCTTCTGCGTGTTCAGTACCGACCCGTCCGAGCCCATGAACAGCACCCAGACCGCACCGCTGCTCGATGCCACATCTGAGTCTCCCTGGGCGCCCACGACCAGTTCGTGCACTCCGTTGCCATCGAGGTCGTCGATGCTGGCCAGACTAACTCCGAAGAGGTCATTGTCGGGCTGGCTGTCTGGGTTGGCGAACTTGAGGTGGGAAGGCGAGCCGCCGTCGGTGAACAGGATCCAGACTGCGCCGGCGTTGTTGCCGCTGTCATCGTCCCCGTGGGCACCCACGGCGAACCCTGGTCTGGTCGTCCCGACGAGGGGGGCCACGTCCATGCCGAAGCGGTCGTTGTCGGCGAGCACTCCTTCGACTCCACCCGTCGTGTCACTGATCTTCTCCACGCCAACAACTGGATTCTCCTGAGCCCAGGCCGCTGTTGCCACGATGAGTGCCAGACCTGCCCATACTCTCGCTGTACACATCCTACACCCCCCTAAAGTCGGTGCGTGAATGGTGGATCATTTGATGGAATATATTTATTCCACTTGCGGAATCTCAATATATCACCCCATGATCAATGGCACAACGGTTATTCTGTCCGGTCACGAACCGGGCGTGGAGGGTAGGTGAGCGAACTCGGTCAAGAACTGGTACGGTTGAGGAAGAATGCGACCCACTCCATACGCTGGGTGGCCCGTCGGAGTCGGGAGCTGTATCCCGAGACCAATGCCCGGCACATCTCGCACACCTACCTGCGGCAGATCGAGCAGGGATTGCAGAAGCATCCCAGCCCCGAAAAGCTCCGGACGCTGGCGGAGATCTATGGCGCCGACTACGAGATTCTACTCCGACTGGCGGGGTATCTGACAGAATCCACCACGTCGATCCCCCACTCAAATGCACTCGTGGAAACTGTCGTTCGCCGACTCCGTGCAGAGGGTATCCGTCCCGAGTACTTCTTGCAGGCGGTGGCGGATCTGTCGTCGGACTCCTTGGCCATCGTCAGCCGTCTGATCACCACGCTCAGCATCCAGTCGAAGGGTCGCAAGAAGGGTCGCGGCGCCCGTCGAGAGCACGAGGAGGCACAGTGAGTTCGGACGATGCGGCCTGGATCGCCTCGGTTCTCGGCCAACTGCAGGCGCCTCAGGCAGAACTGGTTCGGGAATTGTTGGGTCTTCTGGCCGAGCTGCAGGCCGACGACGAAGGCGAGTTGCTGACACCTCAAGCTGTGACTCTGGCCAGTGAGGGATCTGGAACCGTGACGTCCGAGGATCGGGTCCGCCATCAGTTGCGTCGCCGACAGGCGATCTACGAGCACCTACGAGGGCGCTGGCTGAAGACGCGCTCGCTACCGAGTTGTCTCTGGAGGTACTCCGTCTACAAGGAGACCGCCGCCTTCGGGCACGTGATGCTCGCCGGATCAGCGTCCAACATGGTCGAATTGGTCGAAGACCCGTTGCAGGAGTGCGACGGTCAACCCCTGACCCGCGAGAGCGCACGGGCACACGCCCAGGCCGCTCTGGGAATGGCCCGAGAGCTCGGGGATCAACAGGAGATCGGCGAAGCAGCCATCCTAGTTGCCCGCTATCATCTGCTGTCGTCCGACTTCGACATTGCGCTGAGCTGTTGCGCGCTGGCCGCCGAGCACGTCGAAGCCACCGGGGCCCTGAGTACGCTCGCATCGGTATACGGCCTCACCGATGAAATCTACTCGATCACCAAACCGGACCTGGATACGCGGGTTGAGAATGTGGCCAGGTACTGTGATGTGCTTCGCAGGACCGGCTCGTATCTGCGGCTGCTCAACATGCTCGCCCAGCAGGCGCGTTGGGAGATTCTCGGACACGACCTCGAGAGAGCGACCTCGACGATGGCAGAAATCGAGCAGGCCGCTTCGGTCCTGACGACACCGGTGCCGGATCCCACGGAGGCCGGGCAGATCGCCCACCTCGAGCATGGCACTCGCTCGCTGTTCCACCATGGCCGGGGCGAGACCGACTCGGCGATCGACAGTGCTGCATTGGCCTGCGGCCTGAACGCTAGGAGCCCGGCCTGCCGTGAGGATCACCTACTGTACGATCTGGCTTGGCTCGAGGCCCTCTGCCAGGAGAACCGACGAGACGACTTCGAACGCTGGTGCGACGACTGGTCTGGCGGTAGGGCCCTCGACCTGCGCTTCTGGTACTTGCGTGATGGAGAACCTGGACTGCAGCGTTGGGAGGAGGAGTGGCAAGGAGTTGATGGCTGGGGTGAGGGCTGGGATTTCGTTGATCCTCTTGGCCGGTCCTCGGTCACGCAAGACGCGTCTGGTATGGTTCTGCAACCGGTTCTCGGCGGCGGCTTCTTTTCCAATGTCACAGCACCCCGTGCCCTGCGCCTGGCCACCTCGGACTTTGCGGCCGAGACAGTCATCGACATGACGAAGGTGCGGACATGTGCTGGTGGTCTGCTGGTCTTTGTCAACGACCATACGCTGCTTCGGTTCGGGGTGGGACTGCAGTACGAAGGCGAGGTGACGCTGACGGTGAAGAGCGCGCGGACCGGCTTTGCCGTCGTTGCCCGTGGATTGATCGCCAACGCCCATCATGTACACCTGCGCCTGCAGCGGCGGGGCGACCTGTTCACCGCATGGTGCGGCGACGGCAACGGATGGTACAGCGCAGGCGATGTTACGCTCGGCCTCGCCGAAGACCTCCAGGTCGGCATATTCGCCGAGTGCAGCTATCGCCTCTACGCCATCGATCGGACGGAGAGTAACCCCGTCTGCTTCAAGCACTGGCGCTTTGTAGCGCTAGGGAGTGAGAACTGAGGAACGACACTGAGCTTCCGCTTGGTGGTCGTTCCATCGCCACGCCACAGACGAACGCAGGTACCGCGTCTGATCCCGGAGACTCGAAGTTGAAGTGGCGGCGTTGACCTTTGTCGCGCCACCTGCGAGAGTGTTCTTGCGCGGTTCCCAAGGTGAGAGCCGTCATCAGCACTCACCGCCAGCCTAACGAAGGACCCGAGCTGACCCGTGCCAACCGTGAAACAACCCAACATCATCCTCTGCATGTGCGACCAGCTGCGCGCCTTCGAAACTGGCTGCTACGGCAACCAGGTGATCCGGACTCCCAACATCGACCGGCTCGCTGCCCACAGCGTTCGCTTCGATGTCGCCGTCACGAGCAATCCGGTCTGTATGGCGGCCCGCTCCGGCGTCCTGTCCGGACAGCACAGTCGCACCTGTAACGGCCACCTGGAGAACGACTTCGTCGACACGGGCGGCAAGGGCTGGTCCGTGCTCGAGCCGGAGTTTCCCGAGCGTGAGCGGGGCGCCCATCTGCCGGGAACAACCCTCCCGGAGGCACTGAGTGCGGCCGGCTACCGATCCACCGCCATCGGCAAGTGGCACATCCGGCCGGCGCCCGAAGCCATCGGCTTCGACCACAGCGTTCTGCCTCTCAACAATCATCGTCACAGCCACCAGCAGTTCATGATCGACGGGGCCGACCCGGTCCCCGTCGACGGCTTCAGCGTCGAGCGTGAAATCGACAGGGTGGAAGAGTTTCTCACCAATGCCGCGGCCGCGCCCGACCCGTTCTTCCTCTACTACAACATCATGCCGCCGCACATGCCCCTCGGCGACATGCCCGGGACGTATCGCGACATGTACGCGCCGGAAGACGTGCCCCTCAGGCCCAACGTCGTACGTGACGGGCAGCTTCCGTCCTCGGAGGAGTGGTTCAGGATCTACCTCTGGGACTACGTCTACTATCACTACCGGGAGCCCCACACCCTCGAGCTACCCCCGGGATTTGATATCAGAACGCTGACGGCCCTCTACTACGGCGCCGTCACGTGGGTGGACGACATGGTGGGACGTATGATGGGCTCGCTGAAGGCCAGCGGGCTGGCCGACGACACCATCGTCATCTTCACCTCCGACCACGGCGACAACCTTGGCAGCCATCACCAGTGGAACAAGGGTGTGCTGCTGGAGGAGTCGATTCGTATTCCCATGCTGTACCATTTCCCCGGAAGCTGGGCCGCCGCAGTGAATCGAGACCAGGTGGCATCCACCATCGACATCATGCCTACCATTATTGAGGCCTGCGGCCTGCCGCTGCCAGAGGATCTGCAGGGCCAGTCCCTGCTGCCCATCCTCTCCGGCAAGGGCACGGCCCTGGACCGCAGTTGGTCCTTCGTGGAAACGTCGGACAGCGGCGCCGGACAGAACCTGACCGAGATCGGCATCCGCACGCCAACCCACCTCTACGGCATGTGCCTCGACGGGCAGAGCCACCGGCTGGTCGATGCCGACTACTGCTTCTACGACCTCGAGCGCGATCCTTACGAACTCGACAACCTGGCTGGCACCGATCGCGCCCCAGATCTCGAGGGCCAGTTGAGACAGCTACTGCTGAACTGGCACGGGCAGACCGGCTGGCTCACCGACCCCGATTGCGGGCCGGATCGTACGCACCGGTTCGACGAAGACGGCATGCCCCGCCAATGACCGGGAACCTGCGCCTCCTCAACATCGAGCCCACGATCTTCTTCGTCCGCCACGGTGAAGGGCTGCGGCAGCAGGTCCGTCTGACCGTGGGCAACTCCGGTGAGGCCGTGTCAGCTGCACTGACCATCCGCGCCGCCGGCGTGGACGAGTCCCTGAACCTGGACAGCGTCGGATCCGGCGAGACGGTGCACGAGATCCATGTGCCCGACCTCCGAACACCGGCGGAGCTGACCTTCGGTCTGCACGTGGCCGGCGAGCCGCAGGATGAGAGGACCGTCGCCTGGCAACCGCAGAAGCACTGGGAGATCCACATCGTCCACTTCTCCCATCACGACATGGGCTACAGCGACATGCCGGCGGACCTGCTCGTCGAACACACCGGGTTCATGGACGACGTACTCGGCTTCTGCGAAGAGACCGCCCACTGGCCCGAGGACACCAGGTTCCGCTACCTGGTCGAGGCCGCCTGGTCGTTGCTGCCCTTCGTCGAGAATCGCCCGAAGGAAGCGGTGGAGCGCCTGGCCCACTTCGTCCGCCAGGGGCAGATCGAGATCGGCGCCCTGTACGGCAACCAGATCCAGGAGTTGTGCGGCCACGAAGAGATGGTCCGCCTGCTGTACCCGTCCTTCCGACTCAAGCGGGAGCTGGGCATCGAAATCACCTCGGCCCAGCACAACGACATCCCCGGGTTTTCGTGGGGTATGGCCAGCACCCTGGCCGGGGCGGGAATTAAGTACTTCTTCGCCGCCCTTCCCGCGTGGTACTTCGTCGACGTCCACCCGTGCTGGGATGAGGAGGATGTACTGCCCATCCATCGTCCTGGCGCCCACCGGTGGGAAGGACCGGATGGCCAGTCGGTCCTCTACTGGCACGATCCGTTCGATGAAGACATCTGGACGCCGACCAGTTATCAGCACGCTCTGCGCGAGTTGCCGGGGTTCCTCAGAGGTCTCGAGGACAAAGGCTACGCCTACGACATGGTCTACCGTCCCCTGGTGAGCGGCGTGCGGGACAACTCTCCGCCCACGTTGCGCTTCGCCCACATTGCCCGCGAGTGGAACAGCCACTGGGCCTATCCGCGGCTGATCACAGCCAATCCGACACAGTTCTTCGAGCGCTTTGAACAGCGATTCGGCGATCAGCTGCAGACGCTGCGCGGCGACCTGCCGGGCACGGACTACCCCGTGTGTGCCACCTGCACACCGAAGGAGACGGGACTCAACCGCAACACACACGATGCCCTCGTGGCGGCCGAGCAACTGGCGACCATCGCCGCCCTCACGGTGGACGACTACCAGCATCCCAGAGATGCTCTCGACGAAGCCTACCGGCAGGTCCTCAACTACGACGAACACTGCTGGGGGATGTGGAGCCCCGGTGGCCCGGCGCAGGCGGGCTGCTGGAGCGAGAAAAGTGGCTTCGCCTATCGCGCGGCGGCGCTGACCCATGACCTGACCCTCAAGGCAGGCAACCGGATCGTGGACCAGATCGAGTTGCCGGACGAGGGCTACACCGTGACCGTCTTTAATCCCCTCTCGTGGGAGCGGACCGACGTGGTGCGGGCGTCACTGCGCACCTGGCAGCCCCACGGCACCCCCATGCACGTCGTTCCGCCGGAGAATGAGGACGAAGGCCACCGTCTCGTCCTCGGTGGCGCCATCGGTCGGGCGATCGTCGACCTGCCCCAGGAGGTCGTGGACAACCCCTTCGAATTGGTCGAGTTGGACACAGGCCGGCGGCTCCCCTGTCAGATCGTGCGAACCACGGACCCGCAGGCCGCCGTGCCCTGGGCGGCGGAAGGTGTCGCCACAGGTGATATGACGGAACTCGTCTTTGTCGCCGAAGCGCTGCCGCCCATGGGCTACAGGACGTACAGCATCGTACCCTGCGACGAGTGGACGCGTTATGACGAGTCAGCCGCCACCGATGGCGTGCTCGAGAACCGGTTCTTCCGCTTGGAGATGGACCCCGAGCGAGGCGTCATCCGCAGTCTCTACGACAGAGACCTCGGGCGTGAGCTCATCGACGCCGAGGCCCCCCATGGATTCGGGCAGCTCATCATCCGCGACTGCGGCTCCGGCGAGGAGGAGCTCGGCCGTCCCCGGGGAGTATCACTGGTGCAGGACGGTCCGCTCTTCTCGACGATCCAGCTGCAGGCCGAAGCCTCCTGCTGTCCGCGTGTGACGGTGGAGATCACCCTCTATCACACGCTCAAGCGCGTCGACTTCAACGCCCGCATTCTGCGCGACTCGACGCCCACGAGGGAGGTCTTCTTCGCCTTCCCCTTCCAGGTGGCAGAGCCGCGCTTCCACTTTGAAGCACCCAACGCCGTGATCGAGCCGATCCAGGACCAGCTGCCCGGATCCAACACCGACTACCATGCCGTCCAGCACTGGGCCCACGTGGGCAATGACGACTGGGGTGTGACCTGGAGCCCGGTGGACGCCCCCATGGCGGAGTTCGGCGGCCTGTGGCCCGGCTACGTGTCCAGCGCCCATCACCAGGCTCGCGGCCCTGGCGATGGCCACGCGTTCCTGCAACCGGGCGAACTGACCCGGGCACACATCTACTCCCTCGTCAGCTACAACAACTTCAACACCAACTTCGTCAACTCCCACGCCTGTGAATACCTGGTGCGCTACTGCTTCACGGCGGGCGCCGGGGACTGGCGCGATGCGGCCGCCCGGCACTTCGGCTGGGACGTGGCCAACCCGCCCCTGACGGTCTGGATGGATGGATCGCAGCAGGGCGGCTCCCTGCCGACGTCAGCTTCGTTCTGTGAGGTCGATGCCGCCAACGTCATGGTGCTCGCCTTCAAGAGAGCGGAAGACGGCAGGGGACACATCCTGCGCCTGGCCGAGACGGATGGGAGAGAGACGGTGGTGACCGTGAACCTGCCGTTTCTGGCGTTTCAGCAGGTGCTGGAGACGAATCTCGTGGAGGAAGATCAGCGCGAGCTGCCCGGAGGTGAGCATTCGGTGACGGTTTCGATCAGAGCTTTTGCGGTCACCACGCTCCGGCTGCAGTAGGGCGGGTCGGTCCCGCGTACACACGCTGGACGTTGCCGCCCTCCAGTCCGGCGGGCTATGTTTCTGACACGGTGCCCGGCGATCCGGCAACAACAGTACCCGCCGACCCGCGGAGAGCGTGGCGATGCGAAACCCAGTTCCCCAGCTGATTCTCCTTCTGAGCTTGTCCCTGGTAGCCGAGGCGCAGGTGGAACGCCTCGTCATCGGTCAGGGCGGCCTGGATTGGCGCGAAGCCAGCCAGGACTTGCTTGGCCTGACTGACTCGGTCGCCGTCGGCAGTCTACAACCAGTTGAGCTGGATCCTTCGGTTAATATTGCGGTAGGTCCGCCAACCGGGAAGGGCCAGAGCACCAACATATTGGGCTACATATGGGGCTCCGATAGCCGTTCCACCTCTATCGGGGGGGCCTCGTCCCAGATGCCACCACCTGCCTCTGTGGAGGACAAAACGCCCTGGGTGTACGGTAGTTGGGGCTCCGCCAACGCCATCGATGGGGACGTGAGCCAACCGACCCATAGCTGGGTCGTGAATGGATACACCTTCGATCTGGGTCTTGCCGTGCCCCTGAACAGAGTGGTGTTCTTTCCACCGGAAAGAGGACGGGGTGCTGCGGGGCCCTATCTGGGTCTTCTGTTCCGGGATCTGTATCCCCGGCAATACGTCATCTCGGGCTCGCTCAGCCCACAGGAGTTTCTCTCCTCGGACCCCAGCGGCGATTTCGACGAGGTGCTGAGCAGTGACTTCAGCCATGACGAGCAGGTCGCCGACGCGCGTTTCTCTACCCGCTTTCTGCGTTTTGCCCGCGTGCGGTTCCCCACGGAAGGCTTCATCGCCGAGGTCGAGTTCTACGGCGAGGGCTTCCTGCCCGAAACCCGCTACACCTCGCGGCTTCTGGACATGGGCGAGCCGGTCAATTTCGGACGTCTGCTATACGACTTCGATGTCTACCGCAGCGCCGGTCCGGGCGTCGAGCCGGTGCTCGCACCCGACGCTCCGGTGCAGATCGCCGTAGAGATGCGAACGGGTCACGACGACTCGCCGCTGGTCTACCACGTCTTCGATGAACTGCGACGAGAAGACGTGGTCGAATTCGAGGACTGGGACCGGGCGCCGAGGAAGATCGACCAGGGATTTCCTGGGCAGAAGGGCTCGGTACAGGACGACCTGGCCAACTGGAGCTTCTGGTCAGTGCCGCACCACACCTCAGGTGAAGGAATCCGGGTGCCCGACGGGCGGCGGTTCATTCAGTTGAGAGTCTCTATCACCAGCGAGGAGGTTTTTGCCTTCGGGCGACTCAACTCCCTGGCGGTTGAATTCTCGCCGCTGCTGGCCAACCCCATCGTCGGTGAGGTAGCGCGGAGGGATGATCCTCACCCCACCGGCGGGGTGGTCGAAGTGCCTTTGGGCCAACCGGTGACGCTGACCTACGACGTACGGGCTGATTTTCCTTCAGACGCACAGACCGGCTTTGACGCGATTCGGCTACAGACACCCGAGGCGGTAGACTTCCAGCGTCTTGAGATGGGCGACCCCCTCGCCATCGTCGCGCCGGACAGTGTGACGGTGGACGACCAGGAGCTGGTGGTCCACTTCCCGTCGCATCCCGTGAGCCGGGCCTCGAACCAGCCCGTTCGGCTGACCTTCGCGACACAGGTGTTCAACTACAGCACCCTGTTCGAAGGTGAGGTGTTCCAGATCGGCGGCGAGAACCTGCCGCAGTCGATCGACGGCGGCGACGCCACCCCGTTGGTGTCCACGGACGCTCTGCAGGTCTTTGCGCCGGTGCAGCGGCTGGAGGTGTTGGCCGGCGTCGATCTGGGTGCACGCGTGTTGACACCGAACGGCGACGGCGTGCACGATGAACTGGCGGTGTCGTTCGCGCTGCAGGGGATCGAGGCCGCGTCGGTGGACGTGTCGATCTACGACCTGGGGGGCCGACTGGTTCGCCGGTTGGTGGACGGCGAGACCCGGAGCGAGGGCCGGAATCGGGACGTATGGGACGGGATGGGGGACGGGGGGTTGGTGGCGCCAGGCCTGTACCTGGCGCGGGTGTCAGTGGACACCGATCTGGGAGTCTTCGAGCAGACCCGCAGCCTGGCTGTGGTGTATTGACGGCAGGCGGCTAGACTGTCTCCGGCGAGAAGTGTGGCTGGAGATTGGACGCGAAGTGCTGGAAGCCTTCGTCATTCGGATGGATGCCGTCGGCGAAGAGGCCGGGGACATGGGGCACGAGAGTCGAGCCGTCGATGACAGTGGCCAACGGCGCCGCCGCCTCTCCGATCGCCGCTGAGAACTGAGGCAGTGTGCCGCCCGCCTTGATGTCACCGCCATTGGCGCGCCAGATCGGCGTCAGCAGGTAGATTCGGGCTGACCGGGCAACCGTCGTCGTCAACCGTGTCAGATACCGCCGGACCGTGCTGGCGATCTGCGCGCGTGTCGTGTCGCGACTCCAGTCGTTCGTACCGTACGCCACGGTGACGATGTCAGGCTCATACGGGAGTTCGTCATCGAGAGCGTCGAGATCGAAGATGTGGCCGCCCACACCCAGGTTGAGGAATTCCAGACCCAGGTCGCGTGCCAGTTGCACCGGGTAGGCTGCCGCCGGGCCCCGTGCGTCCATGCCCTGGGTGATCGAATCCCCGAGGGCGAGGTATCTCTTCCTTGATCTCTCGTGAGGTATCGTCCGTGACCCTTTTTCTACATCGATCGCGTCGAGTTCGACGATCGCGCTCTGCGGAAACGTGACCGTGATCTGACGTGTTGCTCGAGTGTCGCAGTCGACGAGTCGCAGGTTCTGCGCTTCCTCACTCGTGTCGAGGCGTATCGCCGTCGATGCCCGTCCGTCCACCTCCACATCGAATCCCGCGTAGGTGCGTGGACCGGTGAGGATACGGCCGCGCAGATCCAGGCTCCGCGTGTCGGAGCACAGGTTCAGCTGGATGCCCGCCGGGCAACGAGAACGGATCGCCCACCCTTCGTTGGTCTCCTGGTAGTAGGCGATCTGCTTCGCCGTATGACGATGCAGCAACAAGCCCGATCCGGTCTGCTCCGTGCGCAGACAGCCGCTCAGGAAAGCGTGAAAGTCTGCCCTGTCGAGCAGATTCGTTTGATCCGGGAAGTCAGCAGGCAGGTTGTGGCTCACAGATTGACCATTTCGGCATTTGTGGCTCATGAATCTTCATTTATGAGCCATAAATGTTCTATTGTCGCGTAGATGAGCCTCAAAAGACGCTCCTGCCCTCCGCCACGTTCAGCAACTGCGGAAACGCGAAAATCCCCGGGCGCCGTCCCCTGCCTTCACGGACCGTCCGTAGCAATGGTGCATCCCCTCCCCTGAGCAGAGCCAGAATCCGGGTCGCCGTGGGCCTCGGAATGCGAGCACCCCTGACGAAGTCCGGCCCCTTGAAGATGGGCGTCATGAACATGAAATCGACGGCACGAATCGCATGTTGCGAATGCGTCAGCCCGATCACCTGCTCCTTGATGCTCTCGTAGAGATCCAGAATCGCCCGGGCTTTGCTCTCGTTCTCCACGGCCTGCAGTCTCAGTCCCTCGAGAAAGAACGTGCACCAGCTGGTCCAATCTCCCGTGGCCGAAACGTCGCGGAGGCGATTGACATACGTCTCCCGGTTGGCCTCAAGGTACTCGCTCATATAGAAGTCAGGACTGGTCAGCAGTCGCCGTTCGTACAGATACAGCGGTACCAGCATCCTCCCGAGTCTCCCGTTGCCATCCATGAACGGGTGCAGCGCTTCGAACTCCACGTGGATGATCGCAAGCTGCACGAGGCGATCGGCCTGCTTGTTGTCCAGCAAGAACGCCTCCCAGCGATCCATACCCGCCTGCAGATGCTCGGGCGCCACCGAGACGAAGCTCGCATCCTCGATCGTGCACCCACGCGGGCCAATCCAGTTCTGTTCGGTTCGGTAGTTCCCCGGACTCTTGTCACGTCCCCGCACCCCCTGCATCAGAATCGAGTGTGCCTGTCGTAGCAGATGTTGTGAGAGCCGTCGCTGGTCCAACTCGCCGACCAGCATCCGCATGGCGTGGCGGTAATTCACAATCTCCTCAATGTCACCACGCTTTGGATCCGTCATCCCTTCCGGTTCGCCACCCGCTTCCACCTCCAGAACCTCGCCCATCGTGGCCACAGTGCCCTCGATTCGGGACGAAAGAACAGCCTCCTGCGTCGTTAGTGGTGATAGCAATACGGCAGCATTGGGGATGGCGGAGAGAAGCCCGTCATATCGTGCAAGCGCACTGCTGGCGGGTCCGATGAATGGGATGACCCGTTCCCACTCCAGGGATTCAGGCGGAAACGACCCCAGATGATATGAGACAGGCTTGGTCATACGCTGGAAGGTAGGCTCAGGGATCGGATGTTGGCGAGTGCCCTGCATCGCACCCATGCTGTAGCCAGCCGACAACTACCCCACCGCCTCCCCATCCCGGCTCAGCCGATCCGCCCCCGCCAGGCACACACTCTCCACCCCCAACTCCGCACTTAGCCGCACCACGCCGATCTCGCCGTCCAACTCCCACTCCCCGAACGTCGCCGTCCCTGCCGTTTCTGATGATGGCTGGTGCTTCAGCAGAATCACGTCCCTCGCACCACTCTCGTGCCTGACCTCGATCCCCAGCGCCTCCGGACCTGCGCTCGACTCGATGCGCACCATGGCACTCACCCCGGGACTCTCTCCCCTGGCTAACGGCTCGACGACATAGGTAGCCCAGCGCGTCCCCTTCCCGGAGAAAGAGAAGATCGCCGTCGGCACGGGCCGCCACGGATCGTTGCCCCATCCCTGGCAGGGCTCTTCCCTGCCCTTGACGATCTCCACATCCAGGCCCGCATCGGCCAGCGGCCGGATGGCCACGTTCGGCCCGTCGGTATGCGTCCGTACCGCCCCGGAGTCCCCATCCACCGAAGCCTCTTCCGCATCCAGGTGGAATAGCGAGTCATACGAGTGCTCTCCGCCATCGGCAGGGACCATCGTATCGGCGATGACCCAGTAGTCCGGCTTGAGAAAGATGATGCGCCGGGTGTGTGTTGCCGTGTGGAGGACATCGTACTCGTCCGACTCCGGTCGGCGGGTGCCATGTGTCTTGGGGCTCAGCGGGCGCCCGTAGCCGTCTCGGTAGGTTCCCCTGAGCACGTCGAATTCGTCAGTGGAGACCCAGAGCGTGTCGTTGTCCGGCGGCGCTTCTCCCTCCCACGGCCGCGGCCAACAATAGGTGGCCTCGTTGCCGCGTCGGTGCTGGCCGATGCCGTCCACCATCACCGTGTTGTGCCCGGGTGTGGTCAGCACGTACTGCCGTTGACGGGACGCGTCGTACGAGTAGTTGCCTGGATCGAGAATCAGCTGGCGGCCGTAGGCGTGCAGCACGAAGTGCAGCTTGTCCTCGTGCTGATGGGCCGAGCCGTACGGACCCGAGTCCACAAGCATGTACAGAGCGTCGGCGTCCCAGCCCGTGCGCATGGCGTAGTGGCCGCTCCAGGGCAGCCCGGTCGATATCTGTTCTGGACGGGTGCCCTCCTCTCCTCGCGAAGCCACGAACAGGAAGTCCTCCCGTTGCGGGAAGAGCTCGTGCCCGGTGCACAGCAGACCGGTCACATCGGCGTTGCTCGAGTCGTTCAGCCCGGGCGCGCGGCCGTCCGGCGTCGATACGGACAGAGGGTATTCGAACATCTTCTCCAGCCGTTCCACCAGATCGTCGGGCAGCTCGTGCCCCAGGCCGTTTACGCGCGCCCGTTCCATCAGGCTGATGAAGTTGCGCAGGACCCAGAAGCCGTATCCGGCGGCCAGCTCGATTTCGGCGCCATCGGGATAGACCTCGTCGGTGAGTTGACCGTAGAGCCGCGCGATGGCGATGCGGCGCCACTGGGCCGCTTCCTTGAACTCGGGAAAGAGCACGCCCGCCGTGTAGAGCCCCATGCACTCTTCCGTCAGCCAGTTGTTCCGCGTCGGCCACTGGACCAGATGTCCGGCCTGGTCACAGACCGAGCCCATCATCGCCACGATCAGGTCATCGGTGAACTCACTGGAATCCAGGCAGCGATACATGGCATTCGGCCACGATGCCTCCAGGCGGATGGCCGTCGTCAGCGTCTGCCAGGCGTACGAGCCATAGGGCCACTGGACGCTGTTGCCCGAATCCTCGGGTCGCGGGTTGTGCTCCACCCAGTCGATCCAGTCCCGCGTCAGGGCGCGCACGAAGCGCTCGTCGCCCGTCTCCCAGTAGGCCTGAGAGAGCTCATCGAAGTGGAAGTGCCGGTTGAGACACTCGTTCCACAGATGCGTCTTGAACTCCCCCTTCGTCGGGTTCGCCGCCCAGTCGATGGACTCGCCGAACTGCGTCGTGAAGTCGGGGGCACCGTGAAACCCGAAGGTGAATTCACGCCGCTCACGGGCCAGGGCCTTGGGGAAGTCCTCTGCCTTCTTGGTGGGTGTGGGCCGGTCGCGGTGGTCGAAGAGCCATTGTGGGGATCTTCGCTGGCGAATGTGGGTGGCCAGGGCGGCCTTTGCTGCGGGGATGTCGGTGGCGGCGAAGGCGGTCTGGACTTCGGGTAGGGTGTCCAGATCGAGGAGAGGGAAGAGTTCGGCGTCGGTCACTGGTTGGTCCTGGGCGCGGATGACAAGACAGTAGACACCAGGGGCCGGGCTGGACGAGTGAAAAAGCCAGGAGGCGGTTTCACCCCCACCAACTCTCCCCCTCCGCCAGGTGGCCCCGGGCTACATCCGGATTCAGATCGACGCCGAAGCCCGGCCTGTCCGTGATCCTCACGCACCCGTGCTCGATGTAGGGGCCATCGAGGATCAGCAGCTCGTCCATCCAGTCGCCCTTGCCGGTAACCGTCTCGCAGGCGAGAAAGTCGCGGATCGATCCGGCCCACTGGCACGTGGCCCACGTGTTGAGTTGACTGCCCGTGTTGTGCGTCGCCATGGGCAGTCCCCACACCTCCGCCATGTCGGCGATGCGTTTGTTCTCCAGAAAGCCGCCGCTGTTGCGCAGGTCGGGGTGCAGGATGTCGCATCCCTGGTGCACGATGAAGTCGGCGAACTCGTGCCGCCGCCACAGATTCTCCCCCGTGCAGATCGGCACCGGCGAGCTGGCCGTCAGCCGTTTCCAGCTCTCCGAATGGTTCACGATCATGGCGTCCTCGAGCCACACCGGCTTGATCGGCGCCACGGCCTCGGCGATCTGGATCGCCGTGCGCACGTCGTATTCCCAGTGGCAGTGGACCATGATGTCGTGGTCCCAGCCGAGCGCCTCGCGGCAGTTGGCGAAACCCTCCTCGATCTGCCGCATCTCACGCACGGTCAGCACCCGATTCGCCAGATCGCGCCCCGCATCGGTCTCTGGCGTCGTGTGGGCGAAGCCGAACTTGTGGCACGTGATACCCGCCGGATCCTCCTGCACCTGCTGCGCCCACTCCTCGCACGCGGCCCGGTCGAGAATGTCTCGTGGCCGGGCGTGGTCATAGAGGCGCACGCTGTCACGGAACTTGCCGCCCAGCAGCACGGTGGACGGCACGCCCAGAATCTTCCCCGCCAGATCCCACAACGCCATCTCGATGCCGCTGGCGGCCCGCATCAGCGCGTGGGCCGAGCCATCCGTTCGGCTGGCGCCGGCCCAACCGGTCCCCGGGTTCCGGTTTTGCCCCATCAACGTGTACAACACATCGATGGCCAGCGGATCCCGCCCGACGAGGGACGGCTTGATCGCCTCGATCTGCTCCTTCACCCCCACGCCTGGACTGCCGTACGCCTCGCCGATCCCGTAGAGACCGTCTTCGGCAGTGACCTTCACCAGCGTGTACGTGCGCGGTCCTTGCAGCGACATGGTCTGGATGTCGCTGATCTTCTGACGCCCCTGCTCGGTCAAGGGCAGAACCTGGGATGTTGCCTTCATGAATCGTCCTCTCCTCGTCGTTCGATGACGTCTCCCCCCGCCAGGTGGATGACCGCCCGCCATTGGTCCTCATCTCCGGCGGGTACGCCCTGCTGCCGCCAGTTGGTCACGAAGCCCACGGCGAAAGGTTCGTCGTACGCCGTGGATACGAGCGTTTCGTCCTTGTAGAAGTCGACAAAGTCGATGCTTTCCGGATAAAGGCTGGCCAGCCGGATCCAACGTTCACCTGCGTAGGTCATGTGCGGTTCCAGGCCCTGCAGGTAGAACCGGTTTCCCTCGGAAAGTTCCGGGATCTCGATGCCGATGCCGGCCGCCATACGGTGGGCGAAGAAGCTGTCCTCCCCCTTGGTGATCGACCAGTCTGCAGGGGGCTCCTGCTTGGTCATGTTGTTGTAGTAGCCCCAGGAGGTCCCCGTCTTGAAGGCCACGTCGATCTGACCGATGGCCTGTGAGTCTTCGTTGCAGACGATCGGGCGATGCAGCTCCCACCCCTGGACCTCACGGATCATGTTGTAGTAGCGCTGGCGCGTCGTGCCGTTGCCATGGATGAGCACGTAGTCGCTGGCCTCGGCTACCTCCCGGTTGCGGTAGCCGCCGCCGCCGCTGCAACCCACTGCCATGCCGCCCGACGTCTCGCGCGCCAGATCGATGAGGCTGGCCATGCCCTCGGGCTCCTGGATGATCGGATGTCGCTTGAAGTCACCAATGTTCAACTCGTTGGCCACCTCGATCAGCACGTTCGTGTAGCCGCCATCGCGCAAAAACTGCGAGGCTGTCGTCACCGCGCGGCGGACCGCCCGACCATCTTTCAGGAAGCGTGTCTGGGCGCCGTAGAAGAAACTGACGATGACGACCATGCCGATCTCGTCGGCGCCACGGATCAACCGGTCCATACGTTCGGCATAGGCTGCGTCGAGGCGGGCTCCGTCAGAGCCGAAAGGGTTGTTGGCGATCGTCTGGTTGTCGATGGTGAAACAGGGACCGCCCCCCTGGAAGCCGACGGTGAAAGCACGCAGGCCGTGGTCATACCATTGGGGCAGGGCGTCGATCAGCCCTTGTGTGTGCGCCGTGGGGTCCCACTCCGCATGGCCCCAGCGGGCAAACCTACCGGGGTCGTCCACGTCGTCGAACACGCCCTGGATAAATCGCGCGTTCATCAGCAGACCCTGCGCCTCGGGCCGGTTCGTGGGGATCTCGGAATAGGTCAGGTCACCATTGATGCGGAACAGGGTGTTGTGGATGGAAATGGTGGTCTTGCCCACTGGCGCTGGCCCCCGATGCCGTTCGAGAGAGGTGTGACGGATTGGCACCGAAAGTGGTTTAACCGGGCGCTGCGTCAAGCCATCCTCTTCGGGCTCTGTCAGTCCGAGGATCTCGGTGTACCGATCCGGTGATACGGATCGATTGCCCGGATGCTGCCTTGACGCTCTATTACACCCCTTATCCTATCAAATCGTACCGGAACGACCTCACTTCTTCCCTGGCAGGACGGATGACCGCGAGACATCGTCATTTCATCCCCTTTCTCCTCGTGTTCGGCGGCGTGTACCTGGCCAACGCCTGGGTCTGCGATGACGCCTACATAACCTTCCGGTCGATCGACAATCTCGTGAATGGCTTGGGGCCGGTCTGGAACGCAGGCGAACGGGTACAGGCCTTCACGCACCCTCTGTGGTTCTTGCTGC